>DAIEHY010000134.1 GCA_027353165.1 Desulfosporosinus sp.
AATCACCTGGCAGTACAATTTTGGTACAGGGAAAGCTTTTAGTAGCCACAAGCGACGGATGGGTTGAAATCAAGGCTATTCGTAATGAAGAAGGTCCGGTTAATTTCCGAAGTATTCCACATCAATTTGATAGCGCTGAGATTTCTTCTATCGTGGGTTAAATTTTAAGGTATGACCCTGCTCAATCTACCTTGAAAGGGCCTGTTTTAAGGTGAACCCTTAGGCCCTTCAAACAGTTAAGGGATAGAGGGGTAACTTTTAAAAAACTTACAGGTTCTGTACCGAATAGGGGAAGCGAGGTGGAATAATGCAGAAATTGACGGCAATCAACCGACTGGATACACGTACTAATGATTGGCCTATTATTCTCACGGCTGGGGTTGGACTTTTTTTATCCACACTGGACACAGGCATTATGAATGTGGCACTACCAACACTGAGTAGGAACTTTCATGTTAGTGTAAGTGAGATTGCGTGGACAGTAACTTTGTATCTCCTTTCACTTACTACCACCATTGTAGTTTTCGGCCGAGTTAGCGACCGAGTTGGTCGATTGAAGGTTTACTTATCGGGATTGATAGTATTTGCAATCTCTTCGATTTTGAGTGGTGGAGCATTCTCAGCTTCCCAGTTGATACTGTTTAGAGGACTTCAAGGACTTGGTGCTGCGATGCTTCAAGCAACATCAACAGCTATTATCACTACATGTATTCCACAAGAAAGACGAGAAGTTGCTTTAGGAACCCTTGGAATGATGCTCGGACTAGGACCGGTGCTAGGACCGAGCATTGGCGGAATACTTCTCTCATTTGCGGGATGGAGATTTATCTTTTGGATTAACGTCCCCATTTGTCTGCTGGGCATATGGGGGACTTTAAGACTTATGAAGGTGACGGCAGAGCGACATGGTCGAATGCCACTCAACTTGTCGAGTAATATTCTCTTAGGCATTGCTACATTCGGGGTCCTCTACGGACTTTCAGCAAATTCTATACATGGATTCATGAGGATACTGCTGTTCTGTCTCTTCGTGTTATCGCTTGCCGGTTATATCGTGTTAGAGAAGCGATCATCACATCCTATTGTGTCATTGTCATTGTTTCGGAATGGCAGCTTCGTTGTACCCATATTCGCTGTCACTGTCCTAGGTTTGGCTACTGCGGTTGCCTTCATCATACCACCGTATTTTCTCGAACAGATATCACGCCTTGCACCATGGCAGGTGGGATTTGTCAATTTAGCCTCACCATTGGGCCTCGTCATTTTATCTAGAATGTCAGGTAAGCGTATCGGGGCATTTGGTACTTTAAGACTGATGATAGCAGGATTGAGTCTCATGTTGATTGCACTCGCGATATTAAGTGCAATACAGTCGAATTGGTACCCCATCTTACTCGGTGCTTTGCTACTACTATATGGAGCGGGTGCAGGTATATTTGTTCCTGCGAATTTATCCGCAATAATGGGTTCGGTAGATACTGAATTGCAGGGAACAATCGGGGCATTTCAACGAATGGTACAAAATATTGGCATTGCAATCGGAACATCGGTGGCTGCTTCTATGATTCATTCAGGCTTGAACACGGGAACTGCAGGGTATATGTCAGCATTTCGTGAAGCTTGGGTTTTCGCGGCTGGTGCAGTTCTGATTAGTTTATTTAGCATGGGCTCATTGCGATTATCTCGACGATAGTCACAACAACGTGCAAGGTGGCTCCCTAATTCAAGATTTGTAATCGAGTGTTCATCTAAACTGCTGCCCGTTAGCTCCACAAGAAGAGCAGTGAACATACTACATAAATATTCGATTAAAGATTCAAATTCAGATACACCTCATCCAACTCATCCTGTGTAATACCGATGTAGGACAGGGTGACACTTGGAGCGGAGTGATTGAATAACTTCTGGAGAACGGTCAGACTCACTCCTGATTGATACGCGTGGTACCCGAAGGTCTTCCGAAGCGTGTGTGTGCCAATGTTTTCTTTTATCCCGACAGCTCTTGCCGCATCATTAATGATTTTATAGGCTTGCTGTCTCTTCAAAGCATGACCGCCCTTCCTGGACAAAAATAGGGGATCAATGAATGTATAAGAACGAGTGGCCAAATACTCCAAAATGGCTTTACGTGCTGTATCACCAATTGGAAAGTCTTTGCTTTTACCCGTTTTAGTTTCCCGAATTGAAATTCGATCCCTTACACGCCCTCTGTCGTCCATCACATCGCGAATATCCAGTTTAAGCAAATCACTGATGCGAAGACCAGAGTTAATCCCTAAAACGAACAAACAATGGTCCCTCAGATTCGTGGCTCTCAGAATTTTCTTCATGGAATCGATTTGTTTCTTCTCGCGGATTGGCTGAACAAATTCCAAAAATGACCCTCCACCAAAAAATACTTACTGTATAACATTATATGCTAAGTATGATTGATACGGGTAGTGAAGTAGTTCGAACACAGAAAATTAGCAATTAAAGCTGTCGTGGCAAGGTATTTCGGCATTTTAATGAATCATACAAAAGTATGTTGTGTATGATTCAACGGGTATTGTTTTTACCAATTTTCATAGAAGATCTCAGACATGTATTCACATCTGAAATACATCGGAATAAAGGGTGAAAAAACGTGTCCAATAGGAGAGCAAGGGAGTTACTTACATCAGAACAACGCTTGGAACTTATGTCCATACCAGATCATCTCAGTGATTACGAACTGGGAAGTCATTATACGTTGTCTCCTGATGATCTAGAAATCATTAAACGTCACCGAAGAGCCTCGAATAAGTTAGGCTTTGCACTACAACTTTGCGTTCTCCGCTTTCCTGGTTGGACACTTTCTGACGTCCACCACATATCTGATTCCGTTGTGGACTACATTGCTAAACAATTAGACGTCTCTTCAAAAGAGCTGAGTGTGTACGCTGAGCGGGAACAAACGAAGCATGAGCATCTTGATGAAATAAGACGTGAGTTTGGTTTCCGTAATTTTACTATTCATGATTACCACCATGTGTCTCAATTTCTACTGCGACGCGCTATGGAGAACGGCGATGCTGAATATTTAATTCAAGCAACACTAGAAGAATTCCGGAAACAAAAGGTTATTCTGCCTGGAATGACTGTCATAGAGCGACTTGTATGGGAGGTTCGGCAACGAGCCGAAGAAAAGATCTTTAAACACCTTGTATCCGCGTTAACAGCTGATCAGATGGAAAAGTTGGATCATACGTTATCCCACATGCCTGAAAGCAGTAAAACGTATCTGGCATGGCTTCGTGACATTCCAGGCACCGGTTCCCCGGATTCATTTCTTAAAGTAATTGAAAAGCTCGAGTATATCCGAAAACTGCAGTTGAAAATTGATACAAAGGGAATCCACCCCAATCGATTACGCCAACTTTCCAAAATTGGTGCTCGATATGAACCACATTCCTTGAGACGATTTGATACCTCGAAAAAATACGCTATTTTAATCGCCTATTTACTCGAATTGACTCAGGACTTAACGGATCAAGCATTCGAAATTCATGACCGCCAAATCATGTCACTTTTATCTAAAGGTCGTAAGGCCCAAGAAGAAATCCAGAAACAGAACGGTAAATCCATCAATGAAAAAGTCGTACAGTTCGCTAATCTAGGGGAGGCGCTCATAAAAGCGCGCAATGAAGGAATTGATCCCTTTGTAGCGCTAGAAGCCGTGATGCCTTGGGATAAGCTTGTAACCTCTGTGGAAGAGGCCAAGACTTTAGCACGACCTGTTGATTACGATTATTTGGATTTACTTGAGAAGAAGTTCTATACACTCCGTAAATACACTCCAACACTTCTGCAGTCACTAGAATTTCGTTCAACCAAATCAGCAGAACCTTTGATGAAAGCCATCGAGATTGTAAGGAACATGAATGAAACAGGTAGACGTAAGGTTCCTGAAGGTGCTCCTCTTGAATTTGTGTCGAATCGTTGGCAAAACCATGTCTATGACGACGACGGAACCATTAACCGTCATTATTACGAGATGGCGGTTCTCACGGAACTACGAAACTATATCCGATCCGGAGATGTTTCCATTGTTGGAAGTCGCCAGCATAAGGACTTTGATGAATACCTCGTTTCCAGAGCAGATTGGAATCAGACTAAACAAAATCAGACAAAATTGGCCGTTAGCATGTCGGCTGATGAATACCTAGAAGAACGGATGGAATCTCTATCGAAACGCCTGGAATGGGTATCCTCGAATGTTGATGAGTTGGAAGGCATAAACCTGAAGAACGGGAAACTGCACATTAATCGGTTGGAAAAAGATGTTCCAACCGAAGCTAGGGACTTTAGCGTGTCATTATACGAAATGCTGCCACGCATCAAATTAACGGATCTTCTTATAGATGTGGCGCGGTGGACTGGTTTTCAAGAACAGTTTGTTCATGCTTCCACAAACCGTCCTCCAAATGAAGAAGAAACCATGGTTGTTCTAGCCACTCTTATGGCGATGGGAACTAACATTGGCCTTACCAAGATGGCTGAAGCTACACCTGGCATTTCATATCGGCAGATGGCGAACACCGCGCAATGGCGGCTTTACGAAGACGCAATGAACAAAGCGCAGGCTGTTCTGGTTAATTTTCACCATCGACTAAGCCTGCCTTCTTATTGGGGTGATGGTACGACGTCCTCTTCGGACGGAATGCGTGTCCCAATCGGTGTGGCCGCACTTCATGCAGATGCCAATCCGCACTATGGCACCGGAAAAGGAGCTACGATTTACCGATTTGTGAGCGATCAATTTTCTAGTTTTTATACGAAAGTGATTAACACGAACTCCCGAGATGCAGTACATGTTATCGACGGACTTTTGCACCATGAAACGGACTTGGCAATAGAAGAACACTATACCGATACTGCCGGATATACTGACCAAGTCTTTGGTCTAACGCATTTACTTGGATTCCGATTTGCCCCCCGGCTGCGCGATCTGGCCGATTCCAAATTGTACACAATTGGTAAAGCGAATGAATTCCCAAAATTAGAGAAACTGTTGCGCGGTCAAATTAACATGAAAATCATTCGCGAAAATTACGACGATGTATTGCGGTTGGCCCACTCCATTCGAGAAGGGGTTGTCTCGGCATCACTTATCATGGGCAAACTCGGGTCATACTCGCGTCAAAATCGTTTAGCTACGGCGCTTCGCGAGATGGGACGGATCGAAAAGACGATTTTCATCTTGGATTATGTTTCAAGCGAATCCATGAGACGGAGAATTCACCGAGGGCTAAATAAAGGTGAGGCGATGAATGCCTTGGCCAGAGCCATCTTCTTCGGGAAGCATGGGGAACTACGCGAAAGAGCCTTACAGGATCAACTCCAACGCGCAAGTGCATTAAATATCTTGATTAATGCGATTAGCGTCTGGAATACCCTCTATTTGACTAAGGCCACAGAATTCAAAACGAAAAAAGGGGTACTTAACGAAGAACTACTAAATCACATTTCCCCATTAGGGTGGGAGCACATCAATTTTCTTGGAGAGTACACTTTCAATACAAATCCACCGACCACCGAAAATGCTTTGCGACCACTTAGAACCCGAGAGAAAGATGCTTAGCGTAGAAAAAAACGTATATTTCAATCCACAAATTGTCTTAGCGTGGGTTTTGCGTCATTTTGTTGGCGGGACCCCGTTACTTAGATGCGTCACACGTCTTACGAAACATCCGTCGGCCCGAGGTTCGGAAATCACGGTTCATAGCCCCAAAATCACTGGATAAAAACGAGCGAAATCGGGTACTTCGTGAAGCAGAGCGCACCCGAAACAAGAGAAGCATTGCTATCGTTTACCTCTTTCTTTATAGCGGACTTCGTGTTTCTGAAATGGTTGCGCTCGACAGAGATGACGTGGTAATCGGTGAGCGTAGCGGGTCAATTCGAGTTCGAAAAGGTAAAGGGAACGTTTCGAGGAATGTTCCGTTGCCCATAGAAGCTCGGTTACAACTACGTCAATACCTGGAGTCTCGAACAGATGATGATCCCGCGCTTTTCCTCTCCAATTATCGGGTGAGGATTTCCGTACGTT
>DAIEHY010000135.1 GCA_027353165.1 Desulfosporosinus sp.
TAACGAGGTAGTTTTTGTGTTAGCGGAAAAGCAGATTATTAAATTTTTAATTATACTAAATAGTATTTATATATAGAAAATTCAATAAATAGATTTAAATTATGATTTATGTATGCTAATATATGTAAAAGTGAATGAGTAAACATTCAAAATGAAGAGGAGGACACAACAATGGCTGAAGCCTTGCATGAGAGAAGCTGGTATGAATTTTATGAGGATAATATTCCGAAAAATCTTGAGATTCCGGAACATACTCTATTAGAAATGTTTAGAGTGACCCAACATAAATATCCTAATAATCCAGCGCTGATTTTTGCAGGGAAGACAACTTCGTACAGTAAGATGAATACTCAAATTGAACGTTTAGCTAAAGTGTTAACTCAGAAGGGAGTAAAAAAAGGGGATCGGATCTCGATCTATATGCCCAATAGTGCAAATTGGGTTATTGCGTTTTTTGCCATCCAAAGAATTGGAGCAGTGGTGGTCCAGACGAACCCCCTTTATGTGGAAAACGAATTAAAAGCACTTTTACAAGACGCTGGGGCCATGGGGATTGTTTCAATTCCTCAGCTTTTGCCAAGGATCATGGCGATCCAAGCTGAAGTAGGTCTGAATATAATTGCTTTAGACGGGACAAGTTCATTTTCAGGGTTAGAAGGGTTAGGTTTAGTGGATAATCCTGTATTTCTAGATATTGATGACATTATTGCTGATACAAACTTGGATAGAGTTGAGTCTCCACCGTTAGAGGGCAAATCGGACGAGCTAGCTGTTTTGCAGTACACAGGTGGGACAACTGGAGTAGCGAAAGGGGTTATGCTAACTCATTCTAATCTTGTTGCCAATGCTATGCAGGCTTGGAATTGGATATTGGGTAGGGAGGGCGAAGAAAGAGTCTTAACAGTATTACCCCTATTTCACATATATGCCTTGACAGCTTGTATGAACTTAGCGATCATTTCCGGTGGAGCCATGATTATTTTACCAAAATTTGATATCGATGCAGTACTTCAACATATCAACGATTATCAGCCTACTTTCTTTCCGGGAGCGCCGACTATGTATGTTGCAGTCATAAATCACCCTAGAATTATGGATTATAAAGTTTCTTCGATTCGTTGTTGCTTAAGTGGATCAGCCCCACTTCCCAGGGAAGTAGCGCTCCGTTTTGGGGAATTAACAGGGGGAAGATTGGTCGAAGCCTACGGTTTATCGGAAGCATCGCCGGCAACTCATTTAAATCCGATATTCCATGCACGTGTGGGTTCAATCGGAGTTCCAGCGCCTAATACGGATGCCAAAATCATGGATTTGGAGACAGGAGAACAAGAGCAAAAAACGGGAGAAATTGGTGAGTTAGTAGTTAAGGGAGACCAGGTCATGTTAGGTTATTGGCAAAGACCTGAGGAGACTGCAGCTACTCTGAAAGATGGCTGGTTATATACGGGCGATATTGCCTATAGGGATGAGGAGGGTTTTTTCTATATTGTTGATCGGAAAAAGGATATGATCATCACGGGAGGATATAATGTCTACCCACGCGATGTTGAAGAGGTCTTGTATACACATCCTTCTGTAAGAGAGGCGGTGTGTGCTGGAATTTCTGATCCATATTGGGGGGAAATGGTAAAAGCATACATCGTTCAAAAAGAAGGCACCAGTGCGACAGAAGAAGAAATCATTACCTTTTGTCAAGGGAAGCTCGCGCCATTTAAGATTCCTAAGAAAATTGAATTCCGTGAGTCCTTGCCGAAAACAGCCATTGGGAAAGTATTGCGCCGACACTTAGTAGAGGAGGAAAAGGAAAAGGCCCGAGTACTTGAAAGTTCAGTAACTGCTGCACAGGCAGCCGTATCCTCTGAACAACAGTGACAGTTTAACCTATGTAACTCCGGTAGTAAAAGAAGACATCACTTCAAAATAGTATGAAGTGATGTCTTCTTTTGTGGCGTTAAGCCCTGGATAAGTTCAGCTAAACTTCAGATGGAGTGATAACTCTCCACCTGAAGCAGTTTTTTAGGACTTATTATTTCTTTGAACGTAAGGCTTCCTCTTTTGAAAGACCATGGCCATCTCTAGAATCCATACTCGGTAGATCTTCTGGACGAGATGGGATAGGTTTAGTATTGGGATTAGGATCTTTTTCATGCGGGAATTTTTTAATCACCATTATGTCACTTCCTTCTTCAGATATACATTATGAGAAATTACAATGCTTAGTCTGCCCTTTTCCAGTTCAATTGATGAGTGATAGAAACCTTGACAGATTGACAATTTAAATGACCAAGCTTTGTAAGCTATTAATAGATATTAATAGATGTTCACTAAGAGAAAACAAGGAATAAAGAGATCGTGAACATTAAGTGGCGTAAAAGAGAATGGACGAGCTTAAATGCCGAAAATGAAAGTTGACAACACTACATATAGTGTGGTTAAATAAAAAACATACTACATATTGTGGGGTGAAACCTGTGCACTGTCCTTTTTGTGGAAACGTAGAAACCAAAGTTCTTGATTCGCGGCAGGTTGAAGAAGGAACAACTGTCCGTAGGCGTAGGGAATGTGATTACTGTTCGCGCCGGTTTACTACCTTCGAAAAATTTGAAGATTCTCCACTCGTAGTTGTAAAAAAAGAGGGTCTACGAGAAGAATTTTCGCGTTCCAAAATGATGGCGGGTATGCTCAGGGCTTGTGAAAAACGTCCGGTTTCTAGAGAACAAATCGAGGATGTTGCTTACCGAATTGAAAAGATGCTTCGCAATAGCCACGAGCGTGAGGTATCGAGTGCTGAAGTGGGAGAAGCTGTGTTAGAACAACTATTTAGCTTGGACGAAGTAGCCTACATACGTTTTGCATCGGTCTATCGTCAGTTTAAAGACATTCAACGTTTTATGGAAGAGTTAAAAGGTCTTATCGAAAAGCGAAAAACTAAATAGTAAAAAGCTAGGTTAAAGAGTAAAAAGAAAGTTGGGGATTCGAGTTGAGTTTCGAGGGACAAGCACCAAAAAGCTGGGTAAAGGCTAATTTAACGCCCAATGCCCGAGTAGTATTGGGAAAACGGTATCTAAAACAGGTCAATGGGAAAGTGGCAGAAACTGCGGAGGATATGATATACAGAGTCGCCAGTGTAGTAGCTGAAATAGAAGAGACTCAATATGGCAAGGGTAAGCAAGAAACTCAAGCCTTAGCCAAAGAATTTTACACGATGATGGCGAACCTGGAGTTCATGCCAAATTCACCAACCCTAATGAATGCAGGTCGAGATCTTGGTCAATTAAGTGCTTGTTTTGTTTTGCCAATTGAAGATACGATGGAAAAAATCTTTGATGCGATCAAGAATGCCGCAATTATTCATAAATCGGGTGGCGGGACAGGTTTCAGCTTTTCTCGTTTACGCCCTAAAAACAGTATGGTCCGTTCAACGGGTGGAGTGGCCTCCGGTCCCATTTCTTTTATGAAGGTTTTTAATTCTGCTACGGAAGCAGTTAAGCAAGGCGGTACCCGGCGGGGAGCCAATATGGGAATTCTCCGTGTCGACCATCCGGATATTATAGATTTTATTCAGTGTAAAGAAGATAATAAAGAAATTACGAACTTTAACATCTCCGTAGGAATTACGGAAGAGTTTATGCTAGCGGTTCGGGAAGAGCGCCCTTATGACCTTATCGATCCCCATACGGACAGTGCAGTCGGCCAATTATCTGCGCCTGAGATTTTTAATAAGATTGTGGACCATGCTTGGCAAAACGGAGAACCTGGAATAGTCTTCCTCGATCGCTTAAATCAAGGAAACCCTACCCCTTTATTGGGAGAGATTGAAGCCACCAATCCTTGTGGTGAGCAACCCTTGCTCCCTAATGAAGCCTGTAACTTGGGCTCGATCAATCTCAAATTAATGGTGATTGAAAAAGAAGGGAAAATGGTTATCAATTGGGAGCGTTTGAGTCAAGTAACACGATTATCTGTTCGCTTCCTTGACAACGTAATTGATGCGAACCAATATCCCCTGCCGATTATTGATGAGGTGGTTAAAGGAAATCGGAAAATCGGTCTAGGCGTCATGGGATTTGCAGATATGCTTATTTTACTTCAGACCTCATATGCCACTGAAGAGGCAGTCGAGTATGCAGAAAAAGTGATGAAATTCATTCAAACTGAAGCCCGCATAGAATCTCAGCGCTTAGCTGAAGAACGGGGCACTTTCCCAAATTACGAGGGATCTATTTATGACGGAGTTATGAAGCTCAGGAATGCAACGCTGACAACCATAGCACCTACGGGAACTATTTCCATGATTTGTGCAGCTTCAAGTGGGGTAGAACCACTTTTTGCAGTTGCCTACACTAAAACCGTGATGGATGGGACGGCTTTAGTGGAAGTCAATCCGCTCTTTGAAGCGTTCGCCAAAGAGTTCGGTTTCTATTCTCAAGAACTCACGCAAAAGATTGCGGAAATGGGGACGGTTCTAGGCTTAGCTGAAGTCCCGAACTGGGTACAGGAAGTCTTTACCACGGCCCAAGAGATTGCCCCTGAATGGCATATCCGAATTCAGGCAGCCTTCCAGAAATACACGGATAACGCAGTCTCTAAAACGATCAATTTTGCTCACTCCGCGACTCGGGAAGAAATTGCTGAAGCGTATCGGTTGGCGGATGAATTAAACTGCAAAGGATTGACGGTCTATCGCGATGGAAGTCGGGAAGAACAGGTACTTTCCACGGGAACCTCAGCGAAACAAAGCCAGGATGACAAGCGGGTTGAAGGTAAAGACCCACTAGCAATTGAACAGGTTATCCCTAAAATGCCGTTTATCCCAGAAGCGAACACAGTCGTTCCTCGTCCACGACCGACCACTACCATAGGGGTTACGGAGAAAATAAAAATCGGGTGTGGAAACCTATATGTTAGTGTAAATGCGGATGAAAAAGGGATTTGTGAAGTCTTTACGAATACGGGGCGAGCAGGAGGTTGTTCATCCCAATCCGAAGCAACCGCTCGTTTGATCTCCACTGCCTTGCGTTCAGGATTATCTGTCGATGCAATTACCGAGCAGATCAAAGGGATTCGTTGCCCAGCCTGTATGCGGCGTGAAGGAGTTAATGTTACATCTTGCCCAGATGCCATCGCTCGAGTAATTAAGAAATATAATGACGTCGGAATAAATTTTGCTAATGTTGAAATGAGTACACAACAAAAAGTGCCTGCGGCTAAAAAGACTGATGTTATTGGGCAAAGAAAGTCTGAGCCTGAAAAGGCGGCCGTAAAAAAACCCCGTGCCGACGTTGCTCCGGAAAATGCCTGCCCAGAATGTGGCATGGCGATCAACCATGAAAGCGGTTGTGTTGTTTGTACCCACTGTGGCTACTCGAAATGTGGGTAAAGTCAGTGTATACAGATAATAAAGTCTGTCACTAATGGATAATGAATATTAGCCACTTGGAAAAATTAATAATGATCTGGACTAACCAAAAAGCATCTTAGCCAATAACTGAAATATCACGGTTATTGGCTTTTTATTTTTAGTATCAATGGCTTTGTAACCAAATGCGAACCTGAGGGAATATATGAGTTGCACGTACATGTGATATAAATATTGTATAAATAGATCAATAATTTAGGGAGTGGGGTAGTGTAATGGAAATTCATTTTATTGATGTTGGTTGTGGTGACATGACACTAATCTTAATGCCAAATGGGACAACATTTGTTATTGACTGTAATATCACAAATGATAATAAAGATTCAGTGATCAATTATTTAAATAGAGCTATGGGTACAAGATCCGAAATAAATGTTTTTATAAACACGCATAGAGATGCTGATCATATGCGGGGGATTAAATTATTACATGAGTCATATCCAATTGCAGTTATTTGGGATTCTGGTGTACCAGGGACTACTACAGATTCAAGTGAATATATAGAATATATGGATTTGAGACGAAAGTTGGGATACAAAGAAATTAAAGCAAGGACGTTTTGGACTTATGGAGATGTTAAAATAAGAGCATTTAATTCGAAACAGGAAGA
>DAIEHY010000136.1 GCA_027353165.1 Desulfosporosinus sp.
CGAATCCCGTGAATCAATCAATGCAGCCACTTCGCCGCTTTTAAAGTCCACTGCTTTTCCTGTATCGGCGACGACAACGGTCCTTACTGCATACCCGGGAACATCAGTGCTCTTATTATTTGGAGTTGGCACAGTTCCTAACTTGATGCAATACCCTTTGGTATCCACTAAGGTCACACCGCTGGCTTGAACATTATATTTTCCTGAGCTATCTTCATTGACTGTAACATCGACGAGCTTAGACAATTCATCGACGAGCAAGTCCCTACTATCTCGCAAATCATTAGCATGATTGGCCCCACCGAACTCAGTGAAGGCAATCTGATCGTTTAGCTTATTAATATTCGTGGTAATTTGATTAATCTTATCAACACTGGCAACAACTTCCGTGTTAATATTGCCGGCCGTGTCTCTAAGCTGCTCGGTGGCATGGGTTATAGCATTCGCAACGGCTACTCCTCGTTGTACTACCGCTGTACGAGCTCCAGAATCAGAAGCGTTGGTCGAGAGTGTTTGCCAAGACGTCCAGAATTGGTTAAGCACGGTCTGAATACCGGTTTCTGAAGGCTCGCTAAATACCCCTTCCATTTTACTTAACGCAGCACTGCTTGTTTGACTATAGCCGAGGGTCCCTGATTCCTTCCACAATTGTTGATCCGTAAACCTATCCCTTGCCCTAGTAATTGAGGCTACCGTGACTCCACTTCCCGCAAAATTCTTAGTTCGCCCATAAACCTCCCCCGCTGGAGAAGCGGTTGCCAAATTGACCCTCTGCCGGGAATAACCGTCCGTTCCGGCATTGGCAATATTATGCCCCACCGTTTCCAGCGAAGCCTGATTAGCATATAAGCTTCGGGACAATATATTTAAACCACCAAACGTGGAACTCATGTCTTAAACCCTCCAATCCATAAGCTGCCGTTTCTTTTTCTCTTCATTCTCTCTCTGGCCTGGAACCGCATAGGTATTACTCTCTTGGTGTGTTAAAAGCCCCACTGTATAATCCACAATTTTCATAGCCTGTTCAAGAAGTTGTGAGTTAATCGTATGGATTTCTTGTAGCCGCTCGACCACCCGATCTAGGTCAAGGCGCACATCCTCTAAGACAGGGAAATTTTCAACCAGTTCAGCCAATGTGAGGTCTTCAGGTACCCTCCCAAGTTCACGTCCGATTTGTTCAGCCCACAAGAGGCGTTGTTTTTCCAGACGATTGACCTTGATAATCAGCGATTCTTCCTGAGCTGTTATTGATTCAATCTCTGGAAGATTATTCTTAATTAAGGCTTTCTGCTTGAGCTCCTCTAGGTTTAGGGTTTCATGATAGATTTCAACTTGTTCTTTTAAGTTTTCGTTTAAATTCCGGAGTACTTCAGACACGGAAATCTCCCCCTCTGAATGTTGGGTCCCTTAATCTTTCTGATATGCTTCCAATAACTTGTCGGCTATCTTTTGTCCGTTAACTTTAAATTCTCCTTGTTCAATCTGTTCAGTGAGGGCTTGAACACGTTCCTCACGGACAGACGGAATCTCTTTAGCTTTCTGAAGTAAGGACTGGAAAACTTGTGCTTTATCCGAAACGGCTATTCTATCGGTTTCGGAAACTGCCGTCTTCTTCTCAACTTGTTTGATACGATTAGCCGCCTGAATGCTCCCAATTAGAGACATCGATGTGCCGTCAACTTTCATGTAACTCACTCCAAATACTTAGTCTTATTCTTTATATCGAAGATAACCCATCAAAACTAAAGAGGAACTTTTTGTTTTTCTATGGATATTTTTTAGGGTAAAGCAAGAATTATAGCTGTAACTCCGCTTTTCCTGTATAATAAGTGTATATTTTAAAAAAGTTTACTTCTAATTACCAAATAAAGGGACTAAAGTTCAGCATAAAATTTGACGATACAATAAAGTAAGTATAAAATCGACGTTTTACTATTCACTTACTTATTTGCTAAACCCCATATAAAAATGCAAGGGAGGTACGTCACAATCCCTTATTAATAATGATCATGCCCAATAATATAAGGGATGAGGCAACAGCAACATGGATTTATCGACTATAATTGGAATTATCGTAGGATTCGGGTTCCTTCTCACCGGCTATGTTTTAGAAGGTGGCTCGGTTAGTTCCCTTGGGGGATTTTCAGCGGCACTGATCGTTTTCGGAGGGACTAGCGGGGCAGTTTTAGTCAGTTTCCCACTCTCTGACCTCAAGAACCTCCCCAAATGGGTTAAACTTGCGTTTACCTCCCAAACGTTCGGAACCGCTGAAGCTTATGAAACGCTCGTAAGATTTGCAGAAAAAGCAAGGCGTGAAGGGTTACTCAGTCTGGAACAAGAACTTGAAACTGTGACAGATCGCTTTACTAACCAAGGCATGCAACTCGTTATTGATGGAACTGACCCGGAAATTACCAGGGAGATCCTAGAGTCGAATATCGCTGTCTTGGAGAAACGCCATAAGGTTGGAATCGCGGTGTTCGAAGCTGCCGGCGGGTATAGTCCTACGATGGGAATTGTTGGGACGGTCATGGGCCTCGTCATGGTGTTGGGAAATCTTTCAGATCCGGAAGCACTCTCCCATTCTATCGCATCTGCATTTATTGCAACCCTTTATGGGGTCGCTACAGCAAACCTATTATATCTTCCCATTGCCACAAAACTTAAAATGAAGGACAAAGCAGAAGTATCAGCCATGGAGATGGTTCTGGACGGGATCCTATCTATTCAGGCAGGCGAAAACCCTTCCATCCTAAAAGAGAAATTGAAAACCCACGTTGGTTCAGTACTTCCCTCTGAGGCAAAATCCGAAGAAAGTATAACTGAACCTGGACGTGCCGTTGTTAGTGAAAGCCGATGAGTAGAAAACGCGAACACGAAGCTGAAAAAGAAAATGGTGAACGTTGGCTTCTTACGTATTCTGACCTCATTACCCTACTGATGATCTTTTTTGTCGTTCTTTATTCCATGAGTAAAGTCGATGCCGAAAGATTCCAAGCCGTTGCTGAATCCCTCAACAAGGCCCTCGGTGGAGGGGTTCCCGCGAAAATCGAGATGGCCAAAAGCCCAGAAGGACCGTCTCTCTTTCAGACAGGCACACCTTCTTCTAAAACCACGGTTCCTGGAAAAGGATCCGATCCAAACAACACGACTCAATCAGCCTCAGATGCGAACGGGGTAAATAAAAACATAGGTCAGGGAAATACCGATGCCGAAAGCTTGAGCATTGAAGGAATCAAGGCCAAACTTGATAAGTTTGCGGCTGACAACGGAATACAATCTAAGCTATTATCTTCCATAGAAGAGCGTGGTCTAGTGGTCAGTATTCAGGAAACGCTACTTTTCGAAAGCGGCTCAGCTGATATTAACGCTAGGGCTCGCGAAATTCTCAGAAATATTTCCACCGTCCTTGCCGCCTCACCCAACCAAATCAAAGTTGAAGGACATACAGACAATTTACCGATTCACACTGTCCAATTCCCTAGTAACTGGGAACTCTCCGTGATTCGTTCCACTAACGTGGTACAGATCTTCCAGCATGAAGGAATTTCTCCCAATCGACTCTCTGCGACGGGTTACGGGGAATACCGGCCTATTGCTTCAAATGAAACCGCACTCGGACAAGGAAAAAACCGCAGGATTGACCTCATCATTCTTCGCTCCAAATACGACGTCACCGAGCCCAATAACCAACCTTTGATTACCGAGCCACCAGTTCCTGCCACAATCCCTTAAAAAGCAAGTAAGCGTACTGCTTGGTATATTATTTCCGATACTAAGTGAATTTGTTCAGTTTTTATAAGTGCGCTGGTGTCTTCAGGGGTATGATTTTTGTATAGCCAGTCTTGGGCCAAAATTGTTACCGCAGGAATTCCCGCCATGGCAAAACTCACGGAGTCGCTGTTATGACCCGCTCTGGGAGTCAATAGAGCGCTAGCCCCACATTTAGAAGCGGCCTGGCGAATGGCATTTACTGCGGTATTTTCTCCATCCCCCCAGAGTGCAAAGTTTCCTATCATTCCATTTCCGACTGAATCAGCGTTTAGAACCGCTTTTATCTGGTCGAGGGGAAACGTCGAAGAGTGTACAAATGCCTGAGACCCTATAAATCCCATCTCTTCGGCACTCCAAAAAGCGATAACGATCGTGCGTTTCGGGGCTTCTTTTTCACGAAGAATCCGCCGTATGACATCCAGAATACACCCCACCCCAGAGGCGTTATCGTTCGCCCCAGGGTAGACTCGTTCTTCATAGAGCCCCAGATGGTCATAATGAGCTGAGAGAAGAATTATCTCCTCTGTTTTTTCGCCCATTAACCCACCTATTAAGTTGACACAGGGAGATCTTAAATTACTATTATCCCCGGGTTTAAAGGTTAGTCGGCCATTGACCCTAGCTTCCACTACCGGAGGAATCGTAAACGCTTGAATAAAGCCCGTATTTGGGTCCCCCATCGGCCGTAAGCCTAACATACTTAATTGTGTGGCCAGATACTCTGCGGCTCTAGTCTCCCCCACAGTTCCCGCTTTGCGTCCTTGCATCTCAGGAGCGGTCAAAACGTAGATGTCATCCATCGCAGTCCGACTAAGGATTTCAAAATCAATCTCTTGAGGTGGATTAGTCTCAGGAGGTAGTAGCAATTCAACGGGCGGACGTCCTAGCCCTGTTTTTATAGCCTCTCCAAAACGAGTCGGTAAAAAACCCCATGGTAATATGACTGCCCCAAGACCCAGTATTGTTTTTAAAAAAACTCTGCGTGTCTGCATAATTTATCCTTTCTAAGAGGAGAATGACTGACTATGTCTTTACGCATTAATTCCCCGCATCAACCTCTGGCTCCGAATCTAGAAGCTCAAAGTTCCTCGGAGCATACTAATGAGTTTAGTGGTGTTTTATCTCAGACCCAAAAAATCCAACGCATTGAACTCCAAGCCTTTCTTGAGCGCCTCGGAACACAAGGGAAGAAGTTAGCTCATTCCCTCTCAATCCGAGATCTTAAGGACTTCCATGATATGGTTAAATCGTTCCTTCGTTCAACCTTTGGACAAAGTCGCGCAATGCAAGAGGATACGTCCTGGGATTATCAAGGTCGCCCGAAGGTCATGGCACGAATCGGAAAAATCGATCAAGCGCTCGATGAACTTGGAAAACAGCTTCTAGATCAACAGTCCAAACCCCTCGAGTTATTAACCAAAATTGATGAAATTCGAGGGATGATCATTGACCTTTTCGCCTAAGTAAGGAATTAATAAATAAGAAAGAGGTGTTACCCTTTGTCCTTTAC
This sequence comes from Desulfosporosinus sp., assembly GCA_027353165.1. Classification (GTDB taxonomy): domain Bacteria; phylum Bacillota; class Desulfitobacteriia; order Desulfitobacteriales; family Desulfitobacteriaceae; genus Desulfosporosinus. Next base: position 5,285 of record DAIEHY010000136.1, read on the forward strand.
CTCCATTGCTAATACTTATGAAGACTTTGTTAAAGGGTTTCATCCCAAAAGCGGGCTAGATCTAAAATTCTATAAACAAAACCAAATGCAACGGCGTATCCTTAGCTTTATGAATTCCCACGGACACCCAGCCTATCCAGACTTTTTGAAAGCCCTCAATACTGATCCCATTTTATATGACGCCTTTTTCAAGCATTTAACGATTAACGTTTCTCAATTTTTCAGGGATGCTAACCAATGGAAAACTCTGAGAGAAACGATTATACCCTTACTTCTCCAGAACAAAGCCCCTTTAAAACTCTGGAGCGCAGGATGCTCAAGCGGCCAAGAACCATACTCACTCGCTATGACAATGATGGAATATTTCTCTAACGCGAAGTTCACCGTCCTTGGCACGGATATCGACGTCAATGTACTGAAACAAGCCAAAGACGGACTCTACAAACAAAATGATTTTGCAAGCACTCCTCCAGAATTCCTACAGAAGTATTTTACTCCCTCCGATAAAGGGCATCAAATCAAGGCCACCGTTCAAAACACCGTTAATTTCCAACACCAAAATCTACTCACTGATCGTTTTCAAA
>DAIEHY010000137.1 GCA_027353165.1 Desulfosporosinus sp.
GACAGATTTAAAAGGGAAAGGCTATCCCTGGGTGCTTGCCAAAGGGTTTATTAACTCAGCCGTAATTACCCCTTGGCAGCCTTTTCCAGGACTTAAGGCTATGATGAATTTTGACTTTTCTTTAGACAAGAATGGACAAGAAGTCCAACGGGGTAATGTAAAAAATATGATTTTTGACTTACCGACAGTCATTGAATATACCGCAAAGCACCTTGGACTGGGTCAAGGGGATATTATTTTTACGGGTACTCCTGCGGGAGTTGGGCCTGTGCTTGACGGAGATCTGTTTTCATGTAAATTGGCAGATAAAGAGTTGGGAAACTGTATCATAAAGCTCTCGAAGTAATTCGTTCAGCTAGATGGACTACTCTTTATAGGGGCTCCATTGGAGCAGAGAATAATGTTATAAGGTTTTTAATACTACCCTTAGGAAGTCACAAGTTCCTAAGGGCTTTTGTTGAGTAGAGATGTCCATATTCAAGTTTTAGTTATAACTTATTTTACACATCTAGTACCATTCTGGATCGTAAGCTGTTTTTTAAAATAAATAGAGACTGCTATAGGTCTCTTCGTCTGGTTCAAAATGACCAAGTGTGTGATTGTTCAACAAAGGATATTCTGAAAGGAAAGGCGAAGTAATATATAAACAATACGAACATAATGAACTAATGTTTTCGAGAGGAGGTGGAATCACTTGATCAACGCGCAAATACAGAGCGCGAGAGAATTTCTTAGTCTTTTATCAAGAAGCTCAGGGGTTTCCGGCTATGAATCCTCTATCGCTTCTTTGGTTAGTGAACGATTTACTCCTTTAACGGATGAGGTGCGGTGTGATGCGTTTGGCAATATTTATGCGTTAAAAAAGGGCAATGGCAAACGTTCTAAAATTATGTTAGCTGCTCATATGGATGAAATCGGCCTTATTGTAACGAAAATCGATCCCCGTGGTTTTGTGCGTTTTACCTCCATTGGTGGGGTAGACCAGCGAACCCTCTTGTCCCAAGAAGTACTAGTTCATGGACGCCAAACTATTCCTGGCATTATTGGTTCCTTGCCTCCGCATCTAATACAAAATCCGGACTCGGATCAAGCAGTTAAGATGGAGGAAATGGCTATTGATGTTGGATTTTCGGCCTCTAAACTTAATGAGGTTATTCAAGTGGGGGATATCATTACTTTAAGGCGAGAAACCTATTCTTTACTTCATAATGTGATGGCGGGAAAATCGTTGGATGATCGAGCTGGGGTCGTAGTGATGATGGTTTGCTTGGAAGAACTCTCCCACCTACAGCATACGCATGATGTGATTGCTGTGGCTACGACTCAGGAGGAAGTAGGAGTTCGGGGAGCGCTAACTAGTGCCTATACGCTTAATCCAGATCTAGCCGTGGCTATTGATGTTACTCACGCAAGTACTCCAGACACGAAGGGTCAAGTTACGTTTGATTTGGGGAAGGGACCTACAGTGGCCCTCGGTCCCAACATTCATCCCGCCATTTACCGTCATTTCTCTGAAACTGCTCAAGAGCACCGGTTACCTATTCAAATTGAACCGATCCCGGGACATTCTGGAACGGATGCTTGGGCTATTCAAGTAACCCAAGCTGGTATTCCTACCGGGCTGATCTCAATTCCTTTACGTTATATGCATACCTCAGTGGAAACTCTCGATATGCAAGATGTGCTAAACTCAGGAAAACTACTGGCTCATTTTATCTCCTCCTTACCTGACGATTTGGAGGGATTTTTATGTTATTGAAGAGTCTGAGCGAATTGAACGGGACCTCAGGGGCTGAAGGAGTCGTCCGAAACTTCTTGCGTCAACAAATTGAACCCTTTGCAGAGCAGCTGACGATTGATAAAATGGGAAATCTGATTGCGATTAAAAATGGACATTGTTCTGGTCCGAAAGTTATGCTTGCAGCTCATATGGACGAAGTTGCGCTGATGATCATCGAAATAACCAGTGACGGTTTTCTCAAATTTCGGCCTGTTGGCGGAATTGATGCTCGAATCCTCGTCTCAAAACCAGTACAGATTAATGAATCTATCTTTGGGGTCATCGGCGCTAAAGCCATTCATTTACAAAAAAGGTCAGAACGACAAAAGGCTTTGTCCTTTGACCAACTCTATATTGATATAGGAGCTAAATCTAAGGAAGACGCTTGCAGTAAGGTGAAACTAGGGGATTATGCCTATTTTATGACGAAATGCGAGCCTTTCGGGGAGGGTCTATACAAAGGGAAGGCCTTCGATGATCGGGTAGGGTGTGCCATCATAGTAGAGCTTCTCAAAAAGGAGTATAATTTTCCTTTAGTCGCTGCGTTTACTGTGCAAGAGGAGGTGGGTCTCCGGGGTGCTAAGGTGGCGGCTTATCACCTTGCTCCTGATTTTGCCATTGTCATTGAGGGAACAGTCGCTGCTGATGTGTCGGAGCGTGAAGAAGAGGGATGGGTAACAGAGTTAGGTAAAGGCCCTGCTTGTTCTCTAATGGATCGAGGAACCCTTTACAGCCCCAAACTTATCCAGTGGGTGACAGACTTAGCTCGTGAAAAGGGAATTCCACTCCAGTTTCGACGCGGAACTAGCGGCGGAAATGATGCTGGTTCGATTCATATTAGCCAAGCTGGAATCCCGACAATTGTTTTAAGTGTACCCTGTCGTTACATTCATTCTTTTGCCTCGATTATTTCAGAAAAGGATTATGAAGCTTGTCTTAACCTTGTTGATGAACTATTAAAGGATCTCCCGCGTATGTTTATGGTTAGCTCGATCGACGAGGAGGATAATGTGTGATGGATTTGGATTATACAATGCTTGGACAGTTAACCCAGATATTTGGCCCGTCCGGATCGGAAGAACGGGTCGCGGAATTCATCGCCACCCAACTGCGCCCTTACTGTGACGAACTAAAGTCAGACACTTTAGGCAATCTCATGGTACTGAGGCATGGAACAGGTAAGAAAATCATGGTTGCTGCTCATATGGACGAAATCGGGTTAATGATTACCCATATTGATAAAGAAGGGTTCTTGCGTTTTACCCCTCTCGGAGGAGTGCGTATCCCCAACCTTGTTGGACATAGAGTTAAGTTTAGTACCGGAAGGGTCGGCATGATCGGGATTGAAAAATTAGAGAAACCCAGCGATTTCAAGCTGGATAAACTTTATCTTGATATTGGAGTATCTTCTCGGGAAGAGGCTGAACAGGTTGTCCACATCGGAGAAACGGCGGTTTTTGTGGGAGATTTCGTAGACTCTGGAACAAGGATTATTTCTAAAACTCTTGATGACCGCATTGGTTGTTTTATTGCGATGGAAGCACTTAAACGGACCAAGTCCACCCATGAATTAGCATTTGTCTTTACAGTACAAGAAGAAATTGGGACTCGCGGTGCTAAAACGGCAGCCTATGCTCTCGAACCTGACTTGGCGATTGCTGTGGATGTCACAGCGACTGGGGATACCCCCAAAGCACATCCCATGTCTGTAGAACTAGGGCTAGGTGTGGGGATTAAGGTGCTCGACCACTCCATGATTACCTCTCCTCAGGTTAAACGTTGGATGGCCTTGGTGGCCACGGAAAATAGGATTCCTTTTCAGTGGGAGGTTTTGGAGTATGGAGGAACGGATTCAGGGGCGATTCATCTGTCTAGGGGCGGGGTGCCTTCAGGAGTTCTTTCGGTCCCCACTCGATATGTTCATAGCCCTGCCGAAATGCTAGACAAACGTGATGTGGAATCAGCTGTAAATTTACTTGTGGCATTGTTAGAACGAGCAACTGAATTATAGAAAGTAGCGTTTATCCGAGTTTTAATGGGTGTGTGAAAAATTTAGTCTCCATAACTCAAAGTGGTTGCAACAGTAAAAATCGTCCCATTTCACTCTCGAAGTGGAATGGGACGATTTTGTTTTGTTGTTGTTATTATAGAACAAAAGTGGGGATGTGAAAAACACCTTAAACAAGTTTGTACAGCCCCTATGGGGGTATTTCGTAAACCTGGTATTCTACAGAGCTGCGACGAATCTTAGTTGAGGATTTTTCTGTGTTTTCTTGTGGGAGGCACTTGACAGAGAACCAAATTCAGTTATAATGAAGGTAGAAAGACTCAAGCATAAAAGATTCAGAGTGCAAATAACTTATTGGTAGCGTGCTAGGTAAAGTTTCGATTCATCGAAGGTTTAAGCATTGCAATTAGTTAAGTTTTGATGCTGAATTTTCGGGGAATTGGAGCCACCTAGAAGGGTGGTTTTTGTAGTTTAAAAAGAAAGTTTTCCCGCAAAGTTCCTCTTCTCCTTTAGAAGTAAGTCAGTTGGTCATTTGAAGTCTAGTCGTCGGAAACTCAGTAGGTGGTTAGTGGTTTGTTAAATTTGGTGGTAGTAATCAGCAGTTCGTTTTGTCAGTCAAAATTTGTAGCTAGGTATAGTGTCTGATTACGAGTGTAGGTTTTCCCTAAGGTGAATTTTTTTAGAACAAAATCCCAGTTAGACCTAAAGTCATTGAAGAAATAGTGGAGGATTTGTCCAGATTAGTTTCATTACCTTTAAAACTATAGTTTTTGACTGGTTTAAGTTAGTTAGGTTAAGAGGATTCCCTTACTGGTTAGTTAGAGCAGATCATTTATCTGGTTTAGTTTTCGAAGTTGTAAGGTGTAGTTGTTACGAACCTCAATACTCCGGTTAATAACGTTTTGTAAGTTTGTTGAAGATTAATCTAGAGCCGTGTATCCATTAATTCTGGAGGAACTTTGCGGGATTTAATTTTAGAGGTAAAGGCTACTCGACGAGTAGCCTTCTTTTTTATTCGTAGAAATGAGGTGAGGTGGCATTCGCTTTTAGAGGTTGATGTGAGGATGAAAATATACTCACAGGCTAGTTCGAGGTGGAGGTGTCTGGAGATGGAAACTAATTATCGAGTTGCTTATGATAAATACTGGCAGGATTTAAAGAAAAAGGTGCCTGAAGAAATCGCAACACAGCTGGCTGTTACTTATTATAGTGATATCCGTCAATTTATCGTGTTGTTCTTTAATTCCGAATATATTTTGGATTGTAATACCGAAACAATCTATAGGAAAGTTGATGGACATATACCAGAAATTACTGCTTCTATAATAATCCTTAATTACCTGGTATATGCGCGACCGCCTCAGGAAACGCCTAAAAAATGGGTCAGTCTCAAAGAAATTCCGAATGGTGGTATGTTATTCTATCCAGCATTTCATAAAAATTCAATTGTTGGTCTCATCAAGACGTTTGGACAGCAATCTAAACAACTATTAACAAGTGCTGCTACCTTGGGGGGCAATCCAGCATCTTTTGGTGATGCGTCCGCTATTTTTCGGGCTTTTCCTGAAACTTCCTTGTGTGTGATTGTTTGGGAAGGGGATGAAGATGTTCAGGCCAATGCCACCATCCTATTCGAGCCCTCCATTGAAAACCAGTTGCACATTGAGAGCGTCATTGGTCTTGGTATGTATCTGGCGAGTCAATTAAAGCGGGGTGCAACTGCATAACATTATGACACAACTCCTATCTATGAACGCATTATTCTGACCTTTCAGGGCAAACTGAGTCTGATGGAGGGTCTATATGGACAGTTCTTGGGTTTCTCTCTTACCCTTTATGGTGGTTATTCCTATAGCAATACTATCCAAACAGGTTCAACCTGGATTATTTGCGGGTTTAGTCTTAGGGTGTTACCTTATAAAGCCGGATCTTTTTGGCGGAATTAAAACATTGATCTTCTATATTACGGACAACCTAGCTAAACCCAACAATGTCCGTATGATCACGTTCCTT
>DAIEHY010000138.1 GCA_027353165.1 Desulfosporosinus sp.
CTCTTATGAAACTAATTAATGACGGCAAGCTCTCCGCTGATAACATCCCTTCGGATATCATTGATCAACTGCTAGAAATAAAGGCGGTTCATACAAAACTTAGCGCCAAAGACTTTGCCTTTCTTTCTGAATACGGAATCCTAAAAAAAGGCCTTAAGTATGAAAATCATGCTATTATTGATGGAGAGCTTAGCTATTCCGTCGATATGCACGAAGAAACAAATCGTCAAAAAATTAAACAATTGCTTGGCAAAGAACTTCTCAAGGGGTTTGTAATACAGGGTGCCTTCTTTTTAGGCCCAAAAGCCTTTTATCAATCTCTTAAGGAAATGAGCGAAGAAGAAAGGCAACTCTTTGTCATGTCTGCTGTCGAAAAAGTAAACCAGCTTTACGGAGGGGAAGAACTAAGGACCCTGCAAAGAAAGGATGCCCGCTTTGTTAATACTGGTATGGTAGCAAGTGTTCTCGGTTCAATTGCCTCAGATCAACTTGAGAATGGGCAAGTAGTCAGTGGAATTGGTGGTCAATATAATTTCGTCGCTATGGGTCATGCCTTATCTGATGCGAGGGTTATTATTATGGTCAAAAGTACAAAAGGGTCTGGTAAAACCCTCAAGTCCAACATTGTTTTCCGCTATGGGCATTGCTCAATACCCAAACATTTGAGAGATATCGTAGTCACAGAGTATGGAATCGCAGATATTCGAAGTAAACCAGAAAAACAAGTCATTGCTGAAATGATTAATATTGCTGATTCAAGGTTTCAAAAGCAACTCCTTGATCAAGCCAAAAAAGCGGGTAAGATACCCATGGATTATGAAATTCCGGAAGAATTCAGAAATAACCTACCTCAAAAAATCGCTTCCCTACTTAAGCCTTATCAGGCTCAAGGCTTCTTTCATCAATTCCCATTTGGTACGGATTTTACGGAAGAGGAGGTTGCCTTAGGGGGTGCGTTAAAGTCCTTGAAAGCACTTGCCAAGGCTAATCGTCTTAAATTAGTCAAAGGGGTAGGGTTAGAATTGTTTAGACCTATTCCAAAATCCGCCCATAACTACCTTAAGAGAATGAAACTACTCGATCCTGCCTCCTTAAATGAAAAGGTTATGAGAAAAATTGTTGTGTTTGCTTTAAGGAATGTCAATACGTTCGCTAATACTCCCTCTTTTCCTCTCAATACTACGAATCATGTAAAGTCGAATTGACCAGTCTACCTAAAACAATAAAAAACAAGCGTCACTGAGGACGCTTGTTTTTTATTCCAGTTCATTCTATTTGAAGCTAATATTTACCGTATACAATACGCTCGCGTAGCTCTCCGATCATGGCAGGTACCTCGATGCTCATCGGGCAACGTTCGACACATCTACCACAACGTAAGCAGGAATAAACGAGCGGAGCCGCTTTCTCCATGCCACCAGCTACAAATGCCGTCCAGATGGCACCGATTCCACCCATATAGACATGTCCAAAGTGACCCGCAGTCACTTGGAAAACAGGACACTCATACATGCACCCGCCACAACGTAAACAATGCAGGGCCTGGCTAAACTTATCCTCCCGGGCCATATCACTGCGACCATTGTCCACAAAGATGACATAGAATTCTTTGGGACCGTGCGCCCCGTACGTGGTTACTTTCTCAATGTCGCCCGTTTTACTCGGACCACTGACAATATTGACATAGCCCGGTACGCCATACTGAGCATAGCGCCAAGTAACCTCAGCAACTTTCATGGCATCCTGGAAGGTTGGAACTAATTTCTCGGTCCCCACCATCACGATATGAACCGGGGGAGCACCAGTAGCGAGCCGTACGTTACCTTCATTTTCAATAATGACCATTGCCCCAGTGTCAACAGCTACCACATTAGCTCCACTGATTCCCACATCGGCTGTGAAATACTTCTCTCTAAGGAATTCTCGTACGACCTTTACTTCTTCGGCAATATCAGGAGGTACTTCTTTGCCAAAGAACTTGCTGAAAACTTCCGCTACCTGTTCACGTGGAACGTGAATGGAAGGCGAAAGAATATGCATCGGCCGTTCCTTGCGCAGTTGGAGGATGAACTCGCCTAAATCTGTCTCCCAAACCTCGTTACCATTCTCCTCTAAATACTCACGCAAGTGAAGTTCCTCGCCCAGCATGCTTTTTCCTTTGACTACAGTTTTGCCCCGGCCAATAATCCCGAGAGCAATTTCCAAAGCAGCTTGATGATCTTTAGCAAAAAACGCCTTTCCTTTGTTGCGTTCGACCGAATCCATTGCTTGTTTCAACAAATCATCTAAGTTCGCCATGGAGTGGCGTTTAATCCCCTGCACTTCCTCTGCCAATTCCGGAGTGTGAGGAAAACGCTCTAGCGTCTCAGAAACTGTGTTGCGGTAAGAACTGACCGCCCTTGTGATAGCTGTTCTTATATTAGTATCTTCGCTCGCTTTGTTTAGGTCCTTGGCATAGGTGACAAAGTCCTTTCTTAAGTCGACGGTCATGCTTTACTCCCCCTATACAGGAATTCGATTAAATCTTCAATAATGGCAGAATCCCCTTTAGTACGGCCACCCTCTAAGGCTGATAAGCAATAAGGACAAGACGTCAATATATGTTCGGCGCCGCTTTCCTTTAACTCATTCACCCGACGGGATCCAATGACATGGGATAACTCTGGAAAGAGGATTTTAATCGGTCCGCCACAACATGACGTCCATTCCCGATTGCGAGGAGACTCTTTAACGTCTGCCCCAACGTTTTCTAAAATGTCTCGTAACTCCTGATGAATTCCTAACTCGCGGGCCAATCGGCAGGAATCATGAATGACGACCGCTCCAGAGGCTTCAATCTTGGCAAGTTGATCTCGCCGTTGCCAGACGAGATCCACAAACGTAACAATTTCTAAATCGAACCCTTTAACCATTTTAGGATAAATGAATTTGAAGACTTCTGCAGCATGGGGAGACAGGCAGACGATCGTCTTAGCACCACTGTTTCTAATCACTTCAACTACTTTTTGGACATAGTTTTTCATATCCTCTAAGTAACCTAGTTCATAGAGCAAAGCACCGCTATATAATTCCTCATTTCCGGAATAACAAAACTCATAACCAAGACCGTGGAGCACTTTTGCAGCCTTTAAGCAAACTGAGTTATATCTATCTTTGTCCTTAGCAAGGACCGAAGCGTACATTTTTTCTGCGTTAAGCCCAGTCTTATTCAATATATTTCGTGCACCCATCATCATTGAAAACACTTTACTGCCCTGGTCAAGATGAGTAATCGTCTTAACCAATGAATCAATAAAGGGCAGCAATTGATATTCCCCACCCGTATAGAAGAGTAATTCCCCTTTAACGGGTAAATCAAGTTCTTTAGCCCAAGACGCAACCTCTGAACCCTTTAAGGCCAGCGGATTGCCGTGTTTAATAATATTTTCACTAATGATGTCAAGTACCATCGGCATCTTTGTTTCCATAACCAAACACGTCCTCCCAACAAACTATATCGATTAAACACACCTTTTTTATTGATAAAGGGTATTTTTCCTCATTCAAAAAGCGCGCATCGATTCTCTCTTAGCGCGCTTAATTACAAAAATGTATAACTTTATTATAAAGAATTATTAATTTAAAAGTAAGCCCCAAGTGCCATGTATTATGTATTCCTGAACACTTGCTGACCCAAGTATGCTTGTCTTAATTTAAAGTTTACTTTGAAATACTAATCTATTCCAGCCTTTATGAATATACATAAATGTAGCAAAACACCCCCAGCCCAAAACCCGGCATTAATCCGGTGATTTTGGGCTGATTTAGACGCATGTTGCTTTACGATGAACTCTGAGGAGGTTACCCTTATGCCCACTCATCAAAACCTCTCTAAATGGTCACGGGTTCCTGCGGAACAATGGAATGATTGGCACTGGCAAATAGCCCACCGGGTTACGACGGTCGAAGAATTAAAAGAGGTTATTCCTTTGACTAAAACCGAAGAAACAGGCATCACCCAATGCCTAGAAACCCTTCGCATGGCCGTTACTCCCTATTATGCTTCTCTGATCAACCCTAACAATCCTCACTGTCCAGTGCGCAAACAAGCGATTCCCACTGCTTTGGAACTCCATGTCGGGGAATATGACCTCTTTGATCCCCTTCATGAAGACACGGATTCTCCTGTTCCAGGATTAACGCATCGCTACCCGGATCGGGTTTTGTTACTCGTGACCGATCAATGTTCAATGTATTGCCGACATTGTACTAGGCGACGCATGGCGGGCCAAACTGATCAGGCACTTCCTTTAGAACACTTTCAGCAGGCACTCCAATACATTCGGGCGACCCCGCAAGTGCGTGACGTCTTGATTTCAGGGGGGGATCCCTTCACGTTCTCGGATGATCGTTTAGACAATATTCTCTCGAATTTGCGGGCCATTCCACATGTTGAAATCATTCGGATTGGAAGCCGTATTCCAGTCGTCCTTCCCATGCGCATTACAGACGATCTTGTCCAAATGCTGCGTAAATATCACCCTATTTGGGTCAATACGCATTTTAATCATCCCAAAGAAATAACTCCTGAATCCCAAGCTGCACTTGCTCGCCTTGCCGATGCCGGAATCCCACTGGGAAATCAGTCTGTTCTACTCAGAGGGGTCAATGACTGTCCCAATATTATGAAGAAACTGGTGCATTTGCTAGTCAAAAATCGAGTTCGTCCCTACTATATATACCAATGCGATCTCTCAACTGGGATTGAACATTTTCGCACCTCAGTCTCCAAAGGGATTGAGATCGTGGAAAATTTACGCGGTCATACGAGCGGCTATGCAGTGCCTACTTATGTCGTCGATGCACCCGGAGGAGGGGGCAAAATACCGGTTAGTCCCCAATATCTTATTTCTATGGGACCTAATAAAATCGTTCTCCGCAACTATGAAGGGGTGATTACAGTTTACGATGAACCCAATCTTTTGCAAGAAGAGTGTCAATGCGAGTACTGCCGTGAAAACGATCCTCAGGTTGGGGTACTTAAACTCTTGAACCATCAAAAGCTTTCACTGGAACCGGAAAACCTTGATCGTCGACATCGTCATGCTAAATAATTACTTCTAAATAATATCTGTTCTTTGCGGTTGATTATCTACAGGCGTGTAGTGGAGAATGCGAACTCTTTGCCATTTGATATAAAACTTAAGCTGAAAGGAGCTAGTCTGATGCCGTTAGGTTGCCCATTCGGAACCCATCGTGTTATCGAACCCCATGGGGTATTTCCTCAACCCGCGGAATCCCTGAACAATGATTTCTCGACCCTCTATGATAACGAAATCCTAATTGACGTAGAAGTGTTGAACATTGATTCCGCCTCGTTTACCCAAATTAAAAATGAAGCTGGTGGTCTTCCAGGGGAAATTGCCCAGATCATCTTGAAAACGGTTGCCCAGCGGGGTAAACAGCATAATCCAGTGACTGGCTCCGGTGGAATGTTGATTGGGAAAATCAAAGCCCTTGGATCTGCTTTACAGAATCGTCCTTTGAACGTCGGGGATCAAATCGCTACACTTGTTTCCTTATCCTTAACTCCCCTTCACATTGAGGAAATCCTAGCTGTGCACGAGGAAATTGATCAAGTAGAAATTCGTGGAGAAGCCATCTTATTTGAAAGTGGCATTTATGCCAAACTTCCGGATGACCTGCCTCAAAAGCTGGCTTTGGCGGTTCTCGATGTCGCAGGTGCTCCAGCCCAAACAGCAAAAATCGTCAAACCTGGCGATACGGTGGTGGTAATTGGTGGTGGAGGAA
>DAIEHY010000139.1 GCA_027353165.1 Desulfosporosinus sp.
TTTATAGACGCATACGAACTGTGTTTCTGACAATGATATTATCGACAATAACCTACATAATTCGCGCACTCACTAAATTTCAACAAATAAATTCTTACCTTAAATGTTGTTCATAACTAAAAGGAAATAGGCCATCTGTGTAAATAAATACAGATGGCCTATAAAATAATCATAAGAGTCTAGCTCTCGTAATACTTTTCTCTCCATATTTCTCTTTCACTAAATCAAGAACCTTCGTTAGATTTTCCCGTTCCAGTTGGGGCTCTTCAAACAAAGACAATTGATTTTCAAGCTGATCGGTCAGGTTGTGTAGAGTAACGCCAATTAATCGAATCGGTTGTTTAAGCGATACCTCACTTAGGAGACTAAGTGCCTCATGATAAATCACATCTTCAAGATCCGTGGCCCGTAACAATGTACGCGAACGAGATAGTGTACGAAAATCATCGTATCGGACTTTTAGTGTGACCGTTTTGCCTCTGAGCATCTCCTTACGTAAACTTCGACCTACATCAACAGCAAGCTTCAGCAAAGTCGTCTCCAACACGTCTTGATCGGCAATATTCTTTGCAAACGTCGTCTCACGACCGATTGATTTAACCACTCGGTCGCTTTCTACAGGTCGATCGTCAATCCCCCGAGCCAATTGATAAAGTTGACTTCCCAAAGTTCCAAATATCTGGGTCAAGAAATTCAATTCCATATGACGTAAGTCTCTAACTGTTTTGATATTGTAATTGTGCAATTGCACCGCTGTTTTTTCGCCGACTCCCCAGATCCTTTCCACAGGCAACGGGTCTAGAAACTCCTGAATCTTATCAGGTTGAACAACCACAAAACCATTTGGTTTTTTTATATCTGAGGCGAGCTTTGCCAAAAATTTATTGCAGGCTATGCCAACCGAAGCAGTTAAGCTTAGTTCCTGCTGGATGCGTTGTTTTATCATCAAGGCAATTGTATCTGCAGGACCAAATAAACTCGTAGAACCTGTAACATCAATAAAGGCTTCATCAAGTGATAGAGGCTCGACCATGGGTGTATAAGTCAAAAATATCTGACGAATTTGCAAGGACACTTCTCGATATTTATGTGTATTTACTGGCAAGAAGATTGCGAACGGACAGCGACGGGAAGCCTCTGCAATAGGCATTGCAGAGTGTATTCCATATTTACGCGCTTCATACGAAGCAGCAGAAACCACGCCTCGACTATTGAGTCTGCCTCCAACCACTACGGGTTTACCCATTAAGGAAGGATCATCACGTTGTTCAACGGATGCGAAGAAAGCATCCATATCCACATGTAATATTTTGCGATGGTTCGCCCAAATGTTCATCTTTCCCTCAACTAAAACGTTTTGGTTGCTTATTCTTCCGCTTCTTTCATTGGACAAGAATTAGTCAAATCAATATCCGCAGTTATTTCTTTCCAGGAAGCTTCTTTAATATTAACATTTTCTAAGATAAGAATAAGGTCGGATCTTCCGAAATATGCCGGAACTCCTTGGGGATCTAAGGTCATGAGAACAACAGGCATCCCTGTAAAGACAGGTAGCAATCCTTTGATAACCATAGATGCATTAAACGAATTCTGAAATACAGTCGGTTGGACAGAAACAACGGCAATAGATTTACCTTGTTCTGTTACAACGGCACTTTCAAATTGAGTGTTCAAAAAAATCAGCTCCTATTTTGTCATTAAATTTATCTAGTTTAAGAATTCGACAGGTACTTTAAAAACCCTTCAAAAGAAAGCTACTCACTTGGTATGCGTTCAAATCCTATCCTCTGAAATAATTTACACCACCGGCAAAAATAGGTTGATACTTATTCCCCGGAACATTTTTTGCTATTTCCGGGCCTGTTCTCTCGGAATGAGCCATTTTACCTAGAATACGCCCATCTGGGCTGGTGATTCCCTCAATCGCCTCAAAAGAGCCATTGGGCGTATAGCTAACATCATTGCTTGGGTTCCCGTCGAGATCAACATATTGGGTAGCAACCTGTCCCTTATCAATTAACATCTGGATCATTTCTTGATTAGCAACAAACCGTCCTTCTCCGTGTGAGACAGCTACGGAGTGAATATCTCCCAGTTTCACCCCGCTAAACCATGGGGATAAGACAGAAACCACTTTGGTTTCCACCATGCAGGAAACGTGGCGTCCAATTTTGTTATACGTGAGGGTAGGAGAATCCTCCCTCAAATCGATAATTTCTCCATAGGGAACGAGGCCTAGCTTAATTAACGCTTGAAAACCATTACAAATTCCGAGCATCAAACCATCCCGTTGGTTCATAAGCTCAGCCACAGCTTCGTTAATCCAAGGGTTTCTGAACATCGTAGCGATAAATTTACCTGAACCGTCTGGTTCATCCCCAGCACTAAAGCCTCCGGGAAGCATGACGATTTGAGCCTGCTTTATCTGCTTAATCATCTCTTGAATAGATTGTTCCACATCGCTCGCTGTCAGGTTTTTGATCACTAGGGTTTCAACGATTCCTCCAGCTTTCTCAAAGGCTTTAGCAGAGTCGTATTCACAATTGGTACCAGGAAAAACTGGAATAAAGATTCTAGGTTTAGCTACCTTACTAGACGGTGTTTGAGTATTACGCAAGTTAAAACTCACATTTTGCGGCTTTACAACCTGATCCGTTTGAGTCGGAAAGATCTTTTCCAAGGGCTTTTCCCAAACCTGTAAAGCGATATCCAGCTTAACATCGATACCATTAACCGTAATTACCGGTTTTCCCTGGGTAACTCCGAGCAGTTGATACTCTACTTCTCCGAACACTGCAGCTAGATCCACCGTTTCTTCAATTTCCAAGACAATTGAACCATAATCAGCCACAAACAGTTGACTGATCTCTAGTGGACTGTTAATAATCATCCCGATTCGATTTCCGAACGCCATTTTACTCAGTGCTGCCGCAAGTCCCCCAATCCTGACGGTATGAGTAGCTAGAACGTTTCCAGTATGAATTAAAGAATTAATCTTAGTATAGTTATTGCTGAGTTGTTTAAAGTCAGGAACCTCATGTTCATCCCGAATGGCCTTGACTAGGACAACCTGACTGCCAATCTTTTTGAACTCTTGTGACACAACCTTATCCGCCTCAATCACATTGACTGCGAAAGCAACTAAGGTTGGAGGGACGTGCAAATCCATGAAGGTTCCTGACATACTGTCTTTACCACCGATCGCAGGAATCCCTAATTTTTTCTGAGCATAAAAAGCCCCTAGCAAAGCACTGAAGGGTTTCCCCCATTTTTCCGGATCTGTTCCTAAGCGTTCGAAATACTCTTGAAGGGTAAGCCGAGCCTGGCGATAATCTCCACCTAGGGCCACGATCTTAGTTACCGCATCAATGACGGCATATAAGGCGCCGTGAAATGGACTCCATTTTGACAATTGTGGGTTATAGCCATAGGTCATCATGGTGGCCGTATTTGTTTCCCCGGACAAAACAGGGATCTTAGCTACCATCCCTTCCGCTGGAGTAACCTGATATTTACCCCCTAATGGCATCAGAACAGAAGACATCCCGATAGTACTGTCAAACCTCTCTACCAACCCTTTTTGGCTACAGACATTTAAATCTGTCAGATTTGCTAACCAGGCTTCGTTTAACAAGGAGCCTTCGCTTTCCTTATTTTTTACAGCTAGTTTTCGTTTAACTGTTTCCGATTGCCGAGTAAAATAATTTTGAGTTTCCATGGGAAGAGCGACTTGAACCTTAGTCGTTTGCTTAACTCCATTGGTATCGAGAAACTCTCGGCTGAGATCAACAATGGTCTGTCCTCGCCAAACCATCGTGAGTCTGGGCTCAAAGCTAACCTGAGCGACTAAAGTGGCTTCCAAATTTTCCTCATGAGCATATTTCGCGAATATCTCAAAATCTTGAGCACGAATTACAACGGCCATACGCTCTTGAGATTCGGAAATTGCAAGTTCAGTTCCATCTAGACCGTCATACTTTTTGGGAACTGCATCAAGGTTTATTTCCAAGCCATCGGTTAATTCTCCGATAGCTACCGAAACTCCACCCGCTCCAAAATCATTGCATCGTTTGATTAAAGTACTTACCTCAGCATTACGGAAGAGCCTTTGAATTTTCCGTTCTGTCGGAGGATTTCCTTTTTGTACTTCCGCCCCACAGGTCAGTAAGGACTCTGTAGTATGTTCTTTGGAAGAACCTGTTGCACCACCACATCCATCCCGCCCTGTTCTCCCGCCGACGAGCACGACAACATCCCCTGCTTCAGGGGCTTCGCGAACGACGTTCTTCCGGGGTGCGGCGGCAATCACAGCCCCAATTTCCATACGTTTGGCTACAAAGCCTTCATCATAGACTTCCGTTACTTGCCCCGTAGCCAGACCAATTTGATTTCCGTAAGAACTATAACCAGATGCAGCACCTCTCGTGATCTTTCTCTGCGGGAGTTTTCCAGGTAGAGTATCCTCAAGCTTGGACCTCGGATCACCGCTTCCCGTTACACGCATGGCTTGATATACATAAGTGCGCCCAGACAAGGGATCTCGAATGGCACCCCCTAGACAGGTAGCCGCCCCACCGAACGGCTCTATTTCTGTCGGATGGTTATGAGTCTCATTTTTAAACATCACCAGCCACTCTTCGTCATGACCGTTGATATCGACATTTACAACAATACTACACGCATTAATCTCATCCGATTCATCGAGGTCTGGTAATTTCCCTTTCTTCTTTAGCTCTTTCATAGCCAAAACGCCGATATCCATCAGACAGACATCTCGGTTAGCGGGGTTTTCACCATAGACATAATCCCGGGAAGTGAGATATTCTTGGTAAGCCATATTTAACGGAGCAGCAAAATGCCCTTCTGGAAAAGAAACTTCTTCGATCTTTGTATTAAACGTAGTGTGCCGACAATGATCCGACCAGTAAGTGTCTATCACTCGGATTTCAGTAATCGTTGGATTCCGTTGTTCTGTCTCTCGGAAATATTTTTGGCAGAATGCTAAATCCTCGTAGCTCATCGCTAAGCCTGTTTCATTAAAAAAGGTCCGCAATTCTTCAGATGACTTTTCCATAAAGCGTTCAATAATTTCGACATCTGGCGGAATTACAGGTTCAAATTCCAAGCTTTCCGGTTTTTCTAAAGTAGCTTCCCGTGATTCAACTGGGTTGATGCAGTAAACCTTAATTTTTTGGAAATCCTCTGGGGATAATTGACCCTTTAGAACGATCACCTTCGCCGAAGCAATAGTAGGCCGCTCTTTTTGGGTCAGGATCTGTACACACTGGGCGGCTGAATCTGCCCGTTGATCATACTGACCGGGCAAATATTCCATAGCAAAAATTCGGTCTTGATTCGGAATCTCTATTTCTTCGTCAAACACTAAATCCAAGGGAGGCTCAGCAAAGATAATAGGACGAGATTTTGCGTATTCCTCATCTGTAATTCCTGAAATATCATACCGATTAATGACTCTTAAGCCATGCAATCCTTTGATCCCCAAGTTTTCTAATAGATCGTTATAGAGACCTTGAGCTTCAATATCATAACCCGGCTTTTTTTCCACATAAATTCGTTTTACAGCCTTACCTTCCATATCATCCTCCGTCAGTTAGTTTTAGATGCAACTAGTTGATCTTTGATTACCCTTGAACTATAAAATATGTATAAGGCCATAGCACTTTGTCTATGGCCTTGTCGCGCAA
>DAIEHY010000013.1 GCA_027353165.1 Desulfosporosinus sp.
TCTATAAACAAAATCCCTTTACCCGAAAGGAATCGCTTAGCGCGAAAACAGTGGGGTCAAAGGGGGACAGTATACATAATCACTTCTTCTGGTTGCATTATAAGTTTTCACTCCTAATCTATTAAAACTGATATTTAAAAAAACTGTTCTGAATTCAGAGTACCATATCAGACTTTTATTGTCACGCAACAATGAATTCGTTATTCTTAGCCTAATAATCGCTTTGCGCTCAGCATGATTTTATTTATTTATTTCTCTAGCTTTTAGTTATATTATAGATATAATACTTACTAGGATAAGTATTATTATCCTTTCAACTAAATACGTTTGTTTGCTAGGGGTGCCCTTCGGGGCTGAGATGAGGAAACTTGATCCCTTTGAACCTGATCTGGTTAATACCAGCGGAGGAAAGCTAACTGTTTTTACTTTTTTTATAAAAGTATAAATGAGAACTGCTTACCACAGTTCTCATTTTTTTATTTACTTTACTTTCCTCATACCATGGCATAGAGCGGGAATCATCAGCAAACACGTATAGAACAAGAAAAAGGAGGAAGCAACCGTTGCAGATTGTTGTTAACGGAGAACCCCATAAAATCCCCACAAAATGTACCGTATTCCAGTTACTCGAAGACAAAGCCGTAACCCTAAAAGCAGCGGCCATAGAACTTAATGGAAAAATTCTAAAACAAGAGCTATGGCAAACTACTACTCTAAGTGCTGGCGACAGTTTGGAAATCTTAATTTTCATGGGAGGTGGCTGATACTGTGAACGATATCATAAAGGGTGTAAATCGATCGGAAGACAGTTTAGTCATCGGAGGAGTTAATTTACTGAGCCGTCTGTTCGTGGGCACCGGTAAATTTTCTTCTCATGAAATTGTGCCCCGGGTACTGGAAGCTAGCGGCGCTCAAGTGGTGACGATGGCTTTGCGTCGGGTCGACTGGAAAAACCCCCAGGAGAATATTCTTAATTACTTACCCCAGAACACCATTTTGTTGCCCAATACCTCCGGCGCACGTACTGCCGATGAAGCTGTGCGAATTGCACACTTGGCTCAGGCCGCTGGCTGCGGGAATTGGGTTAAAATCGAGGTTGTACAAGATCAACGTTACTTATTACCCGATAATTGGGAGACGATACGGGCTACAGAACAACTGGCCAACGAGGGCTTTGTAGTGCTTCCTTACATGAGCCCGGATTTAGGGGCTGCCAAGCGTCTTCAGGATGCTGGCGCGGCCGCCATTATGCCTTTAGGCGCTCCAATCGGAAGCAACCGTGGCTTACAAACCAAAGAACTGATCAGAATTCTGATCGAGGAAATTTCCTTACCGATCATTGTTGATGCTGGTATCGGACGACCGTCCGAAGCAGCAGAGGCCATGGAAATGGGAGCAGCCGCAGTGCTAGTGAATACGGCCATAGCTATAGCAGCGGACCCGGTGTTCATGGCCCAAGCCTTCCGCTTGGCTGTGACCGCGGGACGGCTGGGCTATTTAGCGGGACCGGGAGAACGACGAGTAACAGCCGAGGCTTCCTCCCCCTTGACTGGTTTTTTGCGGGAGGGTTAACGGATGTTCTACGAACAAACGATTCGATGGCAACAAAGGCTCCCCGAAACGAGCTGGACGAGTTACAGCGGATTAGACGTAGAGCGAGTGTTAACCCGAGATGCTCTCCGCCCTCAAGATTTGGCGATTTTGCTTTCTCCATCAGCCCAACCTTACCTAGAGACCATGGCCAAAAAAGCTCAGGCTTTAACCATCCGCCATTTCGGCCGCACGATTGGTTTGTTTACTCCTCTATATCTGGCCAATTATTGCAGCAATAGCTGCCTGTATTGTAGTTTCCACGTTGGGAATGAGATTGTACGGTGTAAGCTATCCGTTGCCCAAGCAATTAAGGAAGGTGAAGCCATTGCTTCGACCGGGTTGCAGCATTTGCTGCTCTTGACGGGAGAATCCCGTTCCCAAAGCGACCCTGCATACATGGAACAATGTGTACAGGCTTTGCGACCCATGTTTGCCTCTCTGGGGCTTGAAGTTTATCCCCTATCCACGGAGGAATACCAACGTTTGTATAAAGTTGGGATTGATTCTGTCACTCTTTTTCAAGAAACCTACGACGAAATAACCTATGCTCAGGTACACCCAGCAGGACCAAAGCGTAATTTTCACTATCGCTTAGAGGCACCAGAGCGGGCTTGTTCTGCTGGCATCTCTTCCGTAAATATCGGGGCGCTCTTGGGTCTCTCAGACTGGCGACAGGATGCCTTTTATTCGGCGCTCCATGCCGATTACTTACAAAAAAATTACCCGGGGGTCGAAGTAGCGCTCTCCGTGCCACGTCTCAGGCCCTATGTCGGTAGTTTTAATTCCGCTGCTGCTCCAGTCACGGATGCTGCCTTAGTCCAAATTATTTTGGCTTACCGATTATTTCTACCCCGGGCGGGCCTTACCTTGTCCACACGAGAAAGCCCGCAAATGCGAGAAAATTTGCTTCCCCTCGGTATTACTCGAATGTCGGCCGGTGCTCTCACTTCCGTTGGTGGTTATAGCGAAACAGGTAACGTAGGCAGTGCCCAATTTGAAATTGCCGACGAACGATCCGTTCCAGAAGTGGTACAAATGATCCGAACCAAAGGTTATCTACCCGCTTTTTGTGACTGGCTAAATATGCGGGAAAGAGATGTGGTTGGACAAGGACGTGACCGATTATGAACGTAATCTCAAAAAGGCGTACCCTTCCCGCTGGCATCTATGCCCTCACCTCTGAACTCCACTCTCAAGGCCGGAGCAATATTGAAGTGGCTAGGGAAATCTTAGCCAGTGGCGTATCGATCCTTCAATACCGGGAGAAGACCAAGAAGGTTAAAAAGATGTATGAGGAATGCCTGGTCTTGAGGGCTATGACCCAACAAAACGACGCCTTGTTCATCATCAACGACCACTTAGATCTGGCTCTGGCAGTGGGCGCCGATGGGGTGCATATCGGGCAAGACGACTTGCCATTAGCAAAAGTACGGGAGTTAGTCGGCCCCAATCTTTTGATCGGGGTTTCCACCCACTCTCCAGCTCAAGCAAGTGACGCTGTGAGAGGAGGCGCTGATTACATTGGGGTAGGACCGTTGTTTGCCACTAATACCAAAGTCGATGTTTGTGATCCGGTCGGACTGGACTATTTAGATTACGTCGTTAAGAATTTGGATATTCCTTTTGTCGCAATCGGTGGAATCAAGGAGCACAATCTGGCTGAAGTGATCCAGGCAGGGGCCCGAACAGTGGCCTTAGTCACTGAGATTGTTGGGGATCCGGACATTAAGGACAAAATTAAGCGTTTACAGCTTATAATGGCGACACCAAAATACGATAAGTTTTAGAAAAGAAAGAGTGTGATTCGATGAGTACGCAAATGGAACAGGCCAAAAATGGAGTGATAACGGCGGAGATGCAAACGGTCGCCGACAAAGAGTGTCTTACTGCTGAAGAAATTAGGCTCCGGGTAGCGGCGGGCAGCATTGTCATTCCCGCTAACCATAATCACACCTCTCTGAGTCCAGAGGGCGTCGGTCTTGGACTTAAGACGAAGATTAACGTCAATTTAGGTATCTCCCCAGACTGTGCCAATCTCGACAGTGAGTTGTCCAAAGTACGAATGGCTCTGGACATGAAAGCGGAAGCAATAATGGATTTAAGCAACTATGGCAAAACCGTTGAATTTCGCCACCGGCTCATCGACATGTCCCCAGCAATGATTGGTTCTGTTCCTATGTATGATGCCCTTGGCTATTTAGATAAGAAGTTGGAAGACATTACACCCCAAGAATTCTTAGCCGTGGTGGAACAGCACGCCCGAGACGGTGTTGATTTCGTGACCATCCACGCCGGCATCAACAGGGAAACTGCCCAGCATTTCCGTCAGACCTCCCGAGTTACCAACATTGTTTCCCGCGGCGGGTCTTTACTGTATGCCTGGATGGATTTGACCGGGCAGGAAAACCCATTTTACGAGTATTTTGATGATCTCCTGGATATCTGCAGAACCTATGACGTGACGATAAGTTTAGGAGATGCTTGCCGACCTGGAAGCATTGCCGATGCCACAGACGGAGCCCAAATTTCCGAATTGATCGTGATGGGAGAATTGACTCAAAGGGCTTGGAAACGCAATGTACAAGTCATGATTGAAGGACCCGGCCACGTTCCCTTGCATGAAGTAGTGGCTAATGTTCAGTTGGCGAAAAAACTTTGCCACGGAGCGCCCTTCTACATTTTGGGGCCATTAGTCTCAGACGTGGCTCCTGGTTACGATCACATCACCAGTGCAATCGGCGGAGCCTTAGCCGCCTCGGCAGGAGCAGATTTTCTCTGCTATGTAACGCCTGCCGAACACCTTCGTTTGCCCACTTTGGACGACGTGCGCGAAGGGATCGTAGCAGTCAAGATTGCAGCACATGCCGGGGATATTGCCAAAGGGATACCTGGAGCAGCCGAATGGGACAAGAGAATGAGCCAAGCTAGACAAGATTTGGATTGGGAGAAAATGTTTTGTCTAGCCTTAGACCGTGAAAAACCAGAGCGTTATCGTAAAGAATCCGCCCCTGAGCATCAGGACAGCTGCACCATGTGCGGAGAAATGTGCTCGATGCGCCTCATGAACCGTATTATGGACAAATAGGTTTGATCCGATGGAGTTGAAACTCCACCTGAAGAAAGTTTCCTTTATAGAACTACACGACAAAAAATGGGCCTTCGCTATCGGTATTGAAGGCCCATTTTTTAATATCAACTAAGTTTAGAAATTTGAACGCCACACACTTTATACTCATACGTTTTGGTGACTTTATCAAGCGCACCATTAGTTAGTACATTGGTTGGCGAATCAAAATAGTGTAGGGTCATAAAGAGCATACCCACGGGCACCCGTTCCGTAATCTTAACTTTGGTTTTCAGCTCACCCCGACGGGAGGATACCTGCACGACTTCACCCTCTTGGAGTTTGAGCCGTTTAGCATCTGACGGATTAATCTCGGCCAACTCTTCTGGCGAATAGTTTTCCAGAGATGGAGAGTGTTGAGTGAAAACGTTATAATGGGAAAGTTTACGGCCCGTACTGAGCAAGAACGGATACTTCTCATCCGGTAATTCCGCAGGAAGCTGATTATCGATCGCCACAAATTGTCCTAAGCCCCGGTTGAATTTCCCTTCATGTAAAAACTTAGTTCCGGGATGTTCAGCATGAGGTACCGGCCACTGCAATCCCTGAGTTCCTAGACGTTGATGGGTAATTCCTGCAAATATAGGAGTGAGCTTGGCAATTTCCTGCATGACTTCTTCGGAAGATTGATACTCAAAGGGATAACCCATACGAGTAGCAAGTTCACAAATGATCTCCCCATCTGTCTTGGCATTCCCGATCGGTTTAATGGCTTGATTGACCATTTGCACCCGACGCTCAGTATTTGAGAATGTGCCAGTCTTCTCAGCATAACTAGCGCCCGGTAAAACGACATCGGCCAATTTAGCTGTTTCGGATAAGAAGATTTCTTGGACAACAAGGAAATCAAGGGCCTTAAGGCCTTTGCGCACATGGTTCGCATCAGCATCTGTAATAACGGGATCTTCTCCCAAAACATACAAAGCTCGTAAATCCTTACTAACGGCTGCTTCAAACATATCTGGAATCATGAAACCTGGATTTGGGTCAAGCGGAACTCCCCAAGCGGCTTCAAATTTTGCCTGTACTTCAGGGTTAGCAACCTTTTGATAACCAGGATAGACGTCGGGCAATGCTCCCATATCGCAGGCACCCTGAACATTATTTTGCCCACGCATTGGGTTAACACCCGAACTCTCCTTACCGATGTTACCTGTAAGCATGGCTAAGTTCGCCAAGCTCATAACATTATCTGTACCACAGGTATGCTCCGTAATCCCTAAAGTATAAAAAATCTGTGCTGTTTCCGCGGTTGCGTAAATTCTAGCGGCTTCTATAAGCTGCTCTACAGGAACTCCCGTTACTTGACTAACGACTTCTGGAGTATATTTTTGAACGGTTTCTTTAACTTTTTCATACCCTTCTGTCCGTGCTTCGATAAACGCACGGTCTTCCCAGCCGTTGGCAATAATAATGTTCATAATTCCGTTGATTAGTGCGATATCCGTACCCGGACGAAGCCTTAACCAAACATCCGAACGTTCAGCAAGATCGATATAACGAGGATCGACTACAATCAGCTTGGCACCCTTAGCGAGCGCTTGCTTCATTTTTGTCCCAATCACAGGATGAGCCTCAGTCGCGTTGGAACCAATCACGAACATAACCTTGGTATCAGGAATTTCATTAATGGAGTTAGTCATCGCTCCGGAACCAAATGAAGTGGCCAGACCGGCCACAGTGGGAGCGTGTCAGGTCCTAGCGCAGTGATCGATATTGTTGGTACCGATAACCGCGCGCATGAATTTTTGCATGAGATAATTTTCTTCGTTTGTACAATGAGCAGAACTTAGGGCCGCAATAGAGTTAGGACCATAAGTCTTCTTGATTTCACCTAACTTCGTGGCGATCAAATCTAGAGCCTCATCCCAGTCTGCTGGGACCAACACTCCATCTTTCCTGATCAGAGGAGTGGTGACACGATTTTCACTATAAATCATGTCCATCCCAAAGCGACCTTTGACGCATAAAGCCTTGCCATTGACAGGAGCATTCGGATTCGAGGTCACCCCAATGACTTTTCCGTCTTTAACATTCAAGTCAAAGTTACATCCTACCCCACAAAACGGGCAAGTCGTCTGAACTTTCGATACTTCCCACGGACGTCCTTTGCCGACCATTTGCTTTTCTACTAAGGCGCCTACCGGACAAACCGAGACACAAGATCCGCAGAAATCACAATCAGACTCATTATAGGGCAAATTAAAGGCCGGACCCACTTGGGTATCAAAGCCGCGAAATGAAAAGTCCAGAATACTTTTGCCCTGAATTTCAGAACACGCTTTGATACATTTTCCACAGGTAATACATTTGTTGGGATCCCTTAAGATGAAGGGATTTCCGTTATCAATCGGGAGATTGCGTTTTTCTCCCTGATAGATTTCACCAGTTACACCATATTCATAGGCATACTCAGCTAAAGAGCAATCCCCCATTTTCTGACAGGTCATGCAATCTAACGGATGATTAGCGACTAATAGTTCCAAGATCGTTTTACGTGCATTGCGAACTTTGGGATTTTGAGTTTCTACTTTCATGCCTTGGGCTGCCTGAGTCACACAAGACGGGGGAAGATTGCGCATCCCTTCGATTTGAACGACACACAAACGGCATGCGCCCGCAGAGGTAAGCTCCGGGGCATGACACAAGGTTGGAATAGGAATATTATTCATACGACAGGCATCAAGTACGGTCGTCCCTTTAGGTACGCTGACTTCACGACCATCAATTGTTATTGTAAGCCACTCCAAAGTGTTTCAACTCCTCTCAGATTGTCCATTCTGGATAGTTTTTGGAACCCTAATTGACTAAGCTCGACTAACTGCACCGAACTTGCATTTTTCCAGACAAGTTCCGCATTTAATACAAGCATCTTCATTAATGACATACGGGGTATTGGTCTTCTTATCCCCTGTAATACAGTTAACCGGACAGTTTTTAGCACAGAGACTACACATTTTGCATTTCTCCACATCAATGGTATAACTCAGCAAGGCTGTACAGTTATGCGCCGGACACTTATGATCTCGAATATGAGCCTCATACTCATGCCTAAAGTATTTTAGAGTTGCAAGAATGGGGCTTGGTGCAAATTGACCCAGTCCACACAGGGAGGTTTCCTTAATGGTTAGGGCAAGATTTTCTAAGGTGTCAAGATCTTCCTCTTTACCCTCACCTTTGGTGATTCTATCGAGAATCTCATACATCCGCGTTGTCCCCTCTCGACAGGGGGTGCATTTCCCACACGATTCTTTCTTGGAAAAGTTTAAGAAGTAACGCGCTATATCCACCATACAAGTGGTTTCATCCATAATGACAAGTCCCCCGGAGCCAACCATAGCCCCAGCTTGCGTCAAGGTATCATAATCGACAGCCAGATCAAGCATACTCTCAGGCAAACATCCACCAGAGGGACCTCCAATTTGAACTGCTTTAAAGGCTTTTCCGTTCTGAATTCCGCCCCCAATGTCAAAAATGATCTCCCTCAAGGTCGTGCCCATTGGAACTTCTACTAAGCCTGTATTATTGACCTTGCCGGTCAAAGCAAAAATCTTAGTGCCTTTACTTTTCTCCGTCCCAAATTGGCCATACCACTCTGCCCCATTGCGCAAAATGTGAGGAATATTGGACCAGGTTTCAACGTTATTGATATTGGTGGGTTTTCCCCAAAGCCCACTAACAGCTGGGAAAGGTGGCCGAACTCTTGGCATACCGCGTTTACCTTCGATGGAAGCCATCAAAGCCGTTTCTTCCCCGCAGACAAAAGCCCCTGCTCCTGCGAATACTTTCAGATGGAAGTTAAAGCCCGAGCCCAGAATATTATCTCCTAAATAACCTGCTTCTTGTGCTTGCTTAATTGCAATTTCCAAATGCTTGATAGCTAAGGGATATTCTGCACGACAATATACATATCCTTCGTCCGCCCCGATGGCATACGCTCCGATAAGCATACCCTCAATGACCGAATGTGGATCTCCCTCAAGGACACTGCGATCCATGAAGGCTCCCGGATCTCCTTCGTCTGCATTACAAATAATATAC
This sequence comes from Desulfosporosinus sp., assembly GCA_027353165.1. Taxonomy (GTDB): domain Bacteria; phylum Bacillota; class Desulfitobacteriia; order Desulfitobacteriales; family Desulfitobacteriaceae; genus Desulfosporosinus. Next base: position 8,759 of record DAIEHY010000013.1, read on the forward strand.
TTTTTGTCACTAGGCGTTTGCCGGCAGAAACCCCACTTCATTCCTGTTGGGAATCCAGCTCCACCACGACCACGAAGCCCTGATTTCTTGACTTCCTCGAGTACCTCTTCGGGTGACATTTCTTTAAGTGCCTTTTGGATTCCTTGATAGCCATCCCGTGCAGTATAATCTTCAATCTTTTTGGGGTCAATCACACCACAATTTTGAAGAACAATTCGATGTTGCTTAGCAAAAAATCGAATATCCGAAAGTAAACTGACAGGTTTTTGAGTTTCCTGATCAAGCAGCAGAAGACGTTCTACACGTTCACCTTTTATAATATCTTGAGCAACAATTTCCGCGACATCTTCTGCGGTTACTCGAGTATATAAGATATGCTGTGGTTCAATAACGAGCGTCGGCCCTTTTTCACAAAATCCTTGACACCCAGTACCAACGACGCTTACGGTTCCTTCAAGTCCTTGCCGCTTGATCTCCTCTTTCAAGATATCGATGATCGGAAGTGCTCCCGAAGAGGCACAACCTGTCCCTGCACAAACTAGAATTCGTTGGTTTTCAGCCATCCCTTTATCCCCCTACTCGTATTTAGCAAATATCCCGGCAATGCTCTCCGGTACTAATCGTCCATGAACCTCATTGTTAATCGATATTACTGGCGCAAGACCACACGCTCCAATGCATGCTACGATTTCCAAAGTAAAACGCCCATCGTCCGTTGTAGCGCCATCTTTAATCTTAAGTTCTTTTTCAATCGTTTCCAGTACCTTGGCCCCTCCACGAACATGACAAGCCGTTCCCAAACAAACATTAATTAGATTTCTCCCTACAGGTGTAAGACGGAACTGAGCGTAAAACGTGACCACACCGTATATCCTTGCCAATGGGATACGAATCGCCTTACTAATGTGCTTAAGCACGTGAGCTGGCAAGTAGCCATACACCCCTTGGGCTCCTTGTAAAATTGGGATAAGCGGTCCATTCTCATGTCGATACTTTTCGATGATTTCATCAAGCTGAATTTGCTTTGGATCCACTAACTCTTCACACGCGGTGCTCAAATAAATCCCCCCTATTGAATTCCTATCGATCTGAAATCATAAACTTTTTTTTCCGTGATTAACATGTTCATTTTGGCATCATGTTGGTCCACGGGTACTTGGGAAATAACCTGACATTCGAAACCAAGAGCGACCCTAGGTGTCAAGGGATTTAACAACATAAAAAAGCGATCGTAATAACCGCCCCCATACCCTAACCGATTCCCTTGTTGATCAAAACCCGCCCCAGGCACGATGATTAAATCGATTACTGATGGCTCTACCTGTTCATTAGAAAGTTTGGGTTCTCGAATTCCCCAAGCCCCCGGTTCAAGCTCCATAGCTAGATCGTGTACTTCAAAGGGAAGAAGTATTCCCTGGGGAGCGCAGCGAGGTAATATTAGCCGTTTTTTACAGGCAATCGTTTCCTCAGCTAAGTCAGTTGTTTCAACTTCATCGCGAAAATTAAGAAATAACATCACTGCTTGAGCTGTTTGGAATTCCGGCAAACTTTGAAGTCTTTGCTGGATCACCGAACTATAACTTTTTCTCTCTTTCTCCCCCAAAGCGGCCCGCTGTTTTAAACACGATTTGCGTACTTCACTTTTTGTATTCCGTTTTTCCTCATTCATGTTAGAGCTACCCTTTCGGTAAAATCTCGTACGTTTAAAATTATTCGATTAAAAAAGGCAAATTCCTTCCGCAAAGATATATTAAATTAAATATTTAGTAATTTTTTAATGTTAGAAATCCTTTTTTATTTTCAAAATATAGATCAATAATTATTTATCTCCAAACATACTATCTAGATGATTTAATATTACCTCTTACCTTGGTGAAGTTCAACCCACACGATTATCCACATTTCAAAACAGGTAATTCCGCCTTGTACCAACGTTATCCACATTATCCACAGGTCATTGTGGATAATAACCCCTTAAATGAACAAATTGGGGGTGGAACTCCAAAGCCGCACCCCTGACTTATCTACAGACTTATCCACATTATCCACAGCTCTACCTTATCCACAGAACATACGCTTCCCTAAAGTCTGAAAAAAACAGGAAAGAACAAGAAAAACAGGGGGAAAAACAGGGGGACAGGTTCACTGTTTTGCATGTAGCAAAACAGTGAACCTGTCCCCCTGTTTTCTTACGTGAAGCTTAGCCCCGGAACTGCATTAAGGGTCCAAGGTGCGAAGTCTCCCGCTAAATAATGATAATACCCTGCTGTGGCGATCATGGCTCCGTTATCCGTACATAAGATGGGGGGTGGATACACCAACCTTACGCTTTCCTTGCCCAACGTTTCGGACAAGGTTTGACGTAACAAACTATTTGCGGCTACTCCACCGGCAAGAAGCAGAGTCTTGACTCTGGTTTTCTTGATGGCCAGCATGGTTTTTCGGACTAATACATCCACCACTGCTTGCTGGAAGGAGGCAGCAACATCCGGAACAGTAAGTGTTTCTCCCCTCATTCGAGCAGAATTTAAGGTATTTAAAACCGCGGATTTCATACCACTGAAACTGAAATCCAAACTGTCCGGTTCTAACATAGCCCGAGGGAACTTAAAGGCTTGCGCATCCCCTTCTTGAGCGATTCTCTGAATCTGAGGACCTCCTGGATAACCTAATCCTAAAGTTCTCGCGACTTTATCTAAAGCTTCCCCAGCCGCATCATCTCGCGTGCGCCCCAAAACCTTGTACTGCCCATGTGCTTCAAAGAAAATCAAATGTGTATGCCCTCCAGAGACCAGCAAGGCTAGGAGGGGGAACTCGATGTCCTGATGCGGCAAAAAGTTGGCATAGATATGTGCTTCTAAGTGATTAATGCCAATTAGCGGAACTCCAGCGGCATAGGCCATAGCCTTGGCTCCTGAAACCCCAACCAATAAGGATCCGACCAATCCAGGGCCATAGGTCACCGCAATCGCTGACAAATCCTTAAACGTCATCCTAGCCTCATCTAAGGCCTGCTGGACAACGGGTTGAAGATGTAGACTGTGCTCACGCGAAGCAATTTCCGGTACAACTCCGCCATACTTTTGATGCGTCATGATTTGGGATGAAATGACATGACTGCGTAATTCGGTCCCGTTGACTAAAACGGCCGCCGAAGTCTCATCGCAACTCGTCTCAATCCCCAAAATTATCACTTCATGGTTCGACTTCTCCATCACGTCACATTCACTTCCCTTCGCAATTCCGCCCACATAATCCAGGCATCCTCCCCAGTATCTGCATAATACCCTTTACGAACTCCTGCCGTGGTGAAACCTAAGCGACTATATAAGGACTGGGCAGAGCTGTTTGAAGTACGGACTTCTAGTGTCATTCGTTCCATACCCGCATCCACCATTTTCTTCATCACATTACGCATGAGAAACTCCCCCCAATGTTGCCCTCGGTAGCTTGGCGTAATGGCGATATTCGTAATATGCCCTTCATCAAGAATGAACCAGAGTCCCATGTATCCGATCGTCTGACCGTCCAACTCTAAACAATAATAGCGCGCATACTCATTATCGATAAGCTCTGCTTTAAAAGCTTGTATGGACCAAGGGGTGGAAAACGAGTCGCGCTCAATCTCTAGGATGACTTCGAGATCGTTGATCTTCATGGGACGTACAATCCCATTATTCATGCCCCTCGCTCCTTCGCGCTTCCTCTTTCTTTGCCCAATTGACCTCTGCTTCAGAAAAGCGGATGTAGTACGGTTCTACCCGTTCCCCTACGCCCGTTTCTTGCCAACGTTGCCAAACCGCTTGAACAGCATATGCACCCCGGGGTAAATTAATATACTCCGGTAAAATCAAGGCCCGCTCCCCTAACACTTCCTCAATTTGACCCTTCGCTTTAGCTATTGCATCTCCAACGAAGCAAATTGGGCGGTCCAATTCCCTCAATTGATCTAACCATTGATCTTTAGGCAATGCTTGAGGGGGTGTTAAACACTCAGCCTTCTCTTCCCCTCGCGTCCAGCGATAACGTGCCGTATACCATTCATTTTTGCGCGCATCCAAAAGGGGAACAATATCTTCTGTTCTCCCTAAACCTGCCCAGGCCAAGGTATCAAGGGACACAACTCCAATCATCGGAAGCTTTAACACTTGCGCTAGCCCCTGTGCTGTAGCGATTCCGATCCTTATTCCTGTAAATGAACCCGGGCCACGTACTACACCGATCATATCCAATTCCTGTAGTGACCAATCTGTAGCCGTTAGCAATTGATCAAGCATCGGAATGATACGCTCTGAGTGCGTTTTTGTGGTATGTAAAAATCCTTCTCCGACCAGCCGCCCGTCTTCAGCTAAGGCTACTGCCGTCACTTTTGTCGTTGTATCAATCGTTAAGTATTTCATTGGATCCTTCGAACCTCTCCTCAAATATTCAGGTCTTTTAAGCGCTGCTCCCAATTATGCTCTCGTGCGTGAAAGATAATTTCACGTGAGGCTTCACCACTGCCGATAATTTGAACGTCTAAGCGACTTTCTGGTAAAAAATCTTCCGCTATTTCGGGCCATTCAATCAGACAGACAGCCTCCTCTACAAACGCATCTTCCACCCCGATTACTTCCACCTCTTCTGGACGCTGTAAACGATATAGATCCATGTGAATCAAACGGATCTCAGTCTCTGTCTGGGTCTCGATCCCCGAATTTAGAACTCGTCCGCTATACTCTTGTTGAAAGGTGAACGTCGGACTCGTCATAGGACCCTTCACTCCTAAAGACTCGCCAACTCCTTGAGCAAACGCCGTCTTACCGGCACCCAGATCTCCGCTCAAGGTTACGACATCTCCTCCCCGCAAGCGTGCTCCTAACTGTTTTCCCCACTCCCGAGTTTGCTCCACTGTAGCGCTTGTAACCCTATAGTCCATAATGATTGATTAAGAAAACTTGGACAAACCTTAACCATTTCCTTTCATAAAAGTTTTTCTCTTCTCCAAGTTTTGAGTATTAAAACCTAATTTAGTGTTTCCTAGAACTAAACTCATTATAAGTTTTTTAAGATCTCATCCAGTTGCCGAATGTCCTATCCGGTATTCGCTCCTAGTAAATTCGAATTTCCGCTTCGTGCATCGAACCTCGCAACCGTTATGCGCTTTCCGAAAGGGGTGTTAAGTTAGTTCTGCCATAAACATTCGTACCCCAAACTCCTAGAATAATCAGAGTAATCCCGACAGCATGAATCCAGCCAAACTGCTCCCCTCGAAAAAATACTCCCGCAAAAACGGCCACAACCGTAATGAGGTTGAAAATTGGTGCAGTTTGAGAAACGGGCAATGAAGCAAACATATAATTAGAAAGAAAAAATGCCAACACAGACGAAATCGCACTTAAGTAGAAAATTGCCCATAACACACTTGTCAATTGGAGCGGTTTCAGATAAGACAATAAATCCCCTTGAATTGCACTTTGTCCAGCACCTAGTACATTAAAGATCACGGTTCCTGACCACATCATGACAAAAGTAATTTCCAAGGAATTAAAACTCGCCGAGGAATGCCTTGATAAAATTCCGTAGGCTCCCGCAGCTAGCACCGCTATAAGAAGCGCCAGAATTCCCCAGAGATGCTCTCCAAACTGGAGGGACCCTTGCACAGACACAATGATCAGCACGCCCACGACAGAGGCACCGATCGAAAGGACTTGCTTGGTATTGAGTTTCTCTTTTAGAAAAATAGCAGCCATGGTGGCGATGGATACTGGAACCAGAGCGATAACCATACTGGCCTCGGAAGCCGAAGTCCACTTGACACCCCAAGTCTCTCCAAGAAAATAAAGACCCGGCTGAAAAAGGGCCAGTAGGAGTAAGGATGAGATTTGTTTTCCTTTCAGCTCAATCCGAATTAGACCCGTCAATTTCAACAAACTCAATAATAGAGCTGCAGCCCCGAAGCGAAAGCCTAATAGCTGAAGAGGAAAGGTGTGATCGAGAGTCTCCTTAGTGAATAAAAAGGAAAAACCCCAGATTATGGCCATTCCGACGCCTGCGGCAACCGGAAGCCCAGGAGAGGATTTAGAACTCATGACTTAATCCTCCCTTGGTTCAGGGTTTACAATCTTGCCGTCAATAATCACATAGAGCGGACGTGCGGTAATTATCAAGGGATGTTCACTCCAAATCACAATATCCGCATCTTTCCCGACTTCAAGCGACCCTATCCGATCAGAAACGCCTAAGATTTCGGCCGGATTTATCGTAATAGCGCGTAAAGCCTCCTCGATATCCATCCCCGCTTTGCAAGCTAAAGCCGCACAAAGTGGAAGTTGTTCAATCGGTGTGACCGAGTGATCCGTCATAATCGCCACCTTCACCCCTGCTTTAGCCAAGATGCCAGGAGTTTTAAAGGACTTATCCTTAAGTTCCACTTTGGAACGGTTCGTCAACAGTGGACCCACCACTGCCGGATAGCCAAGCTCTGCAAGTTCTTCGGCAATTTTATGTCCTTCTGTACAATGCTCAATAACTAGATCAACCTCAAATTCTCGGGCAATACGAATGGCCGTCATTATATCATCCGCACGATGAGCATGTGCACGCAATGGAATTTCGCGGTTAATTACTTGGACCAGAGTTTCTAAGCCTAAATCTCGCTCCGGGAGTTTATCCGCATCTGTTTTGCCTTCTTTTAATTTATCCCGGTACACCTGTGCATCGACCAAGGCCTGACGCAGAAGGGCGGCTGTACCCATTCGAGTCATGGGCATTTTCTTTTGTTCACCGTACACCATTTTGGGATTTTCACCGAAGGCTACTTTCAAACCGGCAGGATCGCGAACAATCATCTTATCCACGATTTTCCCAGCTGTCTTCATGACGACCCCCGTTCCTCCAATGACATTGGCACTGCCGGGCACTGTAAATACGGCCGTCACACCCCCTAGACGAGCATCGCGAAAACCCTCATCTTCTGGGTTAATTCCATCAATTGCTCGCATATCCGGAGTCACAGGATCCGTCATTTCGTTGAAGTCTTCCCCTTCCCACCGGTAAATCTCTTCTCCAATTCCTACGTGACAATGAGCATCGATCATGCCTGGCATAACAAGGCAGCCCATCGCATCGATTACCGTTGCATCTGTTGGAACGTCGATCACCGAAATTTCTTCAAGAGCCGTTATTTTTGTTCCCTCAATTAAAATATCCCCCATAAATTCTCGTCCGGTCATAGTTTTAATCTGACCGTTCTTGATAAAAAGCTTCTTCATTTCTTTGTTCACCTTTACTCCTCCAGTTTAATAATAATATTCCACCTAAAACTAAACTTCCTCCAATTAATTGTGTCACCTTAGGAAACTCTTTTAGGAAAACGGCCGCCATAAGAAACGTCATCGGTAACTCAAACGTACTGAGAATAGCCGCTTGATCTGCCCCTAATCGCTCAATTCCCAGCAGAATCATGTAAAACGGAATTATGGAGGCGACCGTTGCTAATAAGATGCCTATTTTCCAAGTTTGAGCGTTCTGCCAGGGAATATTCATGACATCTCCCTTCAGAACAAACAACAGGGCTATAGCACAAACCCATTGGGTAAAGCACATAGCCACTAAAGGGGATACCTTAGCTAAGACCAATTCCCCGACAATGTTAAAGGTAGCGTAGGCTATCGCAGAAGCCAAACCCAGAAGGATCCCTACTAACGCGACTTCACTCACTCCCGAGAGAATTCCGCTTGCCAGCGTCGTTCCTACCAAGGTTAAGAGGAAGGCCACCATCTCTTTTCTCCCCACCTTTTTGTGCCATATCAACACCCCGGCTACTAACACCAACGCCGGATAAAGATAAAGAAGTAAGATCGCCACAGAGACAGGAAGAAACATGAGCGCATACGTGTATAAGAGGCTGGTTCCGAAGGCGCCGACCAAGCCTTGTAAGGCTAGTAACCACAAAGTTCGAAGTGGAACTATAAATACCTCTCGTTTAAAAAACGCAGCATAAAAAAGTAGGAGAATCGAGGCAATCCACGATTGTAGAGCAATCACCTGAATTGGTCCAAGCCCAAGTTGGAAAGCCCCCTTAACCAGTATGGACATTAAGGCGTAACCGGTTCCTGCCACAAGGACAGCTCCAACCCCCTGCAATCGCCTTTTTTGGTCATTCCGCACGTTAGGTGATCCTCATTTCCATTTTTTCAAATTTATGTTGACCCATTTGAATATTATATCAGACTCTAGTCATTTGCACACAACTTTGAGATTAATAATGCAATGACTAAGCGATGTATCGTTGTAAGGTTTTGAACTATGATATAGATGTCCAGGAACACAATTTGATCCGGAGATCACAAAATCATTTTGTCTCTTATTACAGGGAACAACTCTTGTGGATATCAGTCATCAAAAGTTACTGGCAACGAACCCTTGTATCTCAGCCATCAAGTATCGAGAGGGTTCATAATCGCCATACGTGGCACACCCAAAAGAGCAAAAGCCACTTAAATAGTAGCTCTTGCTCTTTGTTCTGGTAAATCCTCAAAGTCCAAAAATCAGGCAGGCTTAATCGTGGTCAAAAGATCCCGCATGGAGAGACTCACACGCTCTCTCGCCTTATCTATCCCGATCACACGCACCTTGACAATATCCCCTACTGCGACTGCTTCCATAGGATGTTTGATGAACTTATCACACAACTGGGAAATATGAACCAACCCATCGTGCTTCACACCGATATCCACAAACGCTCCGAAATCCACAACATTGCGTACTGTCCCCTCTAAAACCATCCCTTCGCTGAGATCCTCCAGGCGAGTGACATCTCGCCGAAGTAACGGTCGTGGCAAATCCTCCCGCGGATCTCTACCGGGCCTTTGCAGAGCGTCTAAAATATCTCGAATCGTCGGAACCCCGGCACCAAATTCAGTGGCCAACTCTTGAGCCTCTAATACAGCCAGCTTCTTGCGCACTTCAGCGAGCCTCGCTCGCAAATCCCCTGAAGTGTGCCCGATTTTTTTGAGGATATTTTCCGCTAGCTCATACGATTCCGGATGAACAGGTGTGTTTTCCAAAGGATTAACTCCATCCGGCAGGCGAATAAACCCCGCACATTGAATATACGTTTGGGCTCCTAAGCGTGGGATTTTTTTGAGCTGATCACGACGGGTAAATTTACCATGTTCATCCCGCCATGCAACGACATTCTTGGCAACAGCTGGCTTTAACCCAGCAACATATTGAAGCAATGAAACTGAGGCAGTGTTTAAATCCACCCCAACGACATTCACACAGGATTCCACGACTCCATGGAGAGACTCCTCTAAGCGTTTCGGCTGAACATCATGCTGATATTGTCCGACTCCTACAGCTTTAGGTTCGATCTTCACGAGTTCTGCTAAAGGATCTTGTAGCCTTCTAGCAATAGACACTGCGCTGCGTAGAGAAAGATCGAAGTCTGGAAATTCATCCCCCGCGAGTTTAGAGGCGGAGTACACCGATGCCCCAGCTTCACTCACCAAAATGAATTCTGCCGTCATCCCATCTTCCCGAATCATTTCTGCCACGACCTCTTCCGTTTCTCTAGAAGCGGTACCATTTCCGATGGCAATAAGATTAGCATCAAACTCTGCAATCGCCTTCCGTAATATTTCTTTAGCCTCTTGTCGTTTCTTCTGCGGCGGATGTGGGTAAATAACTCCAACCTTCAGGAGTTTTCCCGTTTCATCGACAACTGCCCACTTACAGCCTGAAATAAACCCCGGATCAAGTCCTAGCACCATTTTCCCCCGGACTGGTGGTTGAAGTAAGAGTTGGCGCAGATTTGCGGCAAATACTTTAATGGCTTGTTCTTCAGCCTGAGAAGACAGTTCAGCACGTACTTCCCGTTCGATCGAGGGTTCAATCAATCGTTTATAAGCGTCAAATGCCGCTTTTTGAACCCATGGTGCACACGGCCCCGTTTTGACATAGCGCAATTCAAGAAGCCTATGCAGGGTTTCTTGCGGAGCTTCGATTTTAACTGAAAGAAACTCTTCTTTTTCTCCTCTATTAAGGGCTAGAATACGATGCGGAGGAATTTTCCGAACCGGCTCCCGATAATCGTAATACATTTCGAAGGGTGACCGCTCTTTCGCCTTCTTAGCAATCGAGGCAGCAACGACATCCGCAATCCGAAAGGTTTCTTGTCTAATCCGTTTTCGAAGAGTTGCATCATCGGCAATCGTCTCGGCGATAATATCCATAGCACCTGCTAAAGCTTCCTCCGCGGAATTAACGTCTAATTCAGGATTCAGATATTTCTCTGCTTCAACTTGAGGATCTCCTCTGATATATTGCACTAATAACCATTCCGCCAATGGCTCAAGGCCCTTTTCCTTAGCGATCGTCGCCCTTGTACGGCGTTTTTGTTTATAGGGTCGGTAGAGATCTTCAACATCCTGAAGAACAGTCGCAGACATTATTTGGGTAGACAGTTCTTCCGTCAGCTTTCCCTGTTCGTCTATAAGGCGTATGACTTCTGTTTTCCGCTGTTCCAAACGGCGTAAATAGTCTAAGCGATCTACAATATCGCGCAGGACGTTTTCATCAAGTTCCCCCGTCACTTCCTTGCGGTAACGGGCAATAAAAGGGATGGTATTTCCCCCATCCAATAAGTTAACAGCTTCTTTCACTTGGGATATGTTAAGTCCTAATTCTTGGGCAATGACTTGATTAAACTCCAAAGGTTGATACCCCCCTAGATCCTATAGTAAGCCCTAAAAACACATTGAAGTTATTATACCATTTTTAGTGTACTGAACAAAATTATCCATTTAAATCATTTCTGAATAGCTCCCTGACGGTTTTCTTCTACTGCAACTTTCCATTGTTCCCTCGCCCTATTAATAACTTTTGGTTCATCTTTGGCATTCCTATGCTCAATGGCTTTAGCGAAATAAGAAATGGCCTTCTTATATTGTCCCAGACGACGGCTAAGCTCACCTATCATATATAAAACGTTTATTTCGGACATTGAGGTACCCGCAAAATCAGAATGTACAAACGATTCTTCATATGCTTTAAGTGCTAAACTCATAAAACGCATTTCTTGGTCAGGATTATTTTCTGTCCGGTAGAGCCAAGCCAAACGCAGACAAAGTCCTGCTAGAACAGCATTTTTTTCCTGCTTAAGAGAGCCTGCTAGGATTGCCAGTTTATAGGATTCTAACGCTTGATGAATATCCCTGACATGGCCGAAGTTTCTTTTAGTCCAATGCCCCGTAATCTGAAAACGAATAATTTCTTTGGAATTTTTCGGAAATTGATCGGAAAACTCTTCAGAAAAGGCGAAACCACAGTCTGGACAAACACTAACATAATAAAAATGCGGATTGTAATTCCCGTCTTGGTAATGAGGGCAAAAATCACTGTCGATCTGATGTGGTATCGAAAAGCGTGAACGTACTCTTTGTGTCGTGAACGGCTTCCCGCAAAAGATACAAGTCATCTTCTTTTCGTAGAATGGTTCTAATGGTTGCATGCGAGAGTCCCCCTTAGTTATAATTTCGTGGCTAATTCCATCGAATAAAAAGTTATATTATTGAGTTAGATAATTATACCAGGATGCCCAGATTATCTCATCTAAATTTAAATAGCAAGGCACTGCCCCAAAGTGCATGCCTTGTCTAGGTAATAATGTGAGTGAGTGTGAACGAACTACTATGTTCAAATTACCTATACTCTAATTTGAATATGGCTACACTAATGTGAAAAAGCCTACCCACCGAACTCTCAGCAGATAGACATCTATAATGACATTCTGCAACCCGGCTATCGTAATAGTACGAAATACTACCCTTAGACCCGTGGCTTTGCGTCTCTACCTTTCGGTAGGTTTGCCTATGTTCTTTGATCATAAAAGAATTATTTTATACACTTATTCATTCGACAAATAAAGTGGTATTCCTTCAAAGTAATTAAGAACTTATTAAATTACAAATTTTTCATAAAAAAACAGTTTAGACCTTAGAGTTTTCAATAAAGGCCCTATCCAACTGCTTGAGGTCCTTGCGTAACCATAGCACGGTAAGACCAGAGGAAGCTAAATCCGCCACAGGACCCGCTAACCAAACACCTGTTAATCCCCAGAATTTAGGGAGAATCAAGAGCATTGGAACCAAGAATATCAATTGTCGTGATAAACTTAGGAATAAGGATTTTCTAGGTTTACCAGTTGCCTGAAAGTAATTCACTGCAGTTACTTGAAAACCAATAACCGGAAGCATTATTAAAAAAATACGTAGCCCATTTGCCCCAAGACGAATGAGTTCAGTATCTTTACTAAAAAGCGTCATTAGGGCAACAGGGAATAATTCGATCAGTATAAAACCGAAAACCATCACGCCAGTGGCACCTATTATGGATAGCTTTAGTGTCTGCTTAACTCGATCATATCTCCTGGCACCGTAATTATACCCTAAAATCGGTTGAGCTCCTTGTCCTATTCCAAAAACCGGCATAAATATAAGCATCGCAATACTATTTATTACGCCCATCGCAGCAATCGATAAATCTCCACCGTAATTAACCAATGTTTTATTTAAGAGCACAGTCACGACACTGCCCACTATTTGCATGGAAAATGGAGAAACCCCAATCGCCAGAATATCTTTAACCAGAAGCCATTTTAGTCTCAGGTTTCGAACGTGGAGTTTAAGTAACGCACGTTGGCCTAGGAAGTATGATAACACCCAAACCGCAGTGATAAATTGAGAAATAACCGTTGCAAGAGCGGACCCAGCAACGCCAAGGTGTAATACAAAGATAAAAATCGGATTTAGTATAGTGTTTAAAACCGCTCCCAAAATCATAGTATACATGGCAATCTTAGGATTTCCCTCTGCACGAATAAAATTGTTCATGCCAAAACCAAGGGTCTGGAAAACGGCACCCGACAAGAGAACTGTTAGATATTCCTTAGCGTAGGGGAGAACGTCTCTACTCGCTCCGAAAAGGAGTAAAAGCGGATCCATAAAGACATATCCCAAAAGAGTAATTATTAAGGAAATGACCAATAGCAAGACAAACGCATTACCCACAATCTGCTCTGCTTCTTCTTTTTTCTGTTGACCTAACCGGATAGAGATCACTGCAGTTGCACCAATTCCGATTAACATTCCGAAGGCCATAATGGCTAGCGTAAAAGGAAAGCTGATTGCAGTCCCGGAAAGCGCCAGTGCGCCAACTCCTTGACCGACAAAAATGCGATCCACAATATTATAAAGGCCATTAACTAACATACCGATAATAGCTGGTATGGAGAATTTAAGCAGAAGCTTTCCTACCTTTTCCTCCCCAAGATGTTGTGAGCGGTTCATAAAATCTCCTTCAGTTTCCTAATAATGTGCTTAGTTATTATACCAGAATTTCACAAATTAAACAGCCGTGATAGAAAAAGGTATAACCACAACATTAAGTCGTGATTATACCTCGCACTTAGTTGGATTACCTACGTGTTCATCCAATCATGATACTCCCATTTTATACAAAAACTGCTGAATTCGCCGAACTGCTTCCTGCAACACGCTTTCATCTTGAACCATGGCTATTCGTACATATCCTTCACCGTGTTCCCCAAAGGCCACTCCGGGCACAACGATCACTCCCGCCTCACGAGCAAGCTCCCGCGCAAAGGAAAACGAATCTTGCCGGGTGGGGACAGGTGCCCAAATAAACATCGAACCTTGAGGAACCGGTATGTTCCAACCGGCTTGGCTACAGCCTTCGATCAAAATATCCCGCCGCCTTTGATAGGCATTTCGGTTCTCTTCGATTGAGTTCTGCACAGAACTGAGGGCAAAGGCACCCGCCTTTAAGACTGGACCAAACACACCATAATCAATATTTGATTTAAGTTGGGCTAAGGTTCCTATCACGTCAGCATTTCCAACCACAAACCCTAGTCTGGCCCCGGCTAAATTATAAGTTTTAGACACAGAATGAAATTCGATACCCACTTCTTTCGCCCCTCGAGCTTGCAAAAAGCTTACAGGTCGGTATCCTTCAAAAGCTAATTCAGAATAAGCAACATCATGACAGATAAGAAGATCGTACTCCCTCGCAAACTCTACAACCTCTTCAAAGAATGAAAGACTAGCCACCGCTGCAGTAGGGTTATTCGGATAATTTAAGAGCATTAGTTTTGCCTGACGGGCTATGTCTGAATCAATCTTGCGAAGATCTGGTAAAAAACCATTTTCCTCTAAGAGTGGGAAAGCCACTTTTTCTCCGCCGGCAAGGATCAGCCCGGCCGTATAAATCGGATAACCGGGATCGGGAATTAAGGCCAAATCGCCAGGATCAATAAAAGCTAAGAAAATATGCGCCAGCCCATCCTGGGAACCCATTAGAGGTAGCACCTCGGTTTCAGAATTGAGCGTCACTCCAAATCGTTCTAGATACCACGTTGCACAAGCCTTACGGAATTCATCCGTTCCTCGAGTCAAGGTGTACCCATATTGGGTTTCATCAAAGACAGCCTGACTCAAAACCTGGCGGATTTCCAGGGCTGGGGCTCGGTCTGGACTGCCAATGCTTAGATTAATTAATGATTTGCCCTCTTTTTCTAGTGCTCTTTTTAAATTATCCATCTCCGTAAAAACCGATGCACCTAAACCTCCGAGACGTTTCGCTGGTGAAAGCATTACTACACTCCGTTCTTTTTCTTTTAGTGTTTCGCTAACCAATTTACTAAAAGCATAACATTGATACTGATTACTTTTTAATCACTTCGGGTTCAGCATATTTTTCCCCCAGTGTGTCAACCGTTACGCTTTTCATAACCTGTTCTTTCAGGGGTTTATCCGCTTTGTCCCTCAGACTATTGACAATCTTATCGACTGCCTCCATACCGCTAATCACCTTGCCGAAGGCTGCATAGTCTTTATCTAAGTCCGGGACAGTAGCGGTCATAATGAAAAATTGAGAGCCCGCCGAATTACGATCCTGTTGAGTTCTACCCATGGAGATTACGCCACGTTCATGCTTCAGATTATTGGTAAAACCGTTGTTAGTAAACTCCCCCTTAATGCTATATCCTGGTCCACCAGTACCATTTCCGTTGGGATCCCCGCCTTGAATCATAAACTTAGGAATTACTCGATGAAAGATCAACCCATTATAAAACCCTTTTTGCGCTAGAGATATAAAATTTCTCACAGTATTGGGGGCCACATTAGGATAAAGCTCCACTTTTATCTGTTCCCCACTTGCCATGGTAATCGTGACAATAGGATTGTTTTTAACAATCGGTGTTTCTACTTGACTCTGTGTTTGGCTTTGTGTATTATCCTTATTCGTCGGTTGTGAACTGCTAGTATTAGGGGTCTGTGATCCGCACCCGATGGTCGTTAAAATCATCACTAACGTTAAAAATAATAACCCAAGTTTAAACTTCTTCATGATTTGCACCCTCCAATAATCCTCTTACAACAAGATTTTCTATTTGAGTCTTACGATTTCCCAAAACATTATACCATTTTTCTTAATCTATCTCATAAGTAATTCATGTGCAAGTTATGGGCAAGGTGGGGACGATTTTTGATTTGCACAGGCCTTGTCCACGACTCGAACAGAACGTTCGAGATTAGATTGCCGCCACGAATGGTGCTGTTGCTGCAAAACGAACTAAAGGTTCCTAAGCATCAGCCCGTTTTTTAATAACAGAAAAAAGGGGAACGGATGAAAGTTTAACTGTTTTGCCAAATGGAGTAGTTCTTTGGATAAGGAGTTACTTGGGATCTACTTTGGGGAGGAGCGCTTTTCAGCTGTGTTAACCGTGCGAAGACGGTATCTATGGGCGTCAGCATAACCAATTATTAGAGGGCAGAAATAGTTAAAATGAGTTTATTCTCCTTTGTTTTGGCTATAACGTTAACAAAAAATGCTCCATCAGTTGAAAACTGTCTGAATTACGGATGAAAAAACCTAGATAGAGTAGGTGTATTAAAGTTCGTCTAAAGACAAGTCGGTCTGGGATTAAAAAGAGAATCCAAGAAGACTATTTCTAATGACATAATTATTATAGGACTTTATAA
>DAIEHY010000140.1 GCA_027353165.1 Desulfosporosinus sp.
GGTTAATAAAGGGGCGCTTACGATATTCTTCTTCGCTTCCCGCGATCAGAGCACCTAACTCCAAAACTGTTTTGAGATCATTCATGTTAGGGGTATTACTTCGAACTGGTTTTTTGCAGTTTTTTAGAGCAGGATAAAAGCGAGACATACTAAATTGACCTTCTGGAGCATCCTCTGCTAACGTAGATATTGAAAAGACATCAAAGCCGGGCAATTCATTAATTAAATAGGCGATATTCGCAATATCATCTGAGGTTGCACGGCGTTCTTCGCCGGTTTTAGGATCGATAATATTGGGTGCAGAACTTCCTGTTACGACGATCGGACGATCGCCAGGCATTGTGACATCAAATTTAGGATCTTGCGCCGTAAAAGTATAGGTTGGGACAAAGGTTTTTCTAGCCTTTTCGACGACTTCGCGAGGAAATTTGACCATCATCGTCTCCATATCAACTTGGCAACCATTCTTAGCAAAAATGGCCAGTGCTTTTTCATTACGAACTAGCATCCCAACATTTTCGAGAATTTCCAAGGATGCTTCGCGAATGCGCTCAACTTCAGATTGACTAAAATTCTTAGTAAATTCCACGGTAAAGTCCCCTTTCTCATCCTGAACTAGTTTATAAGGATTTTGCCACTTCGGCAATCTCCGCTTTATGGTCTTCAATCCAATTCATTAAACGAACATTGTGTTGTAAATAGGCAATATACTCATATTCGTTCAAATTCGTACCAGCATAGTAAGCTGTTACATCCCAGTTAATCAGATAAATGTTTGCTGCCGCAATCATCATTGGCAAATACTCTAGTTCGACTTCGTTGAGAGGTTCGAGCCCTCCCAATTCTACCAATTTACGTTGGTAAGCCTTTAGAAAGATAGAGCATTTATCAAGAAGTAGCACACCATCTTTTTCGTCTTGCCACGAGCTGCAACAATAGGATAGAGCCAGAGTTACGTCAAAAAGCCGGCGATCTATCTTAGACCAATCAAAATCAAAGATTCATACAACCTTACTATCTACGTATTTCAGGTTACCCGCATGAAAGTCATTGTGACAAGGTGTATAGGGCATCTTTTCCAGCGCATGATTAGGGATTTGGGAACTCTCGATAACTTTCAAAATCGAAGCGAGTTTGTTCTTGTAATAGGTGTGAAACTTAGTGTCGATATCCGTTTTTGCCAAAGCCATATATTTTTCTGGCAGGGTGGGCAGGAATTCCATGATCTTTGGTTCTACCCGCTCCAGCCCTTGTGGGTCAAAATCCCTTGCAGCGTTATGGAATGTTGCGAGAACTCCTGCAGCGCTGGCATATTCTTCATCATTTAAATTAGGAGTATCCCAAGTGTATAAGTCGTCTCCTTTCAAAAATTCGTAGACAGCAAAATAGATATCCGTGGAATCTCCATTTGCACCCTCGTTTTTCTTGACAAACGTAGAACCATCTTTAGTACGAATTAGTCCAGCAGCTATATCTAAACCATGTTCTTTAGAGTAATCAATCATCGAATGTTCGAAGGCGATTTCGGTCTCATTGATTCCGTACTTGTATTTCCGCACAAAATATTCGTACTTTTGCCCGTCTTTTTCTGTATAAATACCAAAACTACGATTAACATAACCGCCAAAAATTTCATAAACAGCCGTTACAGTCCCTAGGTCATAATGTTGTAAGGCATCGACAATCTGATTACGGATCAAGACTGATTCCATCGATTCAAAGAAATGAGCCGCAATCTTTTTAAGTTCTTCACTTTGGGCGAACATAGAAAACGTTTGATTAACACTTAGTTCTTCGAGGTGCCTCATTTTACTTGTGTTCATTTTGAACCTCCTAAAAACATTCGTTCGCATAACATTGAGAGATCATATCCTGTTCTCTCTGCAACGTAACCCTTAACAATCTGAATTATTCGAAATTTATGTGCGTAAGGTTTTCTACTAATAATATCATAGCATCTCGGACTCATTGTTTTTCTAACACATTCCTGCTCGTTTTGACGCATTACAACCAATTGAATATTCGTACTATTTAGTACAAATTGTTATTCTTTGTCGATATTAAGAATTATCAAACAAATTCGGTGCGGAGAGCCCTGACGAAGGCGGCCGCCTTAGTTGCCCTTATGCGCGCTGGCCATGCTGTAGCCATGGATGATCAATTATACTTTCTGCTAAGTATAAAAAAGGATTATACACCTACGAGTGGTGAATAATCCTTATCTAACCCTAGCCCTTGCCTTTAAGCTATTTAACGATTCTTTTTCGCGATCAGTTTCATTAAGTTTTCTTCTAAGAAGGTTCGAACTTCAAAAGCATCTTCGAAGTAATAATCCGCCCCGATCATCTTAGCAAAACCTGAGTCGACAGGTGCACCCCCTACGATTACAACTAAGTTTTTGCGCAACCCCAGTAACTCCAATTCGTCTATAACTTCTTTCATCACAGTCATTGTGGTTGTGAGTAACGCGGACATCATCAGGATATGGGGTTTTTCTTTACGAACAACACTAGCAAACTTTTTAGGAGTCACATCCACACCCAAATTAATAATCTCTGCACCCGTGGACATGACTAACATCTTAACTAAACTCAACCCGATATCATGAAGGTCTCCGGCAACCGTTCCCATGACAATCTTACCTGTCACTTTTTTTTCCGTATCCTTGAGTAAAGGTTCTACTAGGCTTAACCCCGCATGCATTGATCGAGATGCCATCAGCACTTCCGGAACCATGACCCTTTGTTCACGGAACTTCTCAGCCACCCGATCCATTCCTGCAATTAAACCTTTTTCCAGAACAGACTCTGCAGAAAATCCTTGCGTCAAAGCTCGTTTAGTTAGTATCATGCAATTTTCTGCTTCTCCTGAAATAATAGAGTTTATGATAGCTTGAAAAACCATTCACACTCACCCTTTAATACAAGCTGTTTTTATAGATTAGGGGGGTTACCCCAATATACTTGCGGAAAACTTTTGAAAAATAACTTTGATTTTGGAATCCTACCGCTTTCGAGACTTGGGCAACACTAAATTCAGGTTTCTTCATCATCTCAACAGCTTGTTCTACCCTCACTCTGGTCAAGTAGTCATTAATCGTACAATCGAGTTCTTCTCGGAACAATCGGGAGAGATGAGATGGGCTGATAAAGAGATGCTCTGATACGTCTGTAACGGTCAGCGGTAACGCATAATTCTCCATAATGAAATCTCGAGCATTTTTAACGATAGCGAGGTGTTTTTTATCCGCTAAAGTAAAAATCCCCTCCAAGAACGTTTCCACAATATGTTGAATCTTATAGAAATACTTTTCTACTCGCTCTGACCCTTCAATTTCCTTGTTGAATTCTTTAAGAAGCATCATAATGCGTTCGGCATTCGCTCCCCCTTCTACCGCAGCCCGAGATGTTAGAGTTGCCAATTCCAAGATACGTACTTTAACCGTCTCTAGGTCCCCTACAGTTTTCGTATAAAGATCCGTCAAAAGACTCTGGAGGGTTTGGTTAGCTCTTGTTCGATCTCCTAAACGAATATAACGCAAAAACTTGCGTTCTTTTTTTAAATATGTGTCGTAATCACTAATGTCGGGTAGGTTCTTTCGTTTTCTATCTTCAATTTCTCGTCGTATTTGCTGTTGCTGTAAACGGGTCGCATCGATCTCATCCAAACTATTTAAATTTCGTTTGACAATATGGTTTACTACAACAAACAGCATATCCGCAGCAGCCTGAGAACGGGCCGGAGAAACAACCTCAAGCTTGCAGGCTTTATGCTTTAATTCTTCGAAGTTTTTGATTCCAACATTCAACTTTTCGAGTTCTTGAAAGAAGAAGTGATCAGGCTCCCACATTAACACTTGTCCACAGATAATACTTCCCCTAGAAACCCCTTGAATCATGATTGGAACAGCCCAAATTACTAATCCTGCATGACAACGGAAGAAATAGGGTTCCTCCCATTTTGCCGCCTCTAAGCTAGCTCGTTTATACGAATCTTGACATTTTTTTTCCCCTTTAGGTTGGCATCGAATATAACGGCAAAAATCACTACGCTCAAATTCGCCAAGAATAGAAAAAGTCGCACCTTCATTATTGATGGCTTCAATATGCAATCCTGTTGCATTGTGAAAGCTACCTAATATTTCTTCAAGATATTTAGGATCCAGTAGGTTAGCATCTAATGTTTTATCCATTGAACTCATCCTTACGTAAGGGTAAGAATTTCCCCTCAAGCATTCTATATCTAGTAATTCGCTAAAATTGAAGCAAATCCTTTTCCCTGAAATGTGGAACGTTATATAAGCGACTGAAAGAATTCAACTTCAGTCGCCAAAATAATGTCACTCTATATTGTTGTGATTAAAGTTTGCCCTCACTAACGATTAAAGACTAAGGTCTTTAAGACAACGGGTACAACTCTGCCTCCCATAAGGGGTTTACCCACATCAATAAAATCACAATCCTCAACTTCTATCTGATCAATACACACCACTTCGAGCGGATGTTTAGCCACCGCATTAATACACTGCCCTAAGACCTTTCCGCAGTCCGCCTCTATGACAAGAACAAGTGGCTTGTCCTGCCTCAAGTAGTCTTCCATGCCCGCCACAAGCCCTTGAGCCAAGGTATTAATATCTGCAAAGGACATCGTTCTAGGTCCCTTCATAGCCAAGGCAATCATTCCCTGGGAGTGATCAATTTGAAGGCGAAGAATCTCATGTTTTATAACTTCGGCAATCTCGTTGGCCGTTAAAGGAACCGTTAAAGGAAAAGGAGAAATGACCATCACGTTACGTAGGGGTAAAGTACCATCTTGAAGATGGATAGTACTGCCACTCAAATTGACCGATTGAGTTCCAGTTCCTATGACGGTTGCCCGAACTGTTTCACTAGGCTTTTCTAATATAAATCCCGCAGCCTCTAAACTGACTTTAAGCTCCCATCCTAAAAGCGGGCCAAAGTCTCCAAAAGCTGTCACTTCTTCCATAGTAGCTGGCCCACAAGGGGCATAGACATAATCCGCTACCCCACCAGAAATCATGACTTTACGGATCGGATATTCTAACTTCAAAGGAGGGGTCATCAGAAGTTCCTGAGTTAACCCCGAGTGCATAGAGGTCTTTAGTACTTCGACAACGCTCGTAGCCATGGCTTTCACAAGCGGACGTAACTGAGGGAGCGTCACACGCTCTCCAACCTTAAGTCTTTGGTTTGTGGACTGGATCGCAAGCAGGGCAGGTTTTGAAATATACGTAATCCGATCTCCATGAGGCTCAAATTCAATAAGGTGTCCTCCAACATTGATACACGACGAATCAACTGCTTTTCCTTCGTGAAACGTTGCATAATTGGAGGTACCTCCACCCACATCAATATTGACCACGACTTGGTGTCTTTGAGCAGAGAATAAGGCAGCGCCCGATCCTTTGCCCGCATAAATAGCCTCCAAATTGGCACCGGCTGTGGCAACAACAAAGTCTCCTGCAAATCCCGCCAAAGCATCAATAATCGCTTTGGCATTTTCCTTTTTGGCAGTTTCCCCAGTAATAATTACTGCACCTGTATCAATGCTCTCGGGTGTCAGTCCCGCAGCTAGATATTCCGTTTCCACAATTTTTGAGACGGCAACAGCATTCACAAGGTCGTGGTCCAAGAGGGGGGTGAAATAGATCTGGCTGCGGTGGATTACTTCTTTATC
>DAIEHY010000141.1 GCA_027353165.1 Desulfosporosinus sp.
TATCTTCAAAGTGGAGATATGCATCTAAAGTTTTAGAAGGGGAACCAACTATTGTCATCATGAATGGTAAGATTATGGAAAACGTTTTAAGAAAAATGAAATATAGGATATCAGAGATTTTGGAACTTCTCAGGAACAAAGGAGTCTTTGACGTGACCCAAGTTGATTTTGCTATTATAGAACCCAATGGTCAGATTTCGGTCTTATTAAAGCCAGAAAACCAGCCTTTAACTCCCAAGGACATGAAAATTCCAGTTTCCCCCACAGGAATAAGTACAGAATTAGTCTACGATGGAATTATTATCGAAGAAAATCTAAGACAGCTAAACAAGGATAAAGCTTGGCTACTGAAAGAACTCAAAAAGCAGGGAATTCGTGATATATCTGAGGTCTTCTTGGTTACCTTAAATCCGGCAGGGAGTTTATATGTGGACAAATACGAGGACCATCTTAAAAAGATTACCGATATTGGAGATTATAAGGGACCCTACTAAGGAGATGATAAAATGAGGAAGTTTTTGGTGATAGCTATTCCAATCGTCACACTAGTTTTCTTTGTTCTGGTCATGCTAAGCGGGGATATATTAAAACAACCTTTAGGAAGGGATGATAATATCCCCCAATCCATTGAAACCGTTATCCAAGATGTCTCTCATAACGATTGGGAAACTGCTTCTAAGAATACCGATAATTTAAATAAAGTATGGGATAAAGTGGTCTCAAGAATACAATACAGCTCTGAGCGTGATGAGATTAATGCAATCACAATGAACATTGCTAGACTGAGGGGTGGCATTCAAGCTAAAAATAAACCAATCGCATTAACGGAATTGAGCGAGGCCTATGAACATTGGAAACAACTCGGCAAATAGGATAACACCCTACCCAAAAGGCATGGACCCTCTTCGTCCATGCCTTTTGTTAAAACTTTATCTCTTTGAAACCCCAGTTCGCCAAGGAAATTATGATTGATGCTAGGAAGGCCACCCCAAACCCAGGTACGTAAAAGCCGGGTAACAATCCACTGGTAAGCAAGATCATCCAAGTATTGATAACGAGCGTGAAAACCCCCAAGGTTAAAAGATTGAGAGGAATGGTCAAAATAATTAGCAACGGACGAATCATCAAATTAACCAGCCCAAGGACTATACCTGCCAGTATGAAGTGCAGAGGGGTTGATGCTACTATAGGCAAAAATTGAGCTGCAACAAAAAAGGCAAAGGCATTAATGATTACTCTGTAGAACTGTCGTTTCATCTCTTTCCCCCATTCACTTTATGCAGATTTTGACCTGAACATCTTCAGTTTCCACATTAACAACATCCAGCCCTTTAAAATCAGATAAATCTTTAATAATATTATGCGTGGCGGCAATAATGCCGCTAGGAGAAATGGTTTTAACCCATCGCAACTGTTGGCTCGCCTTTTCGTCTCGGGGAACTGGTATCTTTCTTATGGCCATTTCCCCAACCCAAGCTAAGTCCGTAAGGGCCTCTAAGAACTGATTAACTACCCAGATAGGAACTGGGAACGTAAACCTTCTGTGCCTTTGCAATTTGACCCGAACTATTAATAGCTTAGCTGATTTATTCCACACACACTTCCACCTTGATTCTGCCCTCTACAGGGTCAGCAACTTCCACGTCTACAATCTTGCCATCGAGAGTATCCTCTAGGATCCGGGCAAGTCCCTCAACATCCAAGGCCTGCAAATCAAGACCTTTTCGTTCTAGCTCAGTGCGCTTATCTTCGGGAACAAAGCTCATAGCATAAACCACCAGTTTGGAAGCGGAACGGATTAGACTCAAAGGAACATTCACATTTACTTTTAAGGCTTTTTCTCCGATCACTCGAACTCTTAAGAAACGTTCTCCCGATAAAGTTATCCCTTTCTTAACTAACCCATCTTCAGGAATCTGAGTTTCCTCCTTAGGTGAGTTGCCCTCCTCAATCGCCTTTAGTAAATCCATTCCTTCATTGGCTGTCAATTTACCCTCTTGAATCATTTCGAGAATCTTCATTTTTTCATTACTCATTTTCCGAACTCCTTTCCATTTTTAGCCTTAATCTAACCTCAGATAATATGTCTCTTGTCTCTTGTCTCTTAATACTAATCTATTTGTTTCCTCATTTGGCGCGTAGCTTCCTGAGCGGTTATTTCTCCCCGTTCAAGAGCCTGTAAGATCTCCTGCCTACGCAGACTTTCCTCATGGAGGTCCACCTTATCATTTTCAGGGAACTTTTCCTTATAGGCTCCGTAACCCAGTGCCTCAATCACACTATCTAAGCGACCTCGAACCGTCGGATATGAGATACTCAACTCTTTTTCAACCTCTTTAATATTTCCCCGGCATTTAATAAACGCTTCCACGAAAATTAATTGTTCTGCAGGAAGTCGACAAAACTTACACGAGCTAAATTCTCCTTCGATTTTCGTCGGACAGTAACTGCAAGCTAGTTTACTAATCTTCATTTCGTGATCACATACTGGACAACGATGGGGCATCTTATAATCCAAGTTCATCACCTCCTGTTCAAATTGTCTTTGAATACTGCTATGTTTAAGATAATAAACCATAACATTAATTATGTCAATATAACATTGAACATAATTAATAATTAAGTTGATATTATTAATTGAAGCAACTTTTTCATAATCCTTAATCAAGGAATGGATTTCTTTTGAAAATGGAGTGAGAAAATAATAAAAGGAGGATAAACTTATCCTCCAAGCGCAGCCCTCACTTATGAAGCTCAGTGAGGCTAGGTCATCGTCTATGTTAATCCGTGAAAGCGAATAGTTCATTAAAAACGGTAGTAAATTCCTGCTCGACACTGCCAAAATCCCTTTGGGCGAAATCATGATCCATCCATTTCTGAGGAGCAGTTTCAAAGATTTGATAATCCATCATTTCTTCAAATTCGTAGTGTAGCAGAGTGTCGTCGACATCTTCAATCTGCTTCAGTTCTTCTTCCGTTAAATCTTCAAGTCCAAACCTTTCGTAGATCGTTTTTTGTAGCCTCTCTTCAATGGAAAAATACTGAGGTAGGTTACGTTTGACCGGCCTTGTTAAATCCGAAATATAGCTCTCGCTGGCATCATGAAGAAGGCAACCAAGTTGGACCCTTGCAGAGTACCCTCGGCATTTAGCTTCCTGATAACAACTAATTGAGTGCTGAGCGACGGAGTAAAAACGGTCACAATGCCCATTAGCCCTAGTCATCAGCGATAACGAGTGAGCAATATCCTTGATTTTGATGTCATCTTTGATGGGCTCAAGTGGATAAAATTTGATTTTTGAATAGGTCAGTATGTAATCAGACATTAGGCTTACCTTCCAATTTCTTCTTAATTAAGCTGTAATTTCAGATAAAATGATATTTCATTATATCACTCTATCTTGACTAAAAAAACCAACCTTGGAAGTCTCCTCTGGACTCTCCATGACTCGCTTCAAACGACAAAAGGCATCGATATTTCTAACCGACGCCTTCGAAGAGGCCTTGACAATTTAGTTTTGTCCCATTTTCACGAGTTGTTTGGCCATACTTTCTATTCTCGCTAAACTATTGGCTATTTCTGTAATTTCACCGGCATGACTTTCAGTTACAGCGGTCAGTTGCTTTATAGCCTCGATCAAAAGCCCCACCGATGTTTGTACTTCCTGTACATTATCTTCGATGGCCTGCGTAGAGGATTGTGTATTCGTGGCTAGCTTCCTGACTTCTTCCGAAACGATTGCGAACCCTCGCCCATGCTGACCTGCACGAGAAGCTTCAATCGCTGCATTAATTCCTAAGATGTTACTTTGCTTTGAAATCTTCTTAATTTGTTGGGTTAATTCGTTAGTTCTATGCATCTCTTTATTAACCTGTTCAATCTCATCATCCATACTTCTAAGCGTTGCAGCTAGTTCTTCAGTTGCTGCTGACAAATTATGAGCTGAGGAAGAAATCGTTACCACAAACTCTAGAATTTCCTTACCAGTGACAAGGAGATTGTCATAATGCTCAAGGGAACAAGCAATGGCGAGGCAACCAACTATTTTCTTCTCTTCGAAGATTGGCTGAGCAATCCCAACAAAAGGAATCCCAAAAAGTTCCTTTGATACACGCCGTACAACGCGTTGTCCACTCGTGAGAGCTTCTAACACATTTGAGCCCGGCGTAGGTGGGTTCCCAAGCTCGGCCCTGGTATCTATCGTTTTTCCAGGGTAATAGGCAACAATCTTTTCTGTATCAAAAAGTGTAACGGCTACATCTTCATTGTAAAACTTCTGAACCTCTCCAGCTATACTTTGGTAAACCTCAAATTTTGTCACTTTTATTTCCTCCGTGTTCTGTCTCCATTAGATTTTTGCAAATATTAATTCGATAATTTAATTTGATTAATTGAACACGGCTACTCAAACACATATCTCATTATAGTTTAAAATTCCCTTTATTTCAACAAATTCCTCCCTCTTGACCCTCGCACAGAATCCCATTTTCACAGCTCATCACTCAATGCGCTTCACTCTCGGGCTCACCCGATTAACCATACTTTGAATCATTTATGATCATTTACCTTTACTCAGGTATTGAGCCATTATCTCTCTCGGGACTAAACTGCCACCGGTCGCCCAAACAATATGGCTGGCTTGGGCCATTTTTTTCTCTAGCTCAAACCGCTTTAAATAGTTACGTCCTGCATCGGCTTGTAATAATCTTGCTACTCCAGGCATTCCTGCAAGCGCCGATGGCTCTAGTTGGAGGTTCTCAGTTTTGTCTAAGGCCTGAAGTAACCTGAAGAGTTCATCATCTTTGATAGTGTAAGCCCCACTCAGTAAGGTTTCGATTACTTTTCCTACGAAACGAGAGGCTCTGCCTACGGCTAATCCATCCGCTTCAGTCTTGTTAGTTAGACCGATATCCTGAACCGAAATTTGATCATGAAGGCCGGTCGCAAGACCTAAGAGCATGCACGGTGAATCAACTGGCTCAGCGAAAAAGCAATGGACATTCTCTTTGAACACTTGCTTTAATCCATAGGTTACACCCCCGGGTCCGCCTCCTACACCGCAGGGTAGATAGACAAAAAGCGGGTGATCCGAATTGACCATAATATTCATGCGGTCTAATTGCCCTTTTAAGCGATAAGCGGCCACAGCATAGCCTAGAAATAAATTGCGGGAGTTCTCATCATCAACGAAATGGCAGTTTGGGTCTTTCTCGGCTTGCCTTCTTCCTTCTTCGACCGCTTTGCTGTAATCCGACGTGTATTCTATGACTCGAACTCCTTTTGACCGGAGAAGTTCCTTTTTCCACGATTTTGCATCGGCGGACATATGGACGGTGACTTGAAAACCAAGTTTTGCTCCAATCACGCCTATACTTAAGCCGAGGTTTCCAGTTGATCCTACTGCGATAGAGTAACCAGAGAAGAATTCTTTGAACCTTGGTGAATTTAAAATCTCATAATCGCTATCCACTGTCATTAGGCCATTTTGGAGTGCAAGGTCTTCAGCATGTTCAAGGACTTCATAAATTCCGCCTCGTGCCTTGATCGAGCCTGATATAGGAAGGTGGCTGTCACATTTTAGCCATAGACAACCTTGAATTCTTA
>DAIEHY010000142.1 GCA_027353165.1 Desulfosporosinus sp.
CGATCGAAAGGTTACGCCAGAAGTATACCTCCCATCGGCCATTTTTTCATCTATATTCTCAAGGAAAAGAGGAAGATTTCAAGATATATACTGGATCTGATTTCGTTTGGCATTTGAATGAATCAGTCGAGGATACATTCATAGGCCTTGTTTTAGCTGATGCTTTGGTCACATCAAGGAGCTCCTTCAGTTACACGGCTGCGCTCCTATCGGAAGGTAGTGTTTATTATATGCCCTTTTGGCATCCATCTCTCCCTACGTGGATATCTCTCGCCAATTAATTTATGTCGTCACGACATAAATTAGAATGACAAAAGCAGAGTCTTACAGCGAGATTCACCCTTAATACTTATTGCATAATCCTTGAATGCGACCTCATCTTCGGGTGTTAAGGTCATGTTACCCGTCTCTTTATATACAAGGGCAAGATGGTCTAAACGATTCCAAAGATTCAGAATTCGGCGAACCCCGGAGCGTTTCCTTTCGCGGTTGGCCTGACATTGCATCTCAAAGGCATTTTTGTCTCGAGTGTATAAATCGCAATCCTCTTTAATCTCAAATGCATCCCGATTATTGCCCGTTGCAACCATATGAGGGATGTATGTTTCCCGATCTGAGTATAGATGCAAGTTATGGAGGAGGTCATGAAGATAACGCTGTAAACGAAGTTTAGTTCGATTCAATTTAAAATCAAATGGATATTGAGCAATTGAGGTGACTTCATAGTCATCACCGCTCCCATTATCTCGTAAATCGGAGAATAGATCTGTTGGAATCGGTCCTCCCGTCACGGCTTGCTTCAGTTCTTCCCTTATATATTGCAGGTATCGAATATCCGTTATCGGTGGCGGTTGTTCCTCAATAGGTGCTGTCGTAGGTATGGGTGCTGGCAGTTCCTTTGATTTTTCCTCCAGGTTCTTCTCAGGTTTTTGATGGGAATGGCAGATACCCATGTTAGCTAATTGTTTATCCTCTAAAGAACATCAAATTTATAATTGAGTTGTCATTGGATTGATTAAGACGACTCAATGTCGACGGATGCGGTCCTCTCCTTTCTTCACCAAAAGGTCGGGCCGCTCGATTGGCCCGCTTTGAAGAAACCACCCTATGTCGCGTTAATTGGAGCCATTCTTGGACAAAAAATTCGCTATACAGAAGCGAAGAAACTTCGCGGGCATGTTTATTCCATTCTCGGGAACAATTTTACTCGACCTGAATTGGAAGCTAAATGGCAGCAATTAACCTTACCACACGATAAGACTACAATTATACAGAATGTTAATACATTTCTTCGTGACAAGAACCGGTCACCGGATTTTCCTCCGGGTCAGGAATGGATGTGCATCCAAGAATTACTCTCTGTGACGGGAATTGGTCCATGGACTCTTACGAGCACAATGTTAGTAGTTGAACCGACTACCGACCTAATGCCCTGTGAGGATTTATTCATACAGAAACGTCTACAGAAACTCTTCTCTCTACCGAAAAAGCCGACAGCTAAGGAAGTGGCCACGATGAGTGCCACATGGTCACCATATAGAGGTATCATTACATGGTATTTATGGCGATGGTTCGATTAAATTGAGCCTAAAAATATATCCTTAATTATATTAACCATGCAGGCCGGACTTGTTCAAAACTGGCCATCTTTTTGGACTAAAGATTGGCTTCTCTTGCCTCTGACTTTGGAACAACATGTTTATTAAGACAAGGTGTAGATGAGCGAAACCCAGAGCTTTTACTGACCCATCCTGAATTCAAACTAATTATAGACAAATGTTCGGCCTATTTAAATGACCATAAGGCCGTCTTTGTCCGACTCGGCAGTCTTTCACCAAAAGATGTCCTTGAGCCGGGTCCAAAGTGTGTTACACTTAAGCAAGTCTTCACGCGCCTGTATTTTAGGAATGGGGCCCTGAAGACCCATTCCTAAAATACGGGCGGAGTCATTTCGATGTTTAGAGGATTTAGAGGACATGAAATATACACCTGGCACGTTGGTTTTACGGCCGTGGGATGAGCGAATGACTCGAGGTGTGGAATATCGATGCATTTTCTATGCAGGCCAATTGGAAGAAAAGGCGATTAATCCAGAACCTGATGCAGCAACATTACAAGCAATTCGTAACTTCAGTCAGACACATAAGAATTATTTACCCGAACCGAATGCATGTCTAGATTTATGTCTTCTGGAGTCAGAAGTGATATTTATTGAATGGAATGCGTTGGATGCGGAACTCGACATAGGCAAATTTAACCAACTTTCTTTAGAGGCACAAGCATATATCAATAGCACTGACCAGGATTAAATTTTAGATGACTCGCCGAGTCATCTAAATTACACGTATCGTTGAACCACTTTATTCCCATCATAAGTTTTGTGATCCATCCACGTCTCACGCGGAAGCTTATTATCCTTCGGCATACCATTGAGCGTCCTCAAGTGAAGGTGGGATTCCACGGAAACCCATTCTCACCCATAGCGATAATATTCCCAGATATGCGCGTGTTTTGAACCATCCCAATTGCGAGTATGACTCCCATGATTCCGTGGAAACCCATCTTCACCAATTCTATACTCATAAACGGTCGTATGACCCATTAACTGGGCTTGATTTAATGCTGTCTGGAGGGAAGTATAGATTATCGGACGTTTGGGATAGCACTCCTGAATAATCCAAAACAAAGTCTCTTTCGAATCGTCCATTTCATTCGAAATGAATATTTTAGAACTCAATTTCAACTCTATTATCAATGGCTCTGCCAAAGATTCGCGCACAAATGCGTGCTATAAATCCCTCTATAGCTAAACTCCGCGTCGAGCAAATCAATGCCGCTCTTCAAGAGTCGGATATCTTCAAAGCGCTGGATGTTTTACATCCAGCCACAGGCAAGGATATACAAAGAATTGTTAAAAGTCAACGTCCAGAAGCAGGGTCTTTTTGGGCGTTTATTCATCTCTTGACATATCCAAGTTTAGATATGTGGGCCCTGAATCGATATGCAGAATTGTGGTGTCGCCAATTTCAGAAGATGGATCTACCATCAGATTCATCAAGTCTGCGTGCGTATGTGATTGAGATGCGAAACATTCTTCAGTGTGTTGCTAAATCCGAGTAAAGTTTCTAATTATGACTGAGTCATAATTAGAAACTGATAGTTTAACCCATCCCGTCAATAAATAAATGGGTCAGTGTTTTCCATCCAGAAAGGCACTAACGCATCCTTTTCCTATGCTTATAACAAATCCAGCCCAGACTGAAAGAATCGGCCCTTTAGTCTTACATACATGGTATTTATGGCATGATTTAACTCCAGCTCAACTCATCTCCATTGACCATAATACCCGTCAGGTTAAGTTTATAATTGAAAATAACGCTGAAGTGACATTTTCCTTTGACCATCTGCCCAAATTAAAACCCCTCACTCAGCTCTTACATAATTCCAATTTAGCCCAGCACCCGTCTAATTTAGTCGCCCGAATCTCCGGAACACCGTGTAGTATTTATCTTCCGTCGCGTGGATGGTTACCCGCTCGAGTCGGTAAGGTCTATCCAGATGTTTTCGAACTCAGCATTGGTGTAGATAACCAGTCGTTCATCCTATGGGTACCTCTCTATATAAATATAATCAGACCAAGAGAGGCTTTACACGAGAAGTTAGAGTGTAAAATCTGTCTCCAAGCAGAAATTACACAGAGTTTCAAGTGTGGACATGTGGCGTGTCAAGCCTGTGCTCAAAAATTACACCGGTGTCATTTATGTCGTCGACCCATCACGGAACGACGCCCTCTTTTTCTCTGATTTAGTCATTATAGAAAATTGACCTATCCAACCAATCCCTGAATGCGTTAAAGCCATGTCACGGTTTGAAGATATCAAAAGTATTACTTGGAATGATGACTCCCTGTCGATAGTTTCGTTACGATGAGACCGATAACCGCTTTGCCGTAGTGACAGCAGGTTATCTTCCTCTGGGAGATGTCATCGAGACACTCAGGGTTGACGGGATAACCGAGCCCGTGTATATCGTTCAAAAGACCACAGCGGGTCCGAATGAAACTCTCGCCCCACTCAGTGAGTAATTGACATCTGTGGATGTCAATTATTAATTAACCTTCAGGTGAATTTAAATTTCTACATATTCGACCCAAGTCTTCCATTTGTCCGCATCTTCTCCATACATAATAACTTCAACGCCCGCCTGTCGAAAATCCGTGACAATACTTGGATTGACTTCGGTTGTCTCTAATGCAATTGCAGGCATTTGTTTTGGGAACTCTTTAATTAGACTCAAATGGTCGAGTTGGCATTTATAACAGGGGGCATACGCCTTAATATTAGCATAATCTGCGATAATGACTTTTTGGAGAATATCAACTCGGCTAAAATCTCGGAGGAGGACCTTATTTACCCATGGATTCGCCGAACCGACCCAAAGAAAATCACTCCAATTAATGCCTTTCGGTAGAGAATAATGCATAAGAGTGAAAAGGAGGTCGCTAACCGATGGACATTTAGTTTCCCCGATTTCTGGGCAGAAATAACAACAACAAGTTTTAATTGGGACCCAGGTTGGGTCTTTTAGGGAGACCCAAAGTCTATGATTATCTCTGTGATAATCACTTCTCAAAAATGCATCTAACATCTGAATGAATGTTGGAACAGGTCGACTTTGATTGTAATTGAGACCATTAATGGTCTGGAGATACTGCAGTGAATTGAGCTCTTGAATTGTCAGCTCGGAAAGTGGGCGTTTCTCTCCAGTTGTCGATTCAGAATTCATGTCGTGAATACACAAACAAATACCTTTAACTGATGTGACACTAATCTCCACCATCCCACAATTTGAAACGTCGCAAAAAGCTAAATGCATGGCGTCAAGTGTATTTTCCTGAGCCCGAGGTGTGCCCGTAGTTTTACCTCGAGGCATCGTGATTTGTGTTTTGACATCTCCATTCGCATCGGTTGGAAAGGAGGTTTTGGTGCTGCAGGTACCCATTTGGTCTTTGAAAATAATTTTCTACTCAATCATTTAGTCTAAATGGCGATACAACCCCAAGACATCCCACTCGAATCCTAGCCGATGTCTTTACACCTAAAGGATGGGCAGAGATGCTTCACATCTTGGCTAGAGCGCTAAGTTGACTCTCTACGGAGCCCCGTATTTGTTACGACCTTAAGGTCGTAACAAATACAAGACAAAGCTCTTAAGACGGAAGGTATGAAGACAAAATATGGGTCTGTGTGACAGTCAACCTCGAATTGAGGTTTATGCTCAACTGAACGGAACCATTCAAGCTGCACATATCGCTACGTTTTATGGACCCCTCCCGGCAACGTTAATTGCGGCCCGGGTAGGTGGAGAGTATATCTCCATGATAAACGATTGCAAGCCAATCCAGGGGGCAGTTACACTACCCTGTAGTGTCGTCCGTCGACCCAAAGCCGACCGAACTAAAGCCAATTTGGGGATGTGTCGATGGTGTCTTGGCCAATTCTCGACCGAAGATGATATTGTGAAACACTATATATCTGTCTGTCTCCGTTCGAGAGAATACCCTCTGGATGCCAT
>DAIEHY010000143.1 GCA_027353165.1 Desulfosporosinus sp.
ATGAAGGCACGACCTATGTAAGTGGCAAACTGTCTGCTTCCAGCTTCATTACTGCATTAGGCGGTACAGCTGTTGTCCCAGATAGCGTTCTCACGGACCTAATTTCTGCTCAAACTGCAGCAGTAGCAAAAGCAGCTGCCATTAAAAAAATAGAAGATGTTGCTAAAGATGCCGCTGCCACCACCATCTCCTTAGATGATCTTAAAGTCGCCGGCGTCACTGCTGCCGATGTTGTTGATGCAAACCTAGTCGCTTATCAAGCCGCAATTTCCGCAGCAGCTGACTTGGAGCTTGACAGCACCGCTAAAATTCAACAAATGGTCACTGATGTGAACACTGCTCAAGTTGCTGAGGCTGCAGCTAAAGCTATGCAGGCTGCTATTACTAAAATTGACAGCATTGTTTCAGGCGATCCTGCCACCACCATCTCCTTAGATGATCTTAAAGTCGCCGGCGTCACTGCTGCCGATGTTGTTGATGCAAACCTGGTCGCTTATCAAGCTGCAATTTCCGCAGCAGCAGACTTGGAACTTGACAGCACCGCTAAAATTCAACAAATGGTCACTGACGTGAACACTGCTCAAGCAAGTCTCTAAGATAGTTAACTAAAAATCGGTTATAAAGATAAGCGTTTTCTCTAACTTTAAATAGAAAAATGTTTAATAAAATTTGTATAAAATTTGGGCAGTTTTTAACTTATGAAGCAAGTTAAAAACTGCCCTTCTTTTTTTAAGAGTGACCCCATTTTTCATAGAAAACTATCTCTGCCATAGCCTTTCTGGGCCGTGGGCGTCGTTCTTCAGCAGCGTATCCTAACGGAGTCATCGCTACTACTCTCACATTTTCGGGAACATTTAAAGCTTCCCGTGCTTTCACCTCATTAAATAGACCCTGCCAGCAGGTCCCTAACCCTTGATTTGTTGCTGCTAATACCAAATGTTCCATTGCAAGTCCTGCGTCTAGCATCATAAAGTCCTTGCCTTCCCATATTTCAGACTCAGCAGGCAGTGCGCATAGGACAATGACCATTGGCGCTCCCATCAAAGCCTTTCGACCGGGATTACTCTCTGCCATACATTCAGCTAAAGCCTTACGCCCTGCTTCATCTCCGACGACAATAAATCGCCAGCACTGCAAATTTTTCCAAGACGGTGCTAACCGTGCTGATTCTAAAACATACTCTAATTTTTCGCGCTCAACAGGCTTATCAAGATAAGTGCGCAAACTCCGCCGGGCTTGAACCACTTCAAGAAAATCCATTTTTTCAATCCCTCCTATAGCGTTTCTTATTATTTTGTACCATGTTCTTATATTAGCACTATTCTCTCAGATCGGTAATTTTCCTGCTTTCCTCAATCCATTGACCCGAATTTTCGTCTAGCTATTTACTCCCACCATGGTCTCAAATCTTTAGTTTTGGAACTTCCTTTTTCCGAACTTACTTTCTCCGCATTTGCCTTTATTATACCTGCTTTATCCGCTTTCACTCTATCCCATATTATAGGATTATTTTCTAGTCCCTTAGGCTCCCATGTTTCGGGAACCCCAGAACTCTCAATGTTTTCATCCCTTGGTTTCTTATTTTTATCCTCCCTATCCCAAGGCCACTCTATATCTGAATCATTATCCCAATCAAACTCGCTACTGGCGAAGTCATTTGTGTCATAACCTACATATGAAGGCCGGAAAAATGATGGACTCTTGCTTGCGGTCCCTGCTCTGGCAACCGCCCCCTTAGTCCCTGCTCCAAACGCACCTGCTACTAAGCCAATTAATGCACCCTCGCCAAGAACCTGCACGAAACCCCATCCCCGAATGGGCAGGAAAAGTGCTAGCAACAGGGTCCCTACAATTACATAACCCGCTCCAGTCACCCCACCCATAAACCAAACACCACTTTCTTTTGCTGTTCGGTACCCTCCTACTAAACAACTTGCCAGAAGCCCAATATCCAAGAGTTTAGATACACTCAAACCACCCAGCCCCATGGTATCCCAAATAATGCCGCCAAAAAGGGTTAAAACCGTAACCAGTAAAGCCGTTGTGATTCCCCTTAAGATAAAAGAACCCATCTCAGGACTCCTCCTCTTTAACATTTTTTCTCCATTAATTTCAAATCATTGTTATTCTAATACCATTACTACGCTAAACTTGTCCAATACATTCCAATTATCATTCCATTTTTACCCATTATCATGTCTTCTCCTTTTTGAATATAGTGTGCTAAGCCATATTAAAAGGAGGATTCCTAATGGATTATGCACGATATACTGTACATGCTGGAGATACCATTTATAAAATTGCCAAGGCCTACAATGTCGAGATGGCAGAAATCATCCAACTTAATCATCTAAAACACCCCGATCGCATCTATGCAGGTCAAGTTTTACTTCTCCCCATCCAAGAATCTCATGAACCTGCTGCCATGCAGATTCCCGAACCTACCTATACATACGCCACTTGGCTATATGAGGCCTATGCGGGTAAGGATTCGGAATTAACCGCTATCACAACCTATCTTTATCAGGCCGTACTACTAGATCGCCCAGAGTTTGATGCTTTATTTCGACCGATTGCTTATGACGAAATGAGACACCTTGAAAAATTAGCACTTTCCTTACGCTATCTAGGAGTTGATCCTAAATACGGAGCGTTCAGTAGTGGCCATTGGGTCGAATGGAGAGCTCATTTTGTTAATTATACGAGCGACCTTTGTGCCATGCTTGACTCAAACATTGCGGACGAAGCCGAAGGACATCGTCACTATCTCGAACTCGCTCAAAATATCCCCATTCCAGAAATTCAATGTCTTCTTACGGAAATGGCTGCCGATGAAGAACGCCATTACCAACAATTTTGTCAAGCCAAGTTACAATATTGTGACGAATTAGCCCCCTGTCCGCTCCCCCCGCCATGTTCCCCTCCACCAATCTATACCCCAATAGAGATTCAAGAACAAGTGATAGAATGTCCACCTCCACATGATGGAGGTCGGGGTTAGCAAAATTCTTCTTTTCAGATGGCCTTTGTTTCTGTATACTAATAATTGCGTAATCTACTGTAGCTTTACAGAGGTCGGATGTCAGAAGCCAGAGGTCAGAAGAGTCACTGTCAGCAAAATCTGTTCATGCTAAGAAAGGCCGTTGCGTATTATACGCAACGGCCCTTTTTTATAACAACTTTATCTCTAAGGGAAGAGGAGTGGGACGTCGTTGAAGTTAAACAAAAGCCAATGGGCTGATTTCTTGTTACTTTTGGTTACCCTTGTTTGGGGGTCAACGTTTGTCATTGTAAAATGGGCAATCGAAGACCTTCCTCCGTTTCCTTTTCTTGCAATTCGATTCGCTCTAGCATTTATTAGTTTGCTGCCGTTTCTCTGGTTTCAAAAAGCTCATATTTCCAAAGGAACCCTCCTTAAAGGTGCAGCCTTAGGGGTTTTTCTCTTCTCGGGATACGCCTGGCAAACGGTTGGACTGCAATATACAACTGCCTCTAACGCTGGGTTTATAACCGGACTTTCTGTTGTCTTTGTCCCAGCTCTAGTCATTGTAACAACACGGAGACTTCCAAGCCCCGGCTTGCTCCTAGGTATCCTCTGCGCCCTAGTCGGTCTATCCTTCCTCTCCCTTGGGGATCGTTTTCAACTCAATAAAGGTGACCTGATGATCTTGGCCTGTGCCATAAGCTTTGCCTTACATATTTTTTTAGTCGGGCGTTATGCCCCTCAGACAAATGCTACAGTTTTAGCCAGCGTGCAAATTTTTACTGTCAGTATTTTAAGCTATTTTTTTTCCTTCCTTCTACCACAGCCTTCTCTCTACTTTAGTTCCACTGCATGGATAGCCTTATTGGTTACCGCCGTTCCAGCAACTTCACTGGCCTTCTTTGCTCAAACTAAAATGCAACAATTTACAACGCCCACTCATACCGCCCTAATATTTTCCATGGAACCCGTCTTTGCCGCCATCTCCGCATTTTTTTTCGCTGGAGAGATATTAACCACGAAAGGGCTTATCGGTGCTGGATTAGTTTTAGCGGGTATGCTCATTGCAGAATTTACAGGCTCGAAAAACGAATGACTATAAAAATAAAAAGCGCGTAAAAGGCCCCCCCCATTAGAAGAGTACTCGGATAAATTACCCTCTTGTAGCGAAGTGAAAGATAAGGGATCATCGCCGCTCCCAAGGCCAGGAGTGCACTACAGAGTGCCAAGCTATCCAGTTTCCAAGGTGTAAGAGCAATTCCAATAGCTGGTATCACAGCACTTTGAAACACCATGGCCCCGCTTAAATTCCCCATCGCTAAAGTATCTTTGCCTCGCCGAATCCAAAGGACGCTATTAAACTTTTCCGGTAACTCGGTTGCAATGGGAGTAATTATCAAAGAAAGCACAAAGACAGGAATTCCAAGGTCTACCGCGATAGGCTGTACTGCATCAACAAACCGATCTGCCCCAAATACAATCGCGACTAATGACAAAGAAATTTGCACTAAAATCATGGTCACCGTCGGATGAGGATTCCGTATAGACACATACAATGGTGCTAAGCTTTCGTGCTTACAGTCATCCTTACAGTCGCGCAGCGTTTGATATACATAGATTCCATAAGCGGCTACCAGAACTAAAGCTAAAGCATTTTTAAGTGCTTGAGTGGGTAAAAAGGAAGCCAGAATGGCCATAGAATAAACTATGAGGAAAAACTTCAGATCATGGTTTACAACATTAGCATCTATACGCAGCGGGAGATTTTTCCGCCGGAATATTAGAGCGGAAAGTCCAGTGATAAAAAAAGCTACGGTTGCGAGCATAAAAGGAGCACCAAGAATAGCCCCTATCCCAATATCTGTCCCCTCCGGGCCCACTCCCCCGCCCAAAATGGCCATTATCGGTATCATAGTCTCAGGTAAGGCAGTCCCGACGGCCGCGAAAATACTTCCCACTGCTCCGGCACCCAGTTTGAGCCTTTGACCCAGCCATTCTATTCCATTGGTAAATGCTTCAGCCCCAATCAAAATAATTCCTAAACTCATCAATAATAACCCGATGTCTTTCAAACGTTACCCTCCCTCCTCATGCTTATTTCTGAGGGTCAAGCACGCTCAACACTCTCACTCTTTAACTATACGAGGGGGAGATTTTTTTATGTATGAACTTAAGTTCCAAGTTTCAATATCAGTTACTTTTTATAGCGAGGCGAAGCAAAACTAGAACTCAACATCGGTATCAGTTGGTTATAAGAATGATCAAAAATTCCCCAATTAAATATATTTATAATAATGTGATTCAGGTCACAGTTCCCTGTTTGTAATTGATCTAAACTATGGTTAAGGGAAGGTTGGAAAATAAACCATAAATTACTAAGGAGGTAATCCATATGCAAAACCCTATTAAAGCGACTATCGCATTATTTCTACGACTCTATCTCGGCTATGCCTTTCTAACCGCTGGAATCGGGAAATTTCAAACTGGCTTTAATTCGAGCTCAGTCAGCGGATTCTTAAAAGGCGGGCTCGCTCAAACACACGATGCCTTGCTTGC
>DAIEHY010000144.1 GCA_027353165.1 Desulfosporosinus sp.
TAAGTCAAGAATCCCCTCCTCGAACAGTTGCTCTTGAGTATAGAGGAGACGTTCTTCGCGTTCCGGATGGGAGTCTCCAAGTGACCAATCAAAGGCGGGAAAAAATAGGATTCCTGTTCGTTTCATACTATCACCCTCCCGATCACGCCAGCCCGTTGATGAGCAGCCCCATGGACAATTTGGCCCACGGTTTGATAATTCTGAACAATAGGGAAGAAATCGAAGGGATCTTTTTCAACGTCATCAATCTCGATTCCATAATCCTTCACTTGTTGTTGAACAAGGGTATCTAAAAAACCGTCCACTTCTCGATGAGGTCGAAGTGCACCTCGCCATTTTCCCTGTTCCCCCGTCTCTTCGACGCGGTATTGCTTCATATAGGTGTCCAGATGGAGAGTACAATCAAAGGTAGGTCGAGCCATCGCTGCACCGAGAGCATTGGAAATCTCTGCATGATATCCAAGCTGTACCGGGGTTTGTAAACGTTTTCCTAGGGCTGTTGAAATTCCTCGAGCACCTCCGCCGGTGACCAACGTGTTGAACTGATGGTTTTCATGAGGGTGGAGAACCTCCCACACTTTATAGGCTGGTTCTTCTTGCCACTCTTGTTTGAGAGAATCGACCGCTTCAGATATCCGTTCTACGACTTTATTAAGAATGGCAGTGGCGAGTTCCTCCAGAAATTGAGGGGTTCGTCGTTCCGGTGGTAAAATTGAGGCAAGTCCTTCTTCTGCAAGTCGTTCGCTGCCATAATCTATAAGTCCAAGATAACGCATGGCGTCAGTTGGCGTTGGTGCGTTTCCGCCTAGACAATAAGCAGGACCCAGGCGATATCGTTCCAGAACAAACCCTTGGTCAGAAGCGCGAACGACGGAGTCTCCCCCAACTGGAATAGAACGAACCGACAAGGAACGGACAAGGGTTGCAAACGGACCTATTTGTGCTCCTTTAGAACTTAATAGAGGAACGCCCGCCAGAATAAGACCCAAATCCGTGGTAGTTCCGCCAATATCAACAATAATTGATGACGAGGTTGATTTAAGCTGGGTCAGACCTGACAGAATACTGGCCGCTGGTCCGGAGTAAATGGTATCAATCGGGCGAATTTTGGCAAGGGGTAAACAGCCACCATCTGCTTTTAAAATATAGATCGGGGCCTGAATTTTTCGCGAACTCACAGCGGTTTGTAATTGTTCAGCAAATTGATGATAGAGATCGGATACCCCCAAATTGAGATAGGTTGTCAGGCTTCGTCGATAAAAGTTGGCTTGTCCCCATTGATGGCCAAGGGCAATACGTAAGGATGGGTTGAGATCGTTTAAATAGTGAGCGAGTGATTGTTCGTGTAGACAGTTCCGGTGAGAGAACTTTCCTACAATGGCAACCCGGGTCGGATTCTCGCTCAGTTCCGGCGATAGCAGCTCAGCCCATTCTTTCTGGTCCGGAGCTTCAATTTCTCTACCTCGAAAATCCATTTCCCCAGTGAGTTCACGGTAGCTTACCGGCCAAGGAAGAGCATCCAATCTCATTCCTTTTCCGGAAAACAACAACAAGTTTACTGGAGAAATTCGTGCTTGGAGAATTGCATTCGTAACAAGAGTTGTACTCACTGTGATCCGGTCAAGTTCTTGTTCATCAGTCATTTTTAACGAATCAAAGGCCTCCATAAGGGTATCCACTAAATTCTCAGACCGTGTAGGTACTTTGGCTGTTTGTTGGATACGACCTTTTTGTATCAACACTGCGTCAGTATAAGTTCCCCCTACATCAATTCCTACATGTTTAGACATGGCTACACCCCCTAATCGATCTTCGAGGTTCGATCTTTCTACCCCGACATTCTACAAAGAACTTTATCCTTAACGTTTGCTTAGCTATAACCAACCTAAGCTTAAACTTTAGCTTTGGATTATGCCCGCAACATGAAATTATTCAACATATGTTGCGTACATTCCTGTCCTAAAGAACAACTTTTACTTCGGCAGTGTCTCCCCTTTCCGGTAAAACCTCGGCCTTTAGATCTCATCCTCTAAACTTCGGACCTCCACCTCGCACCGTGCTTAAATGGTTTCCGAGGATTGTATGCGCTCCTGCAGGTCAAAGAGATATTGAAGTGCTTGGCGGGCTGTCATGTCTTCCAAGGGGATTTGTTTAATTTCTTGTAATAACGGATGAATTTGTGGCACGTCAAAAAGTGTACCTTGAGTCATGACTTGGGTTAGGGCAGGTATGACGTGCACTGGCTCGGAAGATTCCAGCTCCTGAAGTAAAGTCTTAGCACGTAGAAGCAGCTCTTGAGGAAGACCTGCTAACCGCGCCACTTGAATACCATAACTGCGATCTGCGCAACCCGGAAGAATTTTGTGTAAAAAGACAATGTCTTCTCCCTGTTCCTTCACACCCACATGCAGATTGACAAGCCCGGAAAAATCATCTTGTAATTGAGTCAGTTCATGGTAATGTGTGGCAAAAAGGGTTTTGGGGTTAAACTCGGTGTGTTTAACTAGATGTTCGGCAACAGCCCAAGCGATACTTAGTCCGTCATAGGTGGCTGTACCTCGTCCAATTTCGTCGAGTATGATTAAACTTTTCGGGGTAGCGTATTTCAGAATGTGCGCTACTTCTTGCATTTCCACCATAAACGTACTTTGTCCTGCTGCTAAATCATCTGAGGCACCGACTCGTGTAAAGATTCGGTCTACGAGAGAGATAATGGCCTTTTTGGCGGGTACGAACGATCCAATATGGGCCATTAGTACTATCAAAGCCACTTGACGCATGTACGTCGATTTTCCGGCCATATTGGGTCCTGTGATTAGAGCTAAATGATGGTTCTTGGAAATATGGGTATCATTAGGAACGAACTTTCCAGGATCTAACATTACTTCAACAACAGGATGCCGCCCTTCGGTGATAGAAACTTGACCGTCATTCATGAACTGAGGACGCACGTAGTAATTGCGAATAGCCACTTCAGCTAAACTGACAAAGACATCAAGCTCTGCTAATAGCTGAGCAATTTTTAAGATGTTCTTGGTATTATTTCTGACGCTTTCACGAAGTGCTAAAAAAAGCTGGTACTCTAGTTCATTAAGTTTATCTTCAGCGCCTAGAATTTTTTGTTCATAGTCTTTAAGCTCTGGGGTAATGAAACGTTCGGCATTAGAAAGAGTCTGCTTTCGTTGATAATCCGTAGGGATAAGGTGGGCGTTAGCATGGGTAATCTCAATAAAATAGCCAAAGACTTTGTTATACCCGATCTTTAAGGAACGAATCCCAGTTCGCTCTCGTTCCATACTTTCAAGCCTGGCCACCCATTCTTTTCCCCCCGACGATATACTGCGTAAATCGTCAACCTCTTGGGAATACCCAGTTTTAATAATATTCCCATCGCGAATCGATAAGGGGGGGACGGGATTTAGCGCATCCTGTAAGGTTGTGACAAAGTCTTCAAAGCCGTCAAGTTGTGGGGCCTTAATTTTCAGAGTCTCTGCAGAACTCGCATTAAGTAGTGCTTGGATTTCGGGTAGCAACGATAAGGTTTGAGTTAATGATAATAAGTCCTTGGCATTCGCAGTTCCATAAGAAACTTTCCCCATCAAGCGCTCAAGATCATACACCTTTGCAAGAAGTTTCATCAAATCTTTACGTAGAAAAGAGTCAGAGGCCAATTCATCAACCGCGTTTAGTCGCTGCTCTATGTCTTCCTTTAAAAGCAACGGTTTATCAATCCAATGCTTCAAAAGTCTCCCACCAAAGGCTGTTTGGGTCAAGTCAAGAACCGACAGTAAAGTTCCCTTCTTCCCTACCCCTCTGAGGGATTCTGTCAGTTCAAGGTTGCGACGAGTCCATTGGTCTAGGAACATCCACTGATCGGAACGAAACGTTTTTATCTCCACAATATGAGAAGGATCAACACCTGGCATTGTCTCAAGTATGTAAGTCCATAAACTTGCAGCAGCACAGGCTGCAACTGGGAATTCTTGAAACAGAACTTGTTGGTTATCAAAGTGATGACTTAAGCTCTGAGAGTAAAACGTGTTGCGTTCTTGAAGACTACAGAAATACCCCGCCCATAATTTTGTCCGTTTGCTAAGTTCAGGCGGTAGCAACAGTTCAGCAGGGTTTATGCGTGAAACCTCCGCCAGGAGAACATCTAGTTCAGAGGTTTGAAAAATCGCAAATTCTCCAGTGGAAAGATCGAGAAAGGCTAATCCCCAGTCTTGGTCATGGAAAACACTTGCCAGGTATAGATTTGAACGTTCTGCAAGGGATTCAGTGAGAGTTCCTGGCGAAACGATGCGGATAATTTCACGTTTGACGATCCCTTTAGAATTTTTAGCGTCTTCAACTTGTTCACAGATAGCCACTTTGTGACCTGCGTTAACGAGTTTGGGTAAATAATTATCTAAAGCATGATAAGGAACGCCACACATAGCGATACGTTTCCCATCCCCTGCATCTCGGCCAGTTAAAGCGATTTGTAAGATAGGTGCAGCAATTTCTGCATCTTCCCCAAACATTTCATAAAAATCACCTAACCGATAAAAGAGAATTGTATCGGGTGCTTTTGCTTTAATTCCTCGATATTGTCGCAACATAGGGGTGGTCATACCATATTTTCTCCCTTT
The DNA here is from genome assembly GCA_027353165.1 of Desulfosporosinus sp. GTDB lineage: Bacteria > Bacillota > Desulfitobacteriia > Desulfitobacteriales > Desulfitobacteriaceae > Desulfosporosinus. The sequence continues at coordinate 4,632 of DAIEHY010000144.1, forward strand.
TATAAATTCGTTTAAAAAGCGGGGGTACCAATGCTGGTTAGCTATCAGATAAATCTTATTAGTTTAAGTAACCCTAAAAGGGAAGAGCTACTGATTTAGCCCTTCCCTTATCGTTCGAGTTTCCAGCGGTTTTCCGGATTAATTTCCGCAGCCGCAGCCTCCACTACCACACCCTCCGCTATCGCATCCGCCTGGTGCACAGCCATCATCCCCACAGGAACAACCATCAGAAGAACCTGCTATTGCCCCGGCTAGAATAGCATTGACACTATCCAACATTTCTGTGAATTTGTCTTGTGCTTTCATGTAGGCGACTATAGCCGGATTCGCTTCTACCTTGGCTTCAATTTCATCGACCGCATTTTTATCAACTTCAGAAGGTTCAGCACCGCCTTGTTGCGCTTCCATAAACCGTTCTTGAGCTTTTTGTAATTCTGCAATCAATTGTTGGGCTGATAGATCAGCAGACATTGCATCCTCAGCGCTGTGCAATTCGTTAAGTTCGGAGCTTCGAGCGATGGCATCTGCCAAGAGTTGAGCATTTTCAATAATTTCGTTGGTCATAGTTTGACACCTCCGCATATTACATTCTACATAGTGCAGCATGATTCCTGCTTCAATCTTAAAGTTAACCAGAATTCTACTTAGATCCTTGAATTACTCCTATAAGTGTAAAAGAGCTAGCGTCTATGATCTTTACGTTCACTAAAGACCCGATTAGTTCAGATGAACCGTTAAAAACAACCAGTTCGTAACCGCGGGTTCTTCCAGTTAAACGCTCAGTATTTGTTCTACTTGGACCTTCTACCAGAACTTCATACGTTTTTCCGATCATGTTTTGTCGCCACTTGAGACTTTGTTGGTTTTGTACACTCATCAAT
>DAIEHY010000145.1 GCA_027353165.1 Desulfosporosinus sp.
TATTTCCGGGTGCATCACTCCGTAGCCCAATCGCCAACCGGTCATAGCATAAGTCTTTGAGAACCCATCTAGGATAATAGTCCAATCTTTCATGCCTGGTAACGAGGCAATGGAGAGCGGGTGGGTATCACCATACACGATTCGATCGTATATTTCGTCAGAAAGAACAAGTATATCTTTCCCTCTCACTAAATCAGCAATGGCTTTAACATCGTCACTCGTGAGCACTCCACCGGTAGGATTCCCAGGGGAATTGATAATGAGCATTTTGGTTTTGGGTGTAATTAATTGCGCAAGTTCGTTGACATCTAATCGGAACTGGTTTTCTTCTCGTAATGGGATTGGAACAGGCTTTCCACCGACAAACTTAATGACGGATTCATAAATGGGGAAGCCTGGATTAGGATAAATGACTTCATCGTCGGGATCGATCGTTGCCATAATCGAGAAAAACATGATGGGCTTTCCTCCAGGCACAATAACGACATCGTCGGCAGAAGCATCAACGTTTTTATGCTTACGGACATAATCCGCAATCGTTGCCCTTACTTCCGGAATTCCTGGGGCTGCAGTATAGTGGGTATATCCGCTGTTTAGGGCAAGGCAGGCAGCATCAATAATATTCTTAGGAGTGTCAAAGTCCGGTTCGCCAATTTCTAAATGAACTATATCTTTTCCTTGAGCTTCCAACTTTTTAGCCTTTGCCAAAACTTCAAAAGCAGTTTCGGTACCGAGCAAGGACATTCTCTGAGCAAATACTTTTTCCATGAAAATACCACTTCCCTTTGAATTTAATGTGAATTTGGCTTATAAACCTCGGGGTTAAGACAATTAGGGGGAAGTTCTCCCCTCATTGCTGCTAATATATTCGAGACAGCAATAGTTCCCATTTTAGTGCGAGTATCAATCGTGGCACTGGCAATGTGAGGACAGAGGATGGCATTGTCGAGTTCCATAAGTCCTTCTGTAAATTCAGGTTCGAATTCGTAAACATCCAGACCTGCTCCCCAGATTTCCCCTGATTGTAAAGCTTTCACCAGGGCTAATTCGTCCACGACTGGACCGCGAGAAGTATTAATCAAAATCGCTGTATTTTTCATAAGCTTAAGCTCTTGTTCACCGATTAAATGGGAAGTTTCCGGAAGGAGGGGAGTATGAATCGAAACAAAATCCGATTCTTTGAGAAGTCTTTCTAAGCTGACAAATTTCCCCCCGGTTTCTTGTTCAAATTGAGGGTTAGCCGATATGTCGGTATAAAGTACCGTCATATCGAATGCCTTTGCTCTTTTAGCGAAAGACAAGCCTATTCTTCCGGCGCCTATTACTCCAACGGTTTTGTGGATGACGTCCTGTCCCAAAAAGAGCATCGGACCCCACCCCTTATAGTTTCCTTTTCTCGTGTACTTATCTGATTCCACAACTCTCCGGGCTACGGAGAACAATAAAGCCCAAGCCATTTCAGCCGTAGTATCCGTAAGCACACCCGGTGTATTGGAGACCATAATTCCCCGTTCTGTTGCGGATGGGATTTCGATGTTATTATAGCCGACAGCATAGTTAGCAAAGATTTTGATTCCTTTAGCAGCATCCATCACCGCAGCATTTATAGGATCGGTAAGTAAGCTAAGCACGGCATCCCTACCCTTAACCTTTTCCAACAGTTCTGGTTTTGTAAGAACTTGGCCTGTACGATTGACTTCCATGTCGCAAGACTCTGCCAGCATATCAAGAGCTGGTTTAGGTATTTCATTGGTGACATAAACATTCCACCTAGTCATGTTAAACCTCCCAATATTTAATCTAGTAGATCATATAGGAGTATTAATCCCAAATGCAAGGTGTATTATGAATTAATTACGAAAGTTAATAGGGTTAAGGGGTCACTATGAAAGCTGTTGGAATATAACGTTCTCCGAAAACGCTACTCGGCCGATTTGTGACTATCCCTTGATCAACGAAAATAGAGGAAGATCCCCCATCGAGATTGACGGCATTCACCGCCTGGTAATTATTAAAGACATTCATCAGGTCGCGTAAGGTCGCTCCGATACTCCAGGTAGGTTGACGTCCGTCGATGACAACAAAAATGACTGTTCCATCCGCCTTTTGACCAATCCCTGTTCGGGGTGCAATTCCCCAACCGCCGTCTCCTAAAACTTCAGGTTTGCCATCTTTAATAAGATTAGGACCAAAGGTAACAGCTTCAAGAATATGGTTCGCTTCCAATTGAGTGGCCGTCATACTTCCAATAATCAGTTTTCCTTGGACATTAAATCCCACAATATTGACCGACCGATTTCCCACATTATTGTGGACTAATTTTCCGTTCTGTACGGTTAACCCGTCTGGAAAGGCTCCATTTCCTTTACCATTGGGATCATAAAACCCTCCGGCATTAATTCCAGCTACTCCTCCCAGATCCTTGACAAGATCACTGACCCGTTCTCCCGTCACACCAACTTGTTTCGTGACAGCCACTTTGACTCGTTTAGGATCTTTTATCAGCATCACTTTGCCTTTGAAGCTAGGGCCTTGAATGTCTTCAATTGTAATACCCGAACTCACATCCGTCACCTTGGTGCGAGCAATCGTGCTACTACTGCCGTTGATTCCCTGAGAATTATTAAGATTCATAATCCGATCGATTTCTGCCTGGGATAGAAAGGCTTTAACAACTTGGGGGTGTCGAGAGGTATAAACCGAACCCACAGCCATTACCTTTAGAGACTGGAAAGGCCCCCAAAACAGGATGAATGGAGCAAGTATCACCACCAGAATGAGGTTGTATCCCAAAAAAGTCATAATTACCTTAAATCTTTTAGAACGCTTCATTTTGAACTCTCTCTCCTTCTTTGGCATTTATACGTTTTTAGATTTTAGCATTCAAAGATTAAAAGGAGATTAAAAACCAATGTTGATTTTGTACCTTGCCCTCATTGAGGATGATTTCTTGTCAAGATTACCATGTGTAGCAGGAATATTTTAGATTAGCGTAGAAGGATTAAAGTTATGGACAAGATTGCTAACGAATATCTTGACTTCAAGCAACAAACGCTAAGTGTGGAGGAAGTATTGAGTGAAACTACAATCCCTTTCCAAATTAACACGCACCTACGTCTTGGCTTTGAGTTTAATTGCTGTCCTTACTTTTGCTATTTTCATTACTCTGCACCAAGTCATCTTAACCCAGACAGATAGCGCTCGCCTTGTAAATCTGAGCGGAAGTCAACGCTGGTTATCTCAAAAAGCATCCCTGCTCAGTGTCGAGCTTATACACAGTACAACTCCGGAGGAACGGGAGCTCTTAAGCCGTGATTTGAGCCTAACCATTGAGCAAATCCAAAACAATAATCAACAATTAGTTAAGGGAAGCCTAGATAAGCCACAGCATTTATCCCCTCAAATGAAGAGTATGTATTTTGATCCACCGATCAATTTGCAAGCACGCTTCGAACGTTTTACCTCGGAAGCCCTTGCCCTTTCCGAGGAACCCGCCCACTCACTTACCCCCAACAATCCTCATTTTACCTACCTTCTTCAAAATAAGGAGACCCTCTTAGAATCCCTCAACCAGATCGTCAATCAGTACCAAAAAGAAAGTGAAGACAAAATCAAGAGTCTTCAACTTTTAGTATCAATAAGTGGAGTCATTATCCTCCTTACCCTAGTTTTTCTGGGTCTAAATATCTTTCGTCCCCTGACTAACACCCTGCTCAACGAGAGGGCCCAGCTGGAACAAGCAAATCAGGAATTAAGTTATCTATCGTCAATGGATGGGTTAACCGGTATAGCCAATCGCCGTCAATTTGATCAGTTCCTTGTACAAGTATGGTCCTTAGCATCACGAAAAAAAGAACCCATCACCTTAGTTATGTGTGACATTGACTTCTTTAAGGCTTATAATGATCATTATGGGCACCTTCAAGGGGACGAATGTCTTAAGAAGGTCGCTACTGCCTTAAAGGAATCCGTGAAACGACAAGGTGATTTACTTGCTCGTTACGGCGGAGAAGAATTTGTTGTCGTTCTACCCAATACCGACGAGACTGGCGGGGAGTTGCTAGCAGAAGCGTTGCGCGCTAATGTCGAACATTTAGAAATCCCCCATCTCTTTTCCTCCGCCGCACCTATGGTAACGATTAGTTTAGGGGTAGCCTTTCAATATGCTTCTCCTACAACTTTACCGGAACATTTAATTGCAGCAGCAGACCAAGCCCTCTATCAAGCAAAACAAACCGGTCGTAACCGCTTAGTCTTGGCAAGAGGCTTTACGATGCCCTCAAGCGTCGTCTGAGCTTTCTCAAATCAGCCTTCAAATTCTAACGGTCTTAGATACTTTGAACAACCAAAACTATTCAGGAGGGATTATCTATGAGTTTTGAAATTAACAAGAGTGTAACCTATGTAGGAAAAATCGATTGGGAATTGAAAAAGTTTCACGGTGATGAACTCTCGACACACCGAGGCTCCAGCTATAATTCTTACCTTGTCCGTGACGAAAAGACGGCCCTAATCGATTGTGTTTGGACTCCCTTCGCTAAAGAGTTTGTTGCTAATTTAAAAAAAGAGATTGATCTAAATACGATCGATTATATCATTGCTAATCATGGGGAACCTGATCACAGTGGGGCTTTACCGGAGTTAATGAAGGAAATTCCGAATACCCCTATTTATTGTACCGCCAATGCCATCAAATCCTTAAAAGGTCAATATCACCAGGATTGGAACTTCATACCCGTTAAAACAGGCGATAAATTAAGCCTCGGCTCCAAAGAATTTATTTTTATTGAGGCCAGAATGCTCCACTGGCCTGATACGATGTTTACCTACTTGACCGGGGATAATATCCTTTTCAGCAATGACGGTTTTGGTCAACATTATGCTTCGGAGCATATGTTCAATGACTTAGTCGATCAAGCTGAGTTATATCACGAAGCCCTTAAATATTATGCCAATATCTTAACTCCGTTCAGTACCTTTGTAGATAAGAAAATTACTGAAATCTTAGGCTTTAATCTGCCTGTTGATATGATTTGTCCAAGTCATGGCCTTATTTGGCGGGATAATCCCTTGCAAATGGTCGACAAATACAAGGAATGGGCTAAGGATTACCAAGAAAATCAAATTACAATCATTTACGATACGATGTGGAACAGCACCCGCCAAATGGCCGAAGCTATCGCCACAGGGATAAGATTGAGTGATACGAATGTAACCGTTAAATTATTTAATTCTAATTCCACGCATACTGATAAAAACGACATCATCACAGAAGTCTTTAAATCTAAGGCAATCCTTGTTGGTTCACCGACCATAAATAAAGGAATCTCTTTTTCCGTCGCCGGAATTCTAGAAATGATCAAAGGGTTGGCGTTTAAAAATAAAAAAGCAGCTGCCTTTGGTAGTTATGGTTGGAGTGGTGAAGGCAATAAACTTATTTCAGCCGAATTGGAACACGGTGGGTTTGAGCTCCTTAACGATGGGCTAAAGGTAACCTGGAACC
>DAIEHY010000146.1 GCA_027353165.1 Desulfosporosinus sp.
TACGATGCAAGGTATATTGAGGCGGGCAGCCGCCATGAGCATGCCTGGGACGATCTTATCACAGTTGGGAATTAAGACGAGACCATCTAAGGCATGCGCCTCTGCAAGTGCTTCGATTGAATCAGCGATAAGTTCGCGACTCGGCAAAGAAAAACTCATTCCTTTATGTCCCATGGCAATACCGTCGCAAACCCCGATGGCAGGGACTTCGATGGGGGTTCCGCCCCCGGCTGATACTCCTAATTTGGCGGCTTGGGCCAAATCTTTGAGATGCCCGTGACCAGGGATAATTTCATTAAAAGCGTTTACGATCCCAATGAGGGGTTTCTCCAGATCTTCAGGGGTAAAACCCATGGCATAAAACAAAGCGCGATGTGCGGCTTTTGTTGAACCTTTTTTAACGATATCACTGCGCAAACTATTTCTCCCCTTTTTTAGGCGTTCTGTTAAGAAGGAGAAGGATTTCTCCAATATTAGATAACAAGAGCTGCCTTTTTATAATTATTATAGTACATGGTGTTAGGCTGTCAAGCACAGTCCCCCTAATTGTGCCTTCGTCACGGAAATCAAATCAACCGGACGTAGGAAGAGCTGAAGTCCTCGTAATCCAGCGCTAACAGCAATTTTCTCTTGTGTTTGGACGTTCGAGTCGATAAAGACGGGATAGTGTTTCTTCATTCCAATGGGGGAAACCCCACCTCGGATATACCCAGTTAAAGGTTGGACTTCTTTAAGGGAGACAACCTCGACTTTCTTATTTCCGCTAAGTATCGCTAATCCCTTGAGATTGAGTTCGTGATCTCCCTGAATGCAGGCAACGATGACTCCAGTTTTATCGCCTCGTGCGACTATGGTTTTATAAACCTGTTCGATGGGAAGGCCGACTTTTTTGGCAACGGTAATAGCGGATAAATCTGATTCGTCGACGGGATACTCTTTTAATTCATAAGTCAATTTGGCCTGATCTAAAATACGAGCTGCATTTGTTTTTTGCGCCATGCTCTGGTCCACCCTTCATAATAAATAATTATTCGTTAGAGACAGAAGGTTTCCTGCAATTTTATTACAAGGAAAGTATTGACAGATTAGGATAAGGAACTTTATACTGTATACAACATAAAGTTCGAAAGGGGGTCGTGAATGATGAAAGGAATTGTAACGGGTTTGATGCCTCATACTTCATACAACGGCCTGCGTGGAGCAAACTTTTGCTGATTTAGATTTTGAAGAACGGATTAGTGAAGTCACGGGGTCGTATGATTCCGTGACTTTTTATTGTAGGTGAGGCCGTCTCCAACCTTTGATCAAAGCCATGGAACCCCTCGTTGCCCTTAGGACGACGTAGGGAACGTGGCTTTTTGTATTTGTTTAAGGAGGAGTTTTAAGAGAATGTTAGCGTTAAAAACGTTGTTTAGTCCTTATAAAGGAATGCCCAAAGAAATTTACGTTATTTTTGTAGCTCGGATAATTAATGCCCTAGGATGTTTCGTTATGCCTTTGCTTACGATTATTTTAACTCAGAATATTGGGTTATCCAAGCAAATGACAGGCTTTTACATAAGTCTTTCGGGTCTTTTGTTTTTGCCGGCAGCACTGATCGGTGGGAAACTAGCGGACACGATCGGTAGGAAAAAGGTAATTTTATTTTTTGATGGGTTTGCCGCAATATTTTATGTACTGGCTGGTTTCACAAAGCCTTCCATATTGATGATTTATATCGTGATGATCGCAGGTGCTTGTATGGTAACCGCGGGTCCGGCCCATGATGCGTTAATTGCAGATCTGACGACACCGGAAACGAGAAATGGAGCTTACGCACTTTCTTATATGGGATGGAATATTGGCTTCTCAGTAGGACCTGTTGTCGGTGGAATGTTATATAAAAACCATCTTCCTCTGGTCTTTATCGGCGATGCTCTAACGGCACTTGTGGCATTAAGTCTTATTGCCATCTTTGTTCCGGAGACAATTTTGAGAACGAAGGAAGAGGTTACCGAGGTGAGCCGAAGGTTGGAAAAACGCGAGGAGGGTTCGATTTTTGCAATTTTGCTAAAACGTCCCATTCTTATTTATTTTGGCCTTATAATGTTAGGGTATAATTTTGCATACGCGCAGTGGTCGTTTATGTTGCCGATGCAAATCATGCAAAATTTTAGTGAAGTCGGTGCGGAATACTTTGGCTATATTGCAGGATTTAACGGCTTGGTGGTTATGGTATTTACGCCAGTTGTTACGAGGTTGGCAGATGGGGTCAGTAATATGCGCCGGATGGTCTATGGAGGTTTTCTTTATGCCCTTGGATTTGGAATGTTGGGGGTTACCCATTCTTTATCGTTCGTTTTCCTCTGGGCTTTTACGTTCACCGTGGGGGAAATTATCCTGGCGATTAGCGTAACGCCTTTTATTGTTAGTCACACGCCCGTTTCCCATCGCGGAAGAATGAATTCTGTGGTTCCCATGATTTTTGGGTTAGGAAACACGTTTGGACCTCTGGGGATGGGGTACGTACTCAACTATGTAACTATTGATACAGGATGGAGGGTAATCGGGATTTCTACCCTTATCTTCACGTTGCTAATGTTAGCCTTAGAAAAGTTTGATCTGAGAACTAGCCCAGAATGTCAAGTAAACGCGGCTACGAAGTAAAATAGTGCTTTTTAATGTTAAGGTAATGTTAAAGTAATGTGAATCTTGCTAAATTCCAACTTCATAGATTGCTGATCTCGCTCATATCTTTTATAATTGCTATTAGCAACCGAATGAGTTTTTTGAAGAAATAACGTTGTTGAGGAAAGGGAGGGCCAGTGTTGAAACAGTTAAGGGTTCTCGTATTTTCTGCAACGTTTGGAAATGGACATCTGCGGGCGGCTGAAGCAGTGATAGAAGGAATTCGTATTAAGGAACCTTCAGCTGAGATTATTCACTTGGACTTTGGCGATTTCTTAAATAAACGTGTTAACTCCATGGTGAAAAACGTTTATCTGGAAATGATTAAACGCACGCCGAAGCTCTGGGGAAGATTGTATTATAAAACCTCTAAAGTACAACCTAGATCGATGATGCAACGTTTTTTGAACCAATTGGGGCGGAATGATTTTCTGAAATATATTCATGTTTTTGAACCGGATCTCATTGTATGTACGTATCCCACTGTGTCTTCAATTTTAGCCGAACTCAGACTTGAGGAAATTCTCCATGTGCCCCTAATTACTGTCATCACGGATTTTACCGCTCACAGCCATTGGGTTCATCCAGGGGTCGATCGTTACATGGTGGCCTGTGCTGAGGTAAAAGAAATCTTAGTGTCTTGGGGAATTAATACGCAACGCATTCATGTGACGGGGATCCCTATAAGTCCAAGATTTGAAGGGGACTTGGATCGTCAACAAATTATTTATGAGTTAGGCTTAGATCCGGAGCTTCCGATCTTTTTAGTCATGGGAGGAGCCTATGGTGGGTTGAAAAGCACGAAACGAATCTGCAAAAAACTCGCAGATTCGTTGGTCCCGGTTCAATCTATTATTGTTTGTGGAAAAAATGCAAAGCTATATCACTCTTTAGAAGAAGTAAGTGCGCGGGGGGATAACCCCATCGTTCGCTTAGGGTATGTGCATAATCTTGAGGAATTAATGGCGGTTTCGAAGCTGATTATTACTAAGGCGGGCGGCTTAACGGTCTCTGAGGCGCTAACCAAACATTTGCCCCTTGTTATTTTCAAGCCAATTCCCGGGCAGGAAGATGGGAATGCACAGTTTGTTCAACGCATAGGTGCGGGGCATGTTGCAGGTAGTGAAGAAGAGTTAGAATTGCTTCTTAGCCATTTATTAAGTCATCCCGAGGATATTGAGAAAATGCGGGAAAGGGCGGCCGCAGCTTTGCCGGGTCGTTCGACAGAGCGGGCCGTTGAAGATATGTTACAATTAGCAGTGCATTTACGCAGAAGAAAACAAAAAATCGGTTAATAGACATTTGGATCCATAATGGTCTGTTGGATTGACATAGATTTATTGGATAAAATTTTTCAAATGGAGCGTAATTAAATGAATATAGCATTTTTTCTTATTCCGAAAAAGGACATTGTCTATCTAAAGGAGGGCGCAACGATGCGCCAGGCTTTAGAGAGGATGGAGTATCACAGTTATTCTGCAGTCCCGCTCATTAATGGTGAGGGAAAATATGCTGGAACCATTACTGAAGGGGATTTGCTCTGGAAGCTTAAAAATACACCAGGGTTAACTTTCGAAAATACCGAGGATATTTTCCTGAGTAGCGTAGAACAACATGTTCAGAATGTACCTGTCACAATCGATGCCCAAATGGAGGATTTAATTTCAAGAGCAGTGGTGCAAAATTTCGTACCTGTCGTAGATGATCAACAGACGTTTATAGGGATTGTTCGTCGACGGGAAATGATTGAATATTGCTCGAAACTCTTACTTCAACAGAAAGCTTAGAGGCCTCGCCAACCTTCAGGTCGTAAGCGCCCGAAGGCATTAGTCTCGATGATATTGTCGAGGGTTTTTAACAGCTCGTCACGGTCAGCGGGGAGCGTAGCTCGAAGGGGTAAGTAGTTGGAAGCGTGATTACTTCGGAAGACACAATGTGTGACCTTAAGATGTTTTAAGAGAGTGTGAATTTCAGTCAGAGATTCGAGGGGCGTGAGAAGTTGAAACGTACCGCTTTCGATACTTTTTGCCAAGGGCGCTTGCGGCTCAACCATTAGTGTCAGAGCTCCTAAATATTGAGGGTCTATGGCACTAATGACTTGGGCGGTATCAAGGGCATGTTCCTGGGAAAGGGCTTTTCCTCCGAGGCCAATGATAACAGTGCAGGATAGTAATAAGCCACTTTTCTTTAGCTTTTGTCCAGCAGCGATCATCTGGTCTGAGGTTACGCCTTTACAGACAGAGGCTAGGATCCCTTCGTTGCCACTTTCAACTCCCAGGTAAACCATGGTTAGTCCATGAGCTTTTAAATCGGCCAATTCCTGGGGGGTCTTGGCGAGAATATCTTTAGGCCCTCCATAGATCCCGACTCGTTTAAGACGGGGGAATTTCTCATAAAGTTGATCGAGGATTTCAATCAGCAATCCAGAGTCAACAGCGATTGCATCTCCATCAGCCAGAAAGGCTCGCTCTGCATCGGGATTGTTTACCAGTGCAGTAGCAATGATATCTTCAATTTCGGCGCGCGATTTGATTCGAAAGGATTTCTCCTTGTACATGGTACAGAAGGTGCAGGCGTTGTGCTGGCATCCTACAGTGATCTGCAAGATGATGCTTTTTGCCTCACTAGGTGGTCGATATATTTTTCCTTCGTAGAACATGTTACCATCTCCTTGTTTTTTGTATTTTAATAGTCTTTTCTACAAGGATGGTGTAAGTACCTGCAAGATTAGTATAAGTGTATATTGGGTCTATT
>DAIEHY010000147.1 GCA_027353165.1 Desulfosporosinus sp.
AAGTAGCATCTTGATTTTTAGACTTAGCATTTTCAGCTAAAGCCCATGAGGAAATATTGTAAGGCTTGGAACCTGCAGAACCGGCAGGGAACGGAGCAAACCCTACTTTATCCGAGACAGTGGATTTTTTGGGGTCGGTCAAGTTCGTATATAAGCTGTCTGCATCCGTTAAGAAAGCAGCCTGACCTTGTTGGAACACAGCGAAAGCTTCAGGCCATGACATGTTCAGTGTTCCTGGAGGCCCGTATAAGCGCTGAAGGTCGCCATACATTTGGTAAGCTTTAACAGCTTCAGGGGAGTTCAGAGTTGCTTTGCCGTCTTTGGAAAAGTCACCGCCATTACTGTAAAGGAAGCTGGAAAACTGAGTAACCGACGGTGAAAGTTTACCACGAGCCACAAAACCATAAAGTTTCTTACTAGGATCATTAAGCTTTTTAGCAGCGGCGACGAGCTCGTCTAAAGTTTTGGGAACGGTTATGTTGTTTTGGGCCAGGATATCCTTGCGATAGTAAAGGATTTCTCGTTCGGTAACAATTGGCACACCGTAGAGCTTTTTATCCATGGTTACGGTACCGATTGCGCCTTTGTTGAAATCACTGATATCCCATGTTTTATCCTTCTGGGAAGAAGCAGTTAAATCATTTAGCCAACCATTTTTGGCGAAGAGTTTCCCTTCTTGGAGCGGGCGAAACATCATGGCATCAATTGTGGTCGTTCCAGAGGTTAATTCAACTGTAAGTTTAGTAGTCAGCTGATCTTCAAAAAAGTTCTCCAGATTGACTTTGATCCCGGTTTTTTGTTCGAATTCTGGAAGTTGGGCTTTAATAGCATCGGCCCAAGGGTGGTTAGCAAAAACTACGCGTAGTTGAGTTCCAGCATACGGTTTATCCGTTGCTGTTGGTTGTGGCGTTGCATTAGTCCCACAACCTGCGGCCAAACCTAAGGCCATAGCCAAGCTTAAAACCATAGCGACTCCTCTTAGAAATTTTTTCGGTTTCTTCACAGTTTCCCCTCCTACTTTTTTTTTGTGATTAACTTCTATTATGTAATATACGGCAAATGTTTTTCAATTCCTCCTTGCAATGAAAAAAAAATTCTTCATTTAATAACTGTAATGAAAATTTTACCCGTTTTTTTTAAGTATCATGTTGAAACATGTCTTAGTGAGCAAAGGAACACTTGTCTTGCTTCGCCGCTTTACTTATTGATTATGATTGCCCCAAGATTTGCCGAAGAAACTCTATTGGCATATCCCTTTAGGAGCTGGGAGGCTTTTTTCTGAATAGGGACAAACTTCTCTCGCCGAGTTGCTAATTCTTTCGGTGCAACCATAAGGTCAAGTCGCCTATTTTCAATATCGATAACAATTCGATCCCCGTTTTGAACCAAGGCAATCGGCCCTCCAGCGTAGGCTTCAGGTGAAATATATCCTGCCGAGACTCCACCTGACGCTCCTGAAAAGCGGCCATCCGTTAAGATTGCCTTGCCGCCATGGACTTGTAAAAATTCGGTGACTCGATGTAATTCTCTCATTCCGGGACCACCGGCTGGCCCTTCATAACGCACCACCATAATCTCTTCGGGAGTAACATCTTTAGCCTCTAAACATTCCTCCTCTGAGTTAAATACCCTAGCTACTCCCTCAATCTGACGTTCATTCCCACTGATTGCGGATTGTTTGAGAAGTGCCCCTTCAGGGGCTAGGCTGCCATATAATACGATTAATCCGCCCTCAGGTTGAAGTGGATTTTCCAAGGAATGAATTAATGCTCCGATTTCTTGTACTTGACTTAAATTGTTCCGAACTGTTTGCCCTGTAACCGTTATTATGTCCGTTTGCAGAAGAGGTTCCAAACGTTTCATCACAGCCGGTGTCCCGCCTGCTCTATGAATATCAACGACCGTGTGGTCTTGGTCGTTCGGAACGACGGCTGTTAATAATGGAGTAATACGACTTAACCGATCAAAATCTTCTAACGTTAGATCAACATCGACTTCTTTAGCCAGGGCTAAGAGGTGGAGTACCGCATTCAAGGATCCGCCAATAGCTAACAAAACTCGAATCGCATTTTCGAAGGCTTCTTTGCTCAAAATTTGCTTCGGGGAAATTCCAGCTTGGATGAGTTTGACAATCTGGATTCCGGATTCTTTCGCGAGGCTAAAGCGCAGAGAACTTTGCGCTGGCACAAGTCCATTTCCTGGTAAGGCCAACCCGATGGCTTCTGTCAGCATACCCATCGTATTGGCAGTTCCCAGATAAGGACATATCCCTGGACCAGGATAATATTTGAGGGTCTCTGCTACTAACGTTCTCTCGTCAATTTCACCGCGAAGAAAACTCTGACGTGCTGCTTTGGAATCCCGGGGCTTGATTTCCGGCACGTTTGGCCCTGCTGAGACAAGAATACTGGGAAAATCAATCCGAGCTGCCGCCATCAACAGTGCTGGCACGATTTTATCGCAGGAGCCCAGTAACACCATTCCATCAAATATGTCGTGGCTTAGAATCATCGTCTCAATCGAATCAGCAATCAATTCTCTGCTGGGAAGAACGTAATTCATACCACAGTGTCCTTGGGTAATACCATCACAAATTGCAATCGTATTAAATTCCAAGGGTGTGCCACCGGCCTGAAAAATTCCGCGTTTAACGTGTTCCGCTAGTTCTCTGAGAGGAGCATGTCCTGGGGCTATTTCATTCCAAGTGTTGACTACTGCAACGATCGGGCGGTCCAAATCCTCGTAACTGGCACCCGCAGAACACAAATGGGCCTTAGCAATCGCTCGCTGAAACGGTGGAAGTTGATTTAAACGATTTATCATAGTGACTCCCCCTGATGTGAAAATTCCTGAAGTTTCAGGTACGCTCTGTCTCCTAAAATAACTAATTCTTTGAAAAGGGCATACCCATCTTGGTAACGAGCAGTCCTCGCCTCATCTGGTTGAACTAGATGAGCAAGTGGCACAAGCTTGGCGCATTCCTCTAACGAGTTGATCTGTCCTAAAGCATACCAAGCCAGGAAGGCTCCCCCTAAGGCAGACCCCTGAGTATGTTCTAGAACCCCTAATGGCTTCCCTAACACATCGGCCAAGATCTTAACCCAAACTTTGGATTTGATAAAGCCCCCAGTAGCACGGATTTCCGCGACTGGGCCTGCTAAATCCGCCAGCAATTCAACGACCGAATTAAGCTGATAACTGATCCCTTCAAGAACTGCCCGTATTAAATGGTCGCGACTATGATTTAGTTTCAATCCCCAAAAGCTTCCGGATAAATCCTCGCGCCAAAACGGTGCGCGTTCTCCTGTAAGATAGGGTAGGCAAAAAAGACCGTCTGACCCCGGAGCAACTTTATTGACCCCTTGGTTCATCAGTTCATAGAAAGTGTGAGTGAGCTCATTTTCAGAAATTAGTTCTTTCGAGGGTTCTCCCCGATCTAACAAAATGCCCTGCAGCCAGCGCAACAGGATTCCTCCGTTATTGATAGGCCCGCCGACAATATAATGATTCGAATCCACATGATAACAAAAGAGGCGGCCATTAGGATCTAACCTTGGTTTTTTAACCATTCCTCGAACTGCCCCACTCGTCCCTATGGAAATGGCTAAAGAACCCGGTTCGACAGCCCCTACCCCTAAATTAGCCAGAGCTCCGTCACTTGCACCTGCGACAACCCTGATAGTTTGGCCTACTCCTAACCTTTTGGTCAGTTTGGGTCTGATACACCCCAAAATATCTGTCGTTTTTACCAGCCTTGGCAACTGATCGCGGGTCACCCCACACCACGCCATGGCTTCCTGATCCCAATCCCGAGTCAAAAGATTATAGAGTCCTGTAGCCGAGGCGAGAGATTCATCGATCACCCACTCACCCAGCAAGTCAAACAGGAGCAAGGACTTTAAATCCGCCCAAAGTTTCACTCTGCCAAAGATCTCTGGTTCATTTTCCTTAAACCATGCCAGCTTAACCAGCGGCGACATGGCATGGACCGGAGTTCCAGTTTTTTGATAGATTGAATTGCCTTGAATGCTAGAACGCAATCGTCCTGCCTCACCCTCAGCTCGTTGGTCAGCCCAGGTCACAAGATGGGTTATTGGCTGATCAAACTCATCGATTGCCACTAAGGAATGCATCGCTGTGCTGAGAACTAAGACATTTGGACAATTTGTTATTCCTGATAATACTTGTTGAATTGCCTGATGAAAAGCTGCCAGGACGCTTTGTGCATCCTGCTCAACATAACCTGCCTGAGTTTGAATCAAAGGATAGCTACTACTAGCTTCGCGAACCAGTTCTACCTCTCCGTTGAATATTGTTGCTTTAACGCTTGACGTTCCCACATCAACACTCAGAATCCATTCCCGCTGCTTCACCGCTTCCCCACCTTGCTATACATCATATAGAAAACATAATTGTTTTATCGTTACGCCAAACTAGGTTGATGTGCATAAACAAATTACCCGCGAAGTTGTAGGGGCAATTCATGAATTGCCCCTACAACTACTTCAGGATTTAAAACCGTTTTAATGCAATAACTTCACGAACTTTTTGGAGATTCTCCAACAGAATATCCCGCCGTAGTAAGGAAACTCCAACATATAAGGTGTCTATAATACTTAGTTGGGCAATTCGGGACGACATTGCTTCACTTCGATAATGAGATTCTTGGCTGGAGGAAAGCAAACAGATATCGCTCTCTTTCGTGACAGGAGATTTAGGATAATTCGTTAAACAAATGGTCACAGCACCTGCCTGGCGCGCCGTTTTTATGGATTGAACAATATCTATGTTACTTCCTGAGTGACTAATTGCCAAAACAACCGCCCCCGGCTGTAAAAGACGCGCCGAAATAACCTGCATATGTGAATCGGTAAGAGCTATACAGGGAATTCCGACGCGAATAAACTTGTGGTAGGCATCCATCGCTATCGGAGCCGATCCTCCCAAACCATAAAATTCAATCCTGGTCGCCTGATGCAGGGTCTGAACTGCCTTCTCCAAACTTTTTTCATCAACCAGTGTTAAGGTGTCTTTTAGTGCCTCCATATTTGAATGGAAAACCTTGGCGGCAATGGTCAGGAGATTATCATCAGGGGTAATCTCCTGATGGATATTTTGTAAGGGTTTGACTAAATCACTGGCTAGCGAGATTTTGAAAGCCTGGTAACCACCATATCCTAAGCGTTTACACAAGCGGAAAATAGTTGCCTCAGCACTTTGGGCAAATTCCGCCAGTTCAGTAATAGAAAGATGAATGATTTGATCCGGGTTTTTCAAAATATAACTGGCTACCCGACTTTCCGCGGACTTTAAGGAAGGTAGTATCCCCCTAATACGGGCAAGGCAGCCTTGTAAAAGATTCTCCTCCATGCTTTTCCTC
>DAIEHY010000148.1 GCA_027353165.1 Desulfosporosinus sp.
ACGGGGCGGATCATGTGGGTCCCAGAGAAAAATATCAATGCCTTAACGGCGATTAGCGGAAGTGGACCGGCTTATTTTTATCTTTTTGCAGAGAGTCTCATAAAGTCGGGGGTTGAATTAGGGCTAAGTGAAGAGGAAGCAGAGGTTTTAGTGCTTGAAACCTTGATTGGTGCTGGGAAAATGATCGCTGAGAGTGATAAATCCCCGGGGAGACTGCGTGAGGAGGTAACTTCTCCCAATGGAACGACTTATGCCGCCATCAATGTTTTTACAGATGACGGATTAGCACAAACCGTGTTAAAAGCAGCGAAAGCCTGTGCTCGGCGTGCAGAAGATTTGGAAGGGGAGTATTCAGAGTGACATTAACTGAGGTTCATCGGGTGGTCTTAAAAATAGGGAGTAGCAGTTTGAATCATCCACAAGGCGGATTAGATGACCACGCGATTTCCGAAATCGTCTCAGTGGTCGTTGCTCTGAAGCAAAAGAACGTGGAGTGCATTATTGTTACTTCAGGTGCGGTAGCTGCTGGCATGGGACAATTAGGGCTCCATGCTCGTCCTCGAGATTTAGCGGGTAAACAAGCGGTTTCGGCTGTAGGGCAAGGGGTACTCATCGAAAGGTATGCCCGAAATCTGGAAAGGCATGGTATTGTAGGGGCTCAAGTTCTTTTATCGCGCATAGATTTAGCCCAAGCGTCACACTATCGCAACGCCCAGAATACGCTGGAAAAATTATTGCGTTTACAAGTAATTCCGATTATTAATGAAAATGACACCGTAGCGGTGGATGAACTTTGTTTTGGAGACAATGATACTCTCTCTGCTTTGGTGGCAGGGCTTGTGGGAGCGGATTTATTAGTTATTCTGACGGATGTGGACGGCTTGTATACCGGCAACCCCAAAAAGGACCTAGCAGCTCAACTTATTAACGAAGTGACGGAGGTTTCGGCGGTCGAAAGTATGGCTTGTGGGGCAGGGAGCCTATTAGGAACCGGAGGAATGGTCACGAAATTGAGAGCAGCCAAGATTGCTACCCGTTTTGGAATTGGGATGCTGTTATTGAATTTTACACGACTCAGAGAACTAGTCAGTATAACTGAAGGTCAGGGCCCTGAAGGAACTTATTTTCAACCGGCAAAGCATCGTCTTGCAGGCAGAAAACGTTGGATAGCTTATGCGGGACTCTCTGAGGGAAGTATTAGGATCGACGATGGAGCAGCCAAGGCGCTTATTAATGAAGGCAAGAGTTTGCTGGCTAAAGGGATCGTCTCTGCAGAGGGAACTTGGGAACGTAAAGAAATTGTTCGGATTGTTAACTTGCGGGGAGAGGAAATCGCCAGAGGGGTTGTCGAATTAAGCCATGATGAAGTACAGACGGTGAAAGGGTTACATTCCGAGAAACTACACCAACTTATTCCTGATTTTGATGGAGAAGAAGTGGTTCATCGGGACAATATGACTCTCATGGTGGATGCTTAAATTTGCATCAAATATCTGAGGTCATGTGTGGAGGGAACAATTATGAATTTAACAAACCAACAACAGGAGAGATATGCCAGGCAGATCATCTTAAAAGAAGTAGGAGTCGGAGGGCAATTAAAACTGCTAAATTCTAAAGTTTTGATGATTGGTGCAGGAGGGCTCGGTTCACCGGTGGCCATGTATCTTGCGGCTGCCGGGATAGGAACAATCGGACTTGTTGATCCTGATGTTGTTGAATTATCCAATCTACAGCGCCAAATTATCCACACTAATCATGATCTTGGCAGGCTAAAAGTGGTATCAGGAAAAGAAACAATTGAACGTTTAAACTCGGATGTAGAGGTTGTCACGTATGAAGAATGGATTAACCCCGCTAATATAACGGACATCATTAAGGATCGAGAGTACGATTTTGTAATTGATGCCACGGATAATTTTCCAGCCAAATTTCTGATTAATGATGCCTGTGTTCTATTGCAAAAACCTTTTTCTCATGCCGGAGTTAGGCGATTGAACGGACAGACGATGACTTATGTCCCGGGCAAAGGTCCTTGTTATCGCTGCGTATTTTTAAATCCTCCTCCGGAATTAACCGCTCCCGACCCTGCAGAAAAGGGTGTTTTAGGTGTTATACCGGGGATCATCGGCAGTATTCAGGCCACCGAGGCTATTAAATATTTACTGGGAATCGGAGAACTCTTAACCGGAAAATTGTTGGTTTTTGATGCAGTAGATATGGAATTTAGAAAAGTAGAGATCGCTGCTCGGTCAACTTGTCAAGTCTGTGGAGATAAGCCGAGCTTGAAAAATTTAGTGGATTATGCGCCCTATGTTTGAGAAAGAAACGATTCGACGATGGAGGTTAAAAAAAGGGAGTTGATAGTTGATAAATCGTTGCAAATAGTTCAGTATATAACGTTTGAAAATGATATAATTAAGTGCAATTGAACAGGATAGTTTAATTGCACTTTGATTTTAACCGTTTGGAGGAGACAACAGTGTTTAGAGCTTTCAGTAATAATTGGAAACTGGAAGATATGATGATTAAACCAGTAATGACGATTGAACCCACTGACGTCTGGTGGGAAATCTATGTCAAACCAGAATGTAAACCGGTCGCGTTCCTTCAAGCGGAATCTACTGAAGTATGGCAGGTGATATTTCCCTTAAAAGCGGGTCAAGAACGGTCGTTGTTGGGGTTTTCGTTCCCTCTTTCAGGAACCTTCCAGGCGTTAATGGAGGCGATCAAAATCCATCCGGGTGAAACTGCTGTTCTGCTGGATTCTGAAAAATTCCCTCATGGGGTTATTGAACCGTCCGTATTAACCTCTCTAATGTGGGAGGAAATCAAACGTTTGAGCAGTTCCATCTCCATTCTTATGGATACAGTGAATGATGCAGTGACGGTCATCGATCAAAACAATGCGGTGATCGGTTGGAACAAAAAGGCGGAAGATCTTTATGGGATAGCTGGAGAAACTATTATTGGAGAAGATATCCAGAATTTCTTTTCCAGTCTAGTTGTCACCCATGTTATTAATACAGATTTGCCCAAAAAGAAAGTTATCCGAGAAAATTATCATCAACCTCTCCCCGGAACCCATGTCTTGATCAATGCCTCGTCGATTACCTGTGGAGATCAAGTCATAGGGAGTGTCTGCGCGGAAAAAGATATCACGGAAATCGTTCTCTTAAACAATGAATTATCCAAAGCAAGTTCTGAAGTGCGACAACTTAAGAAGGAGATCACTAAGATAAATCGCCCAGATACTGCTTTTTCAGAAATAGCAGGGCATAGCAAAGGACTTCAAAAAACCGTCAATTTAGCTCGCCGAGTAGCGAATACCAATGCTGCCGTGATGATACGAGGAGAGAGTGGAACAGGAAAAGAGCTATTTGCAGAGGCAATTCATAAGGAGAGTTCTCGGCGCAACAACCCCTTTGTAGTTATTAACTGTGGGGCTATTCCTGCTTCTTTATTTGAAAGCGAGTTATTTGGTTATCAGTCTGGAGCTTTTACTGGAGCTGATCGACAAGGGCGACAGGGCAAATTTGAAGCCGCCCACAAGGGGACGGTTTTTCTCGATGAGATTGGAGAAATGCCGCTTGAAATGCAAGTAAAGCTGCTGCGGGTCCTCCAGAATAAGTGCTTTTATAGGGTCGGAGGCAATGACCTCGTGGAAGTGGATGTCCGTGTCATTGCTGCCACTCATCGTGATTTAGAACAAATGATCCGCGAAGGTTCTTTCCGGAAAGATCTCTATTATCGAATTAATGTTGTAGGCATAGAAATTCCGCCACTTCGCCAGCGCAAAGAGGATATTCTGGATCTGATTTATCTTTTTATCCGGGAATTCTGTTTACAACAAGATCGTGATCTGGTTCAGATGGCTCCGGAAGTGATGCCGTCCATGCTCAATTACCTCTGGCCCGGAAATGTACGGGAATTGAGAAATGTCGTGGAACGCATGGTCATTCTAGCGGAAGAGGATTTGATCTTGGAGGAGCACCTTCCCGAAACTATCCGCTTTCAAAACTATAATCCAATAGTCTCTGAAGAGTCTTCCCTTAATGAAATCACTGACCGTACGGAACGGGAAATTATCCTTCAAACTCTGAAAGGCTGTAGTGGGGATAAATCAAAAGCAGCTAGGAAGTTAGGTGTACCGCGCAGTACGTTATACTACAAAATGAAGAAATTGGAAATGAAATAATCTCTCTTATCTAATCGAGTAATGTTAGAATTATTTCGAGTAATGTTGGATTATCCCATTCGAGTAATGTTAGAATTATTTCGAGTAATGTTAAATTATCCATTCAATGTAATGTTAAACACCTGTCAGATAATTGTACAGGTGTCGGATAATTAGACATATTTTTTAGGTTTTTCTACAAAGAAACAACCTATATGAAAATCATAACTCCCTGTGGGGAGTTATTTTGTTATTTTAGGAATTAAAAATCAAGATTGTTTGCCTGCCTACGCCCAAATTGGTGCAGTTGGAGCTATCACTTCTATAGTAATTACATGAAAGTTGTCGTAAATGTCGTATATATGGAACGAAAATTGCAACTATTCATATGGGTTAGGGGTCTCGATGGATTACCCAACTATCTACATAAGTATATTTACATAAGTAGGGGAGTGAGTTTAATGAGAATCACTGAACATCCAATTTTAGACTTTAAGCGTGGTGAAGAGGTTACCTTCTTTTACGACGGGCAAGAACTTAAAGGGTATGAAGGTGAGACCATAGCGGCGGCCTTGCATGCAGTAGGGGTCAGAGTTTTAGGTCACAGCCAAACACTGCACCGGCCTAGGGGTCTCTTCTGTGCGATCGGAAATTGTTCGTCTTGTCTGATGGTTGTTAATGGGGAACCTAATGTCAGGATTTGTGTAGAAAAATTAAAACCCGGTATGCGGGTGGAAACTCAGCAAGGAAAGGGGTGCCTAAAGTGAAAGAGATAGAGATCTTGATCATTGGAGGTGGACCGGCCGGACTGAGTGCAGCCTCTGCTGCGGCTGACTTAGGTGCCAGCGTTCTTGTACTGGAACGGGACGATAAACCGGGTGGTCAATTGGTCAAACAGACGCATAAATTCTTCGGGTCTAAAAAGCAGTATGCCGGTGACCGTGGTTACCAGATTGGAAGTTTCTTGATTGAGCAGTGTGCAAAGAATCCTAGGGTTGAAGTGTGGAACGAGACGACTGCTCTGGGGATTTATGAAGATGGAGTCGTCACTGCTGAAGGGCAAGGTAAACATCTTAAAATCAATCCGGAAAAAA
>DAIEHY010000149.1 GCA_027353165.1 Desulfosporosinus sp.
GAATTTTCCTGGCGGATGGTGATGCAATCGCCGTTGATTCCTTACTGCTAATCGAGATTCTAGACCAACTATATCAAAAATTCCCCCGTTTAAAACGAGTCGGGATTTATGGAGGTCCCAAAGACATTCTTGCCAAGAGCCCCCAAGAGTTAACGGATCTCAAAACTCATGGCCTCTCGATCGTTTATTTAGGCGTTGAAAGCGGGAACGAAGGGATACTAAAATCCGTTTGCAAAGGAGTTACAGCGGAGCAAATGATTGCTGCTGGACAAAAACTTAAGGCAAGCGGTTTAACCCTCTCTTGCACCGTTATTATCGGACTTGGTGGTAAAGCCCTTTCTCACGAGCATGCGGTGGACACAGCCCGGGTTATCAGCGAAATTGACCCTCAATTTTTAGGGGCTCTAACCTTAATGGTGGAACCCCGAGCACCCTTAGCCAAAGAGATCGAACGCGGCACCTTTCAACTTCTTTCCCCTTTCGAATCACTTTCCGAGCTCCGGACCCTCCTCGAACTCCTTAACGTCACCCACTGTGTTTTTCGGAGCAATCACGCCTCCAACTACCTCCCCCTTAGAGCCACGCTTCCTGACGAGAGAACCGCTCTTTTAAAAACCTTGGATAATGTTATGGAGAACAAATCAATAGAACGACTTCGTCCAGATTATTGGAGAGGACTCTAAACAAAACTTGGCTGGCGCTATAAAAAATAACAGAAGCCAAAGAATAGGTCACGCATTCTTTGCTTCTGTTTTATAATCTGACGCTAATTGTAGGATATGCTCCACAGCCCGCTTCGTGGAATAGCCTGGTAAGGTAATGGACGCTTTTTGTCGCATTGCCTCAAGTTCGTCAAGGTTATATAAAAAATGACTTAAGAGCTGTCCTAATTCAGCTTCGGTCTCTGCCACCAGTCCTGCGCCGTTACACTTCACGAAGTGCGCGTTTTCCTCTTCTTGACCCGGGATAGGCTTATAAATCAGCAAAGGCAACTGTTTGGTTAACGCCTCTGAAACTGTTAAACCGCCCGCCTTTGTAATAATAAGATGGGATACCGACATTAATTCCTCAACATTATGAACATACTCTAGCCGTATCATGGGGTTACGTGCTTGCGCGATCACCGTCTCTAAAGAGTGAAATAATTTTTCGTTTTTCCCACAGACAATAATTGCTTGGACCGGGACTAAAGAATCGGCAAGTTTCTGACAAATTCTTTTGGCACTTTTTAAAATTCCATATGACCCTCCCATCACTAAAAAGGTGGGGAGATCCTGCTTTAAACCTAGCTTAGAAAGGATTTGCCCTCGTTCTAAATTTTCTTCGAACTTTATGCTTACGGGTATTCCTGTCACATGAATATTTTGCGACTTAATTCCCCAAGACAACAAACTCTCTTTAACCTCTTCACAGGCCACAATATAGCAGTCAACACCTGAATGAACCCAGTGACTGTGAACTGTATAATCCGTAATTATAGTGATAATTGGAATCTGAAGTTTATGTTCGTTCCTAAGTTGGGCTAGGACCAAGGAGACCGTAGGATAAGTACATATAATAAAATTCGGTTTAAATTCGTCAATATATTGGAGGAAATTACTTCTTCCCAACTTACTCAGAAGCCTTTGCCCCATCGATTTAGGTTGAACCTGAGCCGTTTTATAATAAAATCTTCCCCAAAGTTTGGGAACATGCTTGATAATCTCACCATAAACGCTTTTGACTAGGGTGTTGATCGGTTTATTTAAGAAATCGCCAAAATCTAAGTGTATAACTTCTGCAGAAGGCTCTTTAAGACGAATACCTTCAATGACAGCTTCCGCTGCCCGCAAATGCCCATTTCCGAACGAAGCGGAGAATACGAGAACCCTTAGCTGTTCCACAAAACTGGCCCTCCCTCTCTTCGACAACAGCCTTACCGTCTATTTTTAGTGCGGTTTTTTATCTGAAATACTTTACATCTATTATAGGGACATCCTTCACAAAAGAAAAGCAGGAATTACCCAATGCTTTAAAATGTCAGCATTGGATATTATTGAAAGAGGGGAGCAAAAGCATGTCACATAAAACTAATGCCGCTCGAATTCTTGATCAGGTCAAACTACCTTATGAATTAAAGGAATACACGGTCGATGAATCCGATCTATCCGCAATTTCTGTAGCTCAAAAAGTTAACTTGCCCATCGAGCAGGTTTATAAAACATTGGTGGCACGGGGGGATAAAACTGGAGTCATCGTTGCTTGTATCCGGGGTGACCACGAACTCCAGCTGAAGGCTCTAGCCTCACTTAGCGGCAATAAGAAAGTTGAAGTTGTCTCCCTTAAAGAGGTTCAACCTCTAACTGGGTATATACGAGGCGGAGTTTCCCCCATCGGAATGAAGAAACAATATCCTGTTTATATTGGCTCTGACATCCAGTTGCACGAACGAATTAGTATAAGCGCAGGCCTACGTGGACTCCAACTCTTTCTGTGCCCCACCGATTTAATTGCTGTGACAAAGGCACAATTAGGGGAGATTTCTATACCGGTAGTTTAAAAATTATTGAATGGCTAAATAGCGATTCAAGATTGGGGCCTGATAGATAGAAAAGTGATTAGTCAAAGTGAGCATCATTGCTCAAAGACTAATCACTTCATTGAATAATAATCTGTGTCAACTATCAACTTACAATACTCGTCGAGCGCCAACATAAACGGATTTCCAGTATGGACCGATCGTATAGATCGTAACCCCTTTGGATGAAGAAGCATTGATAAATTGCCCTCCGCCAAGGTAAATCCCATCATGATCTACGACACCGTTTCCCGCAAACGAGAAAAATACCAGATCCCCTGGTTGGAGCTTTTCAAACGCAACGTATGTTCCCACTTTGTATTGATCACGTGAAACCCTTGGCACAGAGATGCCATTCTGAGCAAACACATAAGCAACGAATCCAGAACAATCAAAGCCAGTCTGTGGGGTCGATCCTCCCCACTGATACTTTACACCCAGATATTGTTTGGCCGTGCTAATAATATCTGAAGCTTTACCTGGACTCAGTCTTTGTAAATATATTGTATTCAGCGACTTTGTGGTCATTGCGCCAACAATCCCATCTTGGGTCAGACCATTAGCTTTTTGAAAGCTCTTGACTCCCTGTTCAGTCATCGTACCATAGATACCATCCGCTTTGCCAACGTTAAAGCCCACATAATTCAGTTTTGTCTGTAGCTCCACAACATCTGGCCCCCTAGACCCTAATTTTAATAAAACATCCCCTAGCGAAGCCTGAGCAGAAGTTGCAAACATCAGGGTCATAAACATTAATAAAAGCGCAAGTATAAGTTTGTTTTTCAATTCGTCCATCATTCCTTCCTATGTTTTAGGTGATTTTATTAACTACTTAAATATCGACAAAATCTGCAGGAAAGTGGATGTTTAAAATGTTACATCCCTTCAAGTTATTGACAATCCTTAATCTCCTTGATGATTCCCTTGAAGCAACTTGACAGTCCATTGCTATGTACTATAATAATGATGAAACTCGAAGCTTGTTATTTAAAAATAGAGACGAATAAAGCCTTAAGCTAGTGGTTTAAAGTGCGGATAAAGGGAGGAATATAAATTGCGCAGTGATATTGTTAAAAAAGGTTCAACCAAAGCAGCTCATCGCTCTCTCTTCTATGCAATGGGCTACACCCCCGAAGATCTGGAAAAACCCTTGATCGGAATTGTGAATGGCTTTAATGAAATCATTCCTGGTCATGGGCACCTTAAAGACTTGGCTCAAGCAGTTAAGTTAGGAATATCAGCTGGGGGCGGGACTCCCATGGAATTTCCCGCGATCGGAATTTGTGACGGTATAGCAATGGGGCATAAAGGCATGAACTTCTCTTTGCCAAGTCGTGAACTTATTGCAGATTCCATTGAAGCCGTTGCTCAAGCACATGCCTTAGATGGGCTAATCCTAATTCCCAACTGTGATAAAATTGTTCCTGGTATGCTCATGGCTGCTGCACGAATCAATATTCCTTGTATTGTCGTCAGTGGAGGTCCGATGCTTACCGGACGATATCAGGGAAAAGACATTAGTGTTAGTCAGATGTTTGAAGCGGCAGGTCTTTATGAAAGTGGCAAGATTACTGCCCAAGAACTTGATATGATGGAGCAATCTGCCTGCCCAGGCTATGGTTCCTGTGCTGGTCTATTTACGGCTAATACCATGAACTGTTTAGCTGAGGTGCTCGGTCTTGCCTTACCTGGCAATGGAACTATTCCTGCAGCTAGCTCAGGTGCGCGGAAAATGTTAGCAAAACGATCCGGAACATTGATCGTGGACCTCGTGAAAAAAGATATTAAACCACGAGATATTCTCACTCTACAAGCCTTTGAAAATGCCATTACCGTTGATATGGGAATTGGAGGTTCCTCTAACACGGTGTTACATCTCACCGCGATTGCCCACGCTGCTGGCCTAGAACTCCCGCTCACACTTTTTGATACCATCAGCGCTAAGACCCCCTATATTACTAAATTAAGCCCTGGAGGCACACACCACCTTCAAGACCTCAATGAAGCCGGTGGAATTAGTGCAGTAATGAAAGAACTTAGCAAAGCTGGAATTCTGCATACCGACGTGCTAACGGTTAATGGTCCGCTCTCAGACCGTCTGGAAAATGCCCTAATAACTAGAACTGATGTTATTCATTCAATTAAAAATCCTTATCGCCAAACCGGGGGGATTGCGGTGTTATTGGGCAATCTGGCACCGGATACTGCAATTGTTAAAGAAAGTGCCGTTGAAAAGGATATGCTAGTCTTTGAAGGCCCCGCCCATGTCTTTAACTCTGAGGAAGAAGTGCTCGAAGCCCTATTAAATAAACAAGTGATTGACGGAGAAGTCTTGGTGATTCGCTATGAAGGACCCAAAGGTGGACCCGGCATGAAAGAGATGCTCAATCCAACTGCCATCATCACTGGCATGGGATTGCGAGTTGCCTTGCTCACCGATGGTCGTTTCAGCGGGGCTACACGAGGTGCGTGTATCGGGCATATTTCTCCTGAAGCTATGGAAGGTGGACCTATCGCCCTTGTGCAACCGGGTGACATCATCTCAATAGATATCCCTAAACGTTCGCTACAGTTATTAGTTCGTTGGAGCAGCGGGCGCCAGCCGGATTGGCGCTAGCCGGTACGGTTGGTGCTTTGCCGCGCCTTGAGGGAGATCGGCTGGGTGTTGACCTTGTCCTCTACCTCGAGGCCATTGAGCCGTCGCAGC
>DAIEHY010000014.1 GCA_027353165.1 Desulfosporosinus sp.
TCAATGCAAAAGGTGGGGATCTTGGAGGGAAAAAATTAGTTCTAATTGCTGCAGACAATAAGTCAGACGCAGGGGAATCCACTTCCGCGGTTACGAAGTTAGTTGCACAGGATAAGGTTGTTGCCGTTATCGGTTCAATGACAAGTTCTGTCACTCTGGCTGCTGTGCCAGTGGTAACGGATAATAAAATCCCTATGATTTCACCTAGTGGAACAAACGCAAAGGTAACCATGGATCCCGCGTCAGGAGTGCGCCCCTATGTCTTCCGTGCGTGCTTTATTGACCCATTCCAAGGTCAAGTTGGAGCTAACTTTGCTCTTAATACCCTCAAAGCTAAAACAGCAGCCGTGCTTATTGACCAAAAAAGTGATTACTCAAAAGGTCTAGCTGATGCATTTGTTACGAATTTTACTAAAGGAAATGGACAAATTGTTGGAACCGAGCAATATGTTGCTGGTAGCGACAAGGATTTCAGATCTATTTTAACGAGAATAAAAGCTAAAAACCCTGATATGGTATGGTTGCCAGGCTATTACCAAGAAGTAGGACTCATTGTAAAGCAAGCTCGTGAATTAGGCATGAAAATGCCGTTTATGGGTGGAGATGGATGGGATGATCCTCAACTGTTTAATATTGGAGGCGCTGAGGCGCTGAACAATACGTTCTATTGTGACCATGTTGCTACGGATGACCCGGGCATGGCTACGTTTGTTAAAGACTATAAAGCTAAATTCAATAGCGAACCGAATGCTATGGCGGCTCTGGGTTATGATGCAGCAAATCTTATTGCTAAAGCAATCGAAGATGGGAAAAGCGCAGAACCAGAAAAAATCCGTGCTGCTTTAGAGGGTATGAAAGGGTTTAAAGGCGTTGGTGGTGAAATCACCATTGATCCTAAAACACATAACCCTGAGAAGAGTGCTGTGATCAAGGAAAATAAAAACGGTAAACCTACGTTCTTAACTCGCGTTGCACCTAAGTGATAAAGTTCGTATCTATGGGGCCTAATCTTAGGCATAGCGAATAGTTCCGTAAACATAAAGAGGGAGGGGACGGTTTCATCCTCTCTCTTCTACTTTGGAAAGGTTTCGCAGAAAAGGGAGTGAAATTTTTTGGATAGTATCTCGACCCAGATATTTCAGCAAATTATTAACGGCTTATCTTTAGGGAGTATCTACGCGCTCATCGCCTTGGGCTACACGATGGTCTACGGGATCATCAAACTAATTAATTTTGCACATGGAGACGTAATGATGGTGGGAGCCTATTCCGGTTGGTTTGCCGTAACAGTCTTACACTTGCCTTTTTTGCCTGCACTACTTTTTTCGATGATTTCTTGTGCTCTATTAGGAGTTTTGATTGAACGAATCGCGTACAAGCCTTTGCGAAATGCCTCCCGTATCGCAGCGTTGATTACTGCAATCGGGGTTTCGTTATTCTTAGAGTATGGGGGTATGATAGTCGTTACCGCCCAAGTGCGTACCTATCCTCCCGTTTTCCCGGATACTAGGTATATTTTAGGCGGTGTTTACTTTAAATATGGAGATATTGTGATGCTATTAACCGCTGTTGTGCTAATGGCTCTCTTGCACTTCACTGTTCAATATACGAAAGTGGGCAAAGCCATGCGTGCTGTATCCTACGATAAAGATGCAGCATTACTGATGGGAATAAACACTAATAATATTATATCCTTTACGTTTGCAATTGGTTCAGCCTTAGCGGCTGCAGCGGGCGTACTGATGGGTGTCTACTTCAATACCATTGACCCTTTAATGGGAATTATACCTGGGTTGAAGGCATTCGTGGCTGCTGTGCTCGGAGGTATAGGAATTATTCCTGGCCCAATGGTTGGTGGATTAATGTTAGGTTTGGTCGAATCAGTTGTGAGCGGTTTAGGGGCCTCAACTTGGCGCGATGCCGTTGCTTTTCTCATCTTGATTCTCGTGCTTATAATTAAACCGAGCGGACTTTTTGGTAAAAACGTCCGTGAGAAAGTGTAGGTGAGTAAAATGCGCAACTGGTTCAACCGCAAAAATATTGTTGCACTCTTGGGGATTGTTCTTTTATATGCAGTTGTACAAGGGCTGATCGTGTTTGATATTATGCCTCCTTTCTATAAGCTAACCTTAATCCTCATTTGTATTTATATTATCCTCTCCACGAGTTTGAATTTAATTAATGGAATCACGGGTCAGTTTTCGATCGGACATGCGGGTTTTATGGCTGTAGGTGCGTATGTTTCGGCGATGGTAACCGCTATCATGCATGGTCCGTTGCTTTTGGGGATTTTCATTGGGGCAGTTGTGGCGGCTTTGGGAGGGCTTTTAGTTGGGCTTCCTACGCTTCGCCTTAAAGGTGACTATCTTGCGATAGCAACCCTAGGATTCGGAGAAATTGTCCGCATTGTCTTCTTGAATATGGAATTTGTAGGCGGGGCAGCAGGATTTACCCTGCCAAGTAAGATTACCTGGACATGGGCTTTTCTATTAATGGTGTTTAGTGTAGTTATAATTAAAAACTTTGTTGGCTCTACGCATGGCAGGGCCTGTATTTCAATTCGCGAAAATGAAATTGCGGCAGAATCAATGGGAGTTAATACTACAAAATACAAAGTAATGGCTTTTACAATCGGGGCCTTTTTTGCTGGACTAGCCGGAGCGATTTATGCGAATTATATGTATATCATTCAACCCGGGACGTTTAGCTTTCTGAAGTCCTTTGATATTCTGGTCATGGTTGTCCTGGGTGGACTAGGAAGCATAACCGGAGGTATCGTAGGAGCGGTTGTCTATACTCTGATTTCAGCCCTTCTAGCAGGTATTCCCGAATGGCGTTTAGTTATCACCGCAGTGTTTTTAGTCGTACTCATGATTTTTAGGCCAACAGGAATAATGGGAACAAAAGAATTTACTTTAGGTTTCCTAGGAAAGAAGGGTGATAAAAATGCCACTTCTAAAAACTGAAAATCTCTCTAAATCTTTTGGAGGCTTGAAAGCGGTTTCAAATTTAGATATTGAGATTAATCAAGGGGAACTGATCGGTCTGATTGGCCCTAACGGAGCTGGAAAAACCACAGTTTTTAATTTACTCACAGGGGTGTATGAAAAGACTGAAGGCACCATGACGTTTATGGACAAAAACGTGAGCGGCCTTAAACCGTATCAAGTCACTCTGCGGGGAATGGCGCGCACGTTTCAAAATATTCGATTGTTTAGCGATTTGAGTGTTATTGACAATGTTAAAGTCGCTTACCATCAAAGAACTTCTTATAGCACGTTCAGTGCGCTCTTTAGGCTCCCGAGCTTTTATTCTGGCGAAGCGGAAATGCAGCGCAAAGCAATGGAGTTGCTTAAAATATTTAATCTTGATGACAAGGCAGAAGAGACCGCGAAAAATCTGCCTTATGGAGAACAACGCCGTTTGGAGATTGCTCGTGCCCTAGCAACAGACCCCCAACTTTTATTGCTTGATGAACCAGCTGCAGGTATGAATCCCCAGGAAACCCATGATCTAATGAATCTTATTCGCTGGATAAGGGAAAAGTTCAAGCTTACAATTCTGTTAATTGAACATGATATGTCCTTAGTAATGGGAGTCTGTGAACGCATCTATGTGTTAGATTATGGTATGATTATTGCTCAAGGTGCACCAGATGAAATTAAAAGCAACCCCAAAGTCATTGAGGCTTATTTAGGGGAGGAGGTTGTCTGATGCTTGTACTTGAAGATGTTAACGTATACTATGGTGCAATTCATGCTCTTAAAGGAATCTCCTTTGAGGTTAACCAAGGAGAGATTGTAACTCTTATTGGCTCAAATGGTGCAGGAAAAAGTACAAGTCTAAAGACGATTTCTGGATTGTTGCGCCCGAAAACGGGTAAATTAACCTTTAATGGAGAGAATCTAGCCACCATTGCTCCCCAATCCATCGTGGCAAAAGGGATATCACACGTGCCGGAAGGTCGGCGTGTCTTTGCTAATATGACGGTTATCGAAAACTTAGAACTTGGAGCTTATCTACGGAAGGATAAAGCGGGTATCAAAGAAGCTATTAAACATGTTTACGGTTTGTTCCCGCGTCTTGAGGAACGTAAGAGTCAAATCTCAGGTACCTTGTCAGGAGGAGAACAGCAAATGCTTGCAATGGGGCGGGCGCTTATGTCCAAACCTCAACTTCTTCTTTTAGATGAACCTTCAATGGGATTAGCTCCCATTTTAGTTAAACAGATCTTCTCAATTATCAAGGAGATTAATGCAAGTGGGACGACTATTCTGCTAGTTGAACAGAATGCGCATATGGCTTTATCAATCGCGAACCGGGCCTACGTATTGGAAACAGGAAAGATTGTTCTTTCTGGAGATTCAAAACAATTAGCAGCTAGTGAAGAGGTTCGAAAGGCCTATTTAGGTGGCTAAACATATAGTTATTGAAAATAGAGAACCATAGGTTTCGCCAACAAGTCTTCAAATTAGGGCTTTTCGAACGAATTAATGGCAACTAAGCAATGCCGGCTTCAATAGCTTAGTGCCAAACAAGCAGACATTTTGGCCGAGCTAAAAGGAGAAAGGGGCTATCAAGATGTATGTTCGCCAATTTATGACAACTCAGGTTTTTACTGTGACCCCAGAAGAGTCGATTGCTGATACCATGGCACTCATGAGAGAGAAAAAAATTAGTCGTATGCCAGTCGTAGAAAAAGGCAAACTTGTCGGATTTGTCACAGATGGAGATCTCCGAGAGGTCTCTCCTTCTCCCGCGACAACGCTAAGCATTTTTGAACTTAATTATCTAATTGCCAAAACTCCAATTCGTGAAGTAGGGTTTAAAAAGGTTGTGACCTGTCATCCAGACACGAAGATCGAAGATGCAGCCTTATTAATGAAAGATCATAAAATTGGGGGATTGCCCGTCGTAGATAATGGTAAATTGGTTGGAATTATCACGGGCTCGGATATATTAGATGCCTTTTTAGATATTATGGGTTTCCTCAGTCCAGGGCAACGAGTGATGATCGAAACAAAGAACGAAGCCGGGGTCATGCTGGACTTGGCACTTTCGGCTAAAGAATATGATGTCAATATCGGAAGTTTAGCAGTTTATCATCTAAAAGATAATAAAGTTCAAATCCTCGCTCGTCTCCAAGGTGAACGTGTTGCTGAGGTTGAAGCATCGATTGAGAAAAAGGGGTACCGTATATTAACGTAAATTTGTTTAATGAAAAGTAACATTGAGAAAGACCTGAATGATAATTCACTCAGGTCTTTCTTTGTTCCCAAATTGAGATATAATTGAAGCTAGAACTAGTTAAGTACAAAAATGAGGTGAAAGAAATGTATCTTTTCAATCGATCAATATCCGTAAATGTTCGGTTAGAAGATAAGGAAACATTGAGGGTAGAGGGATTTTTTTTAGATACCCATCATGAACTCTGTCTGTCAATCAAAGTAGACTTGGAGAGCAACACTATTACTTCTGCTGACGGTGAACTTCGACGTGTTCCGCATACCGACTGTGCATGCACTAAAGATCGAATTAAAAAACTAATGGGTATTAATTTGAACCGAAGTGTTCGAAGGCAAATACAAGCGGCGGTGGGACTAAAAGAAGGTTGTACTCACTTGACAGATTTAGCCTTAGAATGTGTTAAAGCATTAATGCAAGCCAGATATCAGTTAATGAATCTCACCATGAGAGAAGAAGAAGTAACTAAGATGGTTGAACAGTTTTTAGAAGGAAGTTGCCAGCACTATAAAGTTAAATAGAGATTCCTGCGTAAAAACTTGTTGTTCGACTATCGAAGGCTCCTGTAGCCAGAACTAGAACAGGTTGTTCAAGATTAGTAAATCACCATGATGGCTTGGTGACGTGAAGGAGATTTACTTTATGATTGTTCGGAAGTGGCGTAAGCAATTAGAATGGTTTCATGGCCTTGAGTAGTCGAATTAATTTTTGATTCAAGGGCCTGTACTTCTTTAAGTTGATCACTGGTCAAATTTGAGAATTTGACATTCGAGCGTTCCATCCTAAGTCTCCTTTCTGGGAATGAGCCCAATTATTATTTATACCATTAATAATGTGTACAATTTGCTTGGCAACTATTCGCTACGTATTAAACATTATGGTATTTTGGGACTAGAACTTCACTAATAGGTATAAATGTGTTAAGATTGTTGATAGTATGGGGATGGATAGTGGCTGGTGCTGCTCCCGGACTTCAAATCCGCGTGTCGGGACGCAGAACGTTCCGAGGTGTGTTCGATTCGCACGCATCCCCGCCAACCGATTGGGCTATAGTTTATGATGGGACGGCAGCAAGACGCTGCCTTTTTTGATTTTTTATAGGTCCTAAGTGAGCAGGATTATCGATGATAATAATCGAATATGTTTAGAACTGAAGCTAGGAAGAGGGGTCACCATGAATCTTATAGATGTTCTAATTCTTGGGTTTATTTTATTAGGGGCTTTGCGCGGTTATCAAAAGGGTCTACTGTCAAGCATTGTCAACTTCCTTAGTGGAATAGCAGGATTCCTGATTGCCGTCTGGAAATATAAGGAGGCACTTAGTTGGGTGCAACAATATTTCCCCCTTCAGCAATGGTTAGAGCCTATAGTTTATCGTGCAGTTTTACCTGCAATTCAATCCAAGTCTGATGCATTTGAAGGGCAGTTTTTAGGAAAGATTTTAGGATCGTTGCCTCCAGAATTACGCAGTCTCTTTTCTACGCAGAATCTTTCAAGTTTACCCCTTTCACAAACAGTTGAACAATTGGGGCACCGTCTGGCGGGGGTACTTACAGAGCGTCTTTTAAATTTAATTGCTTTTGGCGTTGTCTTCTATACAGCGGTAGTTCTAATTCAACTCATAGTTGCAATATTACTTCGTCCGTTTGGCAGTTGGAGCGGGTCTCTAAATCGTGGAGGAGGTCTCGTATTCGGAGGATTAAGTTCTTTGCTTGGATTATCTGTTTTAGCGGGTTTGTTTTTCCCTTTATTGCATTTAGGTGTCGGTGGAAGCTTTAATGCGCTGATTCAGAATTCTACCTTTTACCCATATCTGATAGAGATTTTTGATGTTCTGGATCGAGTATTATCGGCACAGCTACGTCAGAGCCTACTTGATCCATTATCCGTGGAGAAAGGAAATTGGTTTTAGCACATAATTAAAACTTAGAAGAAGAAAACTATATAGACTTGAAGATGTAACGATTGAGGCGAATAATAACGAACAGTGTAGGAGGTGCGTTGTTATGGGGACTAAGAAATTAACATCAGCCTGGGATCACTATAGTCTATCCGAAAATGAAGGCTTAGCCATGAGAGACTATATTTCTTTTCTCAGTGAAGGAAAAACAGAACGTGAATCATGGCAGATTCTTGAAGGATGGGCTAAAAACGCAGGGTTTCAACAACTCGATGAGACCACAAGTTTTAAGGCTGGTCAAAAAGTCAGGCTTTCGGTGAGGGGAAAAGCGGGGATTTTTGCGATTGCGGGACTCCGTCCATTGGGAGAGGGTTTTCGATTAGTTGCGGCTCATATTGATGCTCCTAGATTAGATCTTAAACAACGTCCACTTTATGAAGAAGAAGGTTTGGCATTTTTTAAAACTCATTATTACGGAGGGATTAAGAAATATCAATGGACAGCGCTGCCCTTAGCACTTCATGGGGTCGTCTTTTTACGTGATGGAGCCAAAATCGAAATTGTGATTGGAGAAGATGACGAGGATCCAATTTTGACCATTCCGGATTTGCTTCCCCATTTAGCCAAAGAACAAAATGACAAGAAATTACGCGAGGCAATAACCGGAGAGGGATTAAATATATTGTTGGGACATAAACCGTCTCCTGGGGAGGGAGATGAGCGTGTCAAATCAGCAGTTCTCGATATTCTGAAGGAACGATATGGGATAGAAGAGGATGACTTTGTCAGCGCAGAGTTAGAAATTGTGCCAGCGGGAAAGGCGCGTTTTGCTGGCTTAGACCGGAGCTTTATTGCCGGGTACGGGCAAGATGACCGTGTCTGTGCTTATGCAGCTTGGAAAGCAATTGAGGAACTTGAACAACCTGAGTGGACGACGATTGTTCTTTTATCGGATAAAGAGGAAATAGGGAGCGATTCTAACACGGGTATGAAAGCCCGCTACTTAGAAAATTTTATTGCGGAGCTTATCAACCTGCAAAACGGAAGCTATAATGGCCTATTGGTTCGTCGGGCACTGGCTCAGAGTAAAGCTCTTTCAGCGGATGTTGCTGCAGGCTTTGATCCAAATTATTCGGAGGTGATGGATAAACGGAATGCCGCCTTTTTGGGACGTGGTATCGTAATTAGTAAATACACGGGTTCAGGAGGAAAGTATGGCTCTAACGATGCTAATCCGGAATTTGTAGCAGAAATACGTCAAATTTTCGATGAGGCTAAGATAGATTGGCAAACGGCAGAATTGGGAAAGGTTGACCAAGGCGGCGGTGGTACAATTGCTCAATACATGGCCGTTTATGGAATGGAAGTTTTGGACTGCGGTGTAGGCGTCCTAAGCATGCATGCTCCATGGGAGACCATTTCTGTGATAGATTTGGTCATGATGATCAGAGCGTATCACGCATTTCTAACGTATAAAAAGTGATAAGTAGAATCAGCAAAGGACGACTAAAGATATGAATGTCGCATGGATTCAGGAGATACTAGGAGATTATGACTGGAAGGAATTAGGGGCTACGGTGTTTAACACGGTATTATATATTGTGCTAATTCTGATCGTAGCTCGATTGGCCTATGGATTTTTGATTTATACATTTAGACGTTTGCTGGTAGAGAGAAAAGGGAAACACCTTCTGGATGAGCGAAAAGCGAATACGATATTTTCACTTCTTCGGAGTATTTCATTTTATATGATAACGTTTACAGTTGTGTTGCACAGTCTTAAACATCTTTTTAATTTTGATACAGGGACATTGTTGGCATCGGCAAGCGTTTTGGGAGTAGCTCTGGGATTTGGTTCACAAAGCTTAGTTAAAGATGTGATTGGGGGTTTCTTTATTCTTTTTGAGGATCAGTTCTCGGTTGGGGAATATGTGAAGGCAGGTGAATTTTCCGGAACTGTGGAAGAGACCGGAATTAGAGCCACACACCTCAGAGATTGGGGCGGAGAACTTCATATAATTCCCAATGGCAGTATCAGCGCCGTCACTAATTTCAGTCGCGGTAAAATGAGAGCTTTGGTCGATATTCAGATGCCTTATGAAGAAGACCTTGATCGTGCTATGGAAGTAATGCATTCTGTTTGTGAGAGAGTTAGTGAAGAATTCGGGGATAAGATTATTGACGCACCCACTGTTCAGGGGGTAATTGAATTCGGAGAAAGAACTGCTATCTTGCGTGTTATTGCTTATACCAAACCCAATGAGCAATGGAGCTTAGAGCGAGAACTGCGCCGTCAAATACATAGGGAGTTTTTGAAAGAAGGAATTCGCACGCCTAACTTACATGGTATTATTATGGCGGATTCCATGGAGCGGTAGACCAAAGAGGAACAAGGGAGGAAGCCGATGATTCCGTTGAAGGTAGGGGATATTGTTCGTCTTCGTAAACCACATCCTTGTGGAAGCATAGATTGGAAAGTAATGCGAACGGGTATGGATTTTCGAATCCAGTGTTTAGGCTGTCAACATCAAGCGTGGATCCCTAGGGTTAAGCTTGAACGAAATTTAAAAGAGATTTTACAGCGGGTGGAAGATAATCTGGATTAATGGCTTAAAATCACTTATAATCGTTGAGATAGCTTTGATCGAGTTGAGTTTAAGAATGCAATAATACGTTTAAAACTTGGAAAAGATATTTATTGACGAAGTTATACTTTCTGTAGTACAAAAAAACTTGAAAGGATAAGGTTAAGGTTTGTCCAAGTTTTCTTAACTAGGTAACGAAATGACATTACATGCAGGAATTGTTGGTTTGCCAAATGTCGGTAAATCGACGCTGTTTAATGCAATTACTCAAGCAGGTGCCGAAGCGGCGAATTACCCATTTTGCACGATTGATCCGAATGTGGGTATGGTTGAAGTGCCGGATGCCCGTTTGCAAATCCTTGCTGATATGGTACATCCTAAAAAGATTGTTCCAGCAACTGTCGAGTTTGTCGATATTGCCGGTCTTGTTAAAGGTGCGAGCAAGGGAGAGGGGCTTGGCAACAAGTTTTTATCTCACATCCGTGAAGTAGATGCCATTGTGCATGTTGTACGTTGCTTTGAAGACGAGAATGTCATCCATGTCGAGGGGGATGTCAACCCTAAAAGGGATATCGAGACGATAGATCTTGAATTGGTTTTAGCCGACATGGAGAGCGTGGAGAAGCGGTCGGAACGAACGTCGAAATTATTAAAGACGGGAGATAAAAAGGCTCCTATTGAAGTGGCTCTTTTGGAGCGGTTAAAAGAGGTCTTTAATCAAGGAAAAGGCGCCCGGTCGTTGACCTATTCAGTTGAGGAACAAGAGATTCTAAAGGGGTTTTCACTTTTAACCTTGAAACCAGTCCTCTACGTTGCCAATGTCAGTGAAAAGGGGCTTTCCACAGCTTCAGACAATCCCTACGTCCAACAAGTCAAAAAAATAGCGTCTGAAGAGGGTGCCGAAGTTGTCGTGGTTTGCGCGCAGATTGAGGCTGAAATATCCGAACTTGAGCCTGACGAGAAAGAAGGATTTCTACAGGACTTGGGGCTTGAAGAGTCAGGGCTTGACCGCTTGATTCGGGTGGCTTTCCATTTGCTGGGTCTAATGACGTTTTTTACAGCTGGCCCACTGGAAGTTAAAGCTTGGACAATCTATCAGGGGACGAAGGCACCCCGAGCGGCTGGGACAATCCATACGGATTTCGAGCATGGCTTTATCCGGGCTGAAGTGGTCGCGTATAAGGATTTTGTCGAATTCAATGGTATGAACGGTGCTAAGGACAAGGGGTTAGTTCGTTTAGAGGGCAAAGAGTATGTTATGAATGACGGAGATATTGTGCATTTCCGTTTTAATGTATAAGTTTGGCACAGCTTGCTTTTTATGAAACACCATGGTATAATTTTAGCTTGTTAGTATAAATATCCCTGCTCCGTTAATCGGGGCCGCTTAGTCCGAGGGGAGGTGCAAATATGAAAGCGTATGAATTACTTTATATCATCCGGCCAGATCTGGATGAAGAGGCTACCACTGCACTGGTTGAACGTTTAGGTGGGCTTGTAGCCAGCAATGGCGGAGAGAACCTGACGGTTGAAAAGTGGGGTAAGCGTCGATTGGCCTATGAAATCAACGATTACAAAGAGGGCCAGTATATCCTGATGAACTTCGATGGCGAAGGCCGTACATCCCAGGAAATTGAACGGGTTATGAAAATTTCTGATGATGTAATCCGTTTCCTGACAGTTAGAAAAGATGACTAGAAGGACGGTGGGGTACAATGTTGAATCGGGTTGTTTTGATTGGTCGTTTAACGAAAGACCCTGAGTTGCGCTATACGCCGACAGGTGTTGCAGTTGCTAATTTCACTTTAGCCATTGATCGAAATTTTAAAAATGCTCAGGGAGAACGTGAAGCAGACTTTATACCCTGTGTGGTTTATCGGCAACTTGCGGAGTTCAGTGCGAATTATTTGGCCAAGGGAAAACTGACGGCTGCAGAAGGCCGAATCCAGGTTCGTACGTATACCGGCCAGGATGGTCAAAAACGTTGGGTTACAGAAGTTGTTGTTGAAAATGTTCATTTGTTAAGTCCAAAGGACAATTCTGGCGGGGGGAATGTATCTACTTCTCCAGGTGGAACTGGCTCGTTTGGACATGAGGTTAATTTGGATGATGACATCCCATTCTAAGTAGGGGAAGGGGAGAATTAGTATGAAACGTGAACGCGGACGTCGCCCACGGAAGCGGGTATGCAGTTTTTGTGTCGATAAAGTAGTGTCCATGGATTATAAAGAGACGCATAAAGTACGCAAATATGTTACTGATCGTGGCAAGATATTACCACGTCGTATTTCTGGAAACTGCGCAATGCATCAGCGCCAAGTAACTTTGGCCATCAAACGTGCTCGTAGTATCGCCTTGTTGCCATATAGTGTTGAGTAGAAAAAGGGAGCTAAGCTCCCTTTTTCTTATTATAGTATCAGTAAGTTGAAATACCTTGGTTAAATTTTCATAGCACATAGGTGCAGGAGATTAGTCTTATGATCACGAACTGTAGTGTGATAGTACAGCGAATTCTTTAGACTATTTAGTTCGATATTAATCGAGTTAGGAGGGGTCATTCCTGGGAAATGTTGAAGTTGATGTCGTTAAAGGGCTAAAGGCCATTGATGAACTTAAGGTAAATTTAATTCAGGCTCAGTGGCTTATCCAACATGGAACGCTTAGTGGTTCAGAGGACGAGATGATTCAGGGTCTGGCTGATCTAGTTGGAATGAGTTATTTATTAGCGAGACGATTAGGGTTTGACTTTTCACGATTGGATCGTATGCTTCTGCAACGCCTAGAGGGCTTAAAAGACACGGATGAAATGAATCTTGAAAAACAATGGGGAGATTTTAGCTTGCTCTTGAGTTACCTTGCCCCTGAAGACTAAGGATGTGGGAGACGCAAAAATGTATATTAGTGATGAGTTGGCGCAGGATTATTTGGCAGGGGCGATCCTATTAACTTTTCCTTGGGTGGGGATATTTTGGGGGACCTGGGGATTTTTTTGGGAAGCCCTGATGTTAATCGCCGTTTTTTTAGTTGGGCGACGTAAAGGTTTGCCCAGAGCAGTCATTTTTCTTCTGGGTGGTTATATTGCAGCAGGAGTTGCTTTCGGGATAATAGCACTTAATCAAATGGGTTTTATACCCTTTGCGGGGTTGTTGGGGGTTCTCGGTTGGCAGAAGCGTTGGCCGGTAAACGTCACCTTTTTTTGGGGGGCTACGTTAGCCGCAATTTTAGGAGCGGTACCCACTCTTCCTTTTGTCATTCAAGGATTTGATCTGAAAACGGTGAGTGATTTGATCAATTCGACAGTTCAGCAATATCAAGCTTCAGGATTATTGGTTGTGATGCAACAACAAGGGGTTACTGAGACACAGCTCCGAGCATTGTTGGAACAAGGAATTCAACTTTATTTGTTGGTGGTTCCAAGTATCGCTGCGCTAATAGCTATACTAGAGTTTGGAGTTGTTTACTATATTATGAGGCGATGGCTCAAGGACGACGGGGGATGGACCCCGTTTACACGTTGGCGTCTGCCTTGGTATGCAATCTGGGGTGCAATAGTAGGCATTGGCTGCTACCTGTTAGGGGATCAATTTTCTTGGCCGGCTTTTCGGGGTCTAGGAATTAATCTGATGGTAATCTATGGAGCCTTAACCTTGGTTTTAGGCACTGCTGTCTATTTATATTTATTGAAATCGCCTAAAATTCCAAGAGTTCTTAAATGGATACTCATTATTTCGAGTTTTATTTATTTCTTTTTTACGGTTGTAAGCATTATCATGTTTGGACTTTTTGATCTAGTATTCAATTTTCGACGACTACCCGAAGAATTATAAGGAGGGATTTTCATGAAGGTTATTCTTCAATCTGATGTAAAAGGAACGGGGAAAAAAGGGCAGATTTTAGAAGTTGCTGATGGATTTGCTCGAAACTTTCTTTTCCCGAAGAAGCTTGCGATCGAGGCAACTACCGGAAATATTCAGGACGTTTCTCATAAGAAAGAAGTGGAACAACGTCGTAAGGAAAAAGAGAAAGAAGATGCCATCAAATTAGGCGTTAAACTCAATGCCCTGTTAATCGAAGTGAAGACGAAAACAGGTGAAGGCGGTCGTTTATTTGGCTCAGTAACTAGCAAAGAGATCACCGAAGCCTTAAAAAAACAGCATGGTATCGAAGTGGACAAACGCAAATTGGAGATAAAAGACCCAATTAAGACCTTAGGGGATTTTGAGGTCCACGTAAAAGTGCATCCAGAGGTAGTTGCTAAGCTTCAGGTGCATGTTTCTGGACTATAGAATTTGGTACTGTAGCACAACAAACCGCGAACCACGAAAGGGGACCCCTGATGAAAGGGATTTTGACAAAATGGTTAAATCATAAAGATCTGAGTGAACGGTTACCGGACGAAGAAGAGTGGAGTAGGGAAGTTGAGGCACTTTATGTTTTACTTTCCAATTATTATGGAACAGACAAACTAGTACTTAAGGCTAGTCGTTTGGAAGCGCTCAAGCTGATGCGTTCGAATGAGCTTGTTGAACGAGTTACCGGTCTACGCAAAATTCTGTCCGACGATCCGACAGATCAAACGATTCCCAGTAAAGCTGAAATCCCTCAGGTTTTAGACGAGATCGAGGAACAGATTGCGGATCTCATTGCTCGGCGTTCTGTAGAAGAACGCTTGGAACGTGTTGTTACGGAAAAAATACAGGATCGGCACGAGGATTATGTCAAAGAAATCAAAATGCATGTGCTTCAAGAATCGTCTGGTCCGGAGAATGCACAAACTCTTAAAAAGTTGGCTGTGCTCGAAAAGATGAATACAGTCTCCTTAAAAAGCTCAGCTTCAGATGTTTTGCGGCCACAGACTGTTGAGGAGATAGTAGGACAGGAGAGCGCATTGCAAGCGCTTCTTGCAAAGTTAGCAACACCCTATCCTCAGCACATGTTGATTTATGGTCCACCGGGAGTCGGTAAAACTTCGGCTGCCCGAGTGGCCTTAGAAGTGGTCAAGAGCCATCCCCAATCTCCCTTTGTCAAAGAAGCCCCGTTTATCGAAGTGGATGGGACGACGTTGCGATGGGACCCGCGAGATGTGACTAATCCTCTTTTAGGATCAGTGCATGATCCAATATACCAAGGTGCGAAGCATGATTTAGCAGATACAGGCATACCGGAACCCAAAATGGGGTTGGCGAGTGACGCTCACGGTGGGATTCTATTTATTGATGAAATAGGGGAAATGGATCCCTTGCTTTTGAATAAGCTGCTTAAAGTGCTTGAAGATAAGCGCGTGGCGTTTGATTCCTCGTATTATGATCCTGGGGATACTCGGGTGCCACTGTGGATAAAGAAACTCTTTGATGAAGGCGCTCCTGCTGATTTTGTACTTATTGGAGCTACGACACGTGATCCGGCTGAGCTTAATCCGGCCCTTCGTTCTCGTTGCTCTGAAGTTTTTTTTGTCCCCCTTGAGCCCAGAAATGTTCAGCACATTGTTCGCCAATCCGCCCAAAAACTGGGGGTGACATTGGAAGACAATGTCCCTGAAATAATCAGTGACTATGTGATCGAGGGGCGTAAGGCAAATAGTATTCTAACGGATGCCTACGGCTTGACTAGATATCGAAACCCGGATCAAGAGGTCGCCCAAGTAACTTGTGCTGATGTTTACGAGGTCCTGCGTTCTGCGCGACTCACTCCCTATATTGTTCGAAAGGTTCAAGCAGGCTTTGAAGTG
Source organism: Desulfosporosinus sp. (assembly GCA_027353165.1). Classification (GTDB taxonomy): domain Bacteria; phylum Bacillota; class Desulfitobacteriia; order Desulfitobacteriales; family Desulfitobacteriaceae; genus Desulfosporosinus. The sequence continues at coordinate 15,458 of DAIEHY010000014.1, forward strand.
GGGAGAATTTTGGGGCTTGGCGTCTCAGGATTTTTAGGCTCAGTATTGGAGATTGAGGCGATTACCTTCCCAGGTCGTGAGGGTAAAGGTACTGTTCGATTTAATGAAACGGCAGGAAGTATGGCTAGAGATGCAGTCTTTAATGCTACTGCCGTCATCCGTGAACTGACAGGAGAAGATTTACGGAATTACGATGTGCACGTTAATATTGTGGGTGGGGCAAAAATTGATGGTCCCTCAGCCGGACTTGCAACAACACTAGCAATCTATAGTGCTCTGAAAAAGAAACCACTTCGCCAGGATATAGCTGTTACTGGGGAGATTTCTATTCAAGGCAAAGTAAAACCGGTCGGTGGCATTTACGAAAAGATTTTTGGAGCAAAACAGGTTGAAGTTCGCAAAGTTTTGATCCCATCGGAAAACAGGGCAGATGTACCAGAAAGTCTGCAAGGGATCGAAGTGGTCGCTGTCAGTACGATCGAAGAGGCTATGAGTCATATCTTTTAGGACTAGTCAAAAAGTATAACTTGCGTTTTCTTTATATCTAGAGAGGTTAAGGGTCGGAAGGGGAGAGGATATGGAACTATTGAGAGTTCCACCACAGAATTTAGAGGCCGAACAAGCGGTCTTGGGTGCGATGATGCTCGAACCGGAGTCTGGAAGTTCAGTCTTTGAAATACTTCAACCGGAAGACTTTTATAGAGATAATCATCGTTTAATTTTTTCGGCAATTCGGGATCTCTTTGAAAAAGGAGACCCTGTAGACCTTGTAAGTGTCGCCGAGATCTTGCGTCAGCAAGGGCGTTTGGAACAGGTCGGCGGAATTGCAACAATTTCTGAGATTGCTCGTTCTGTTCCTTCGGCAGCCAATGTGGAGTATTACGCTAAACTAGTGACGGAAAAGGCACTTTTGCGTCAGTTAATTCGGGCCTCTAACAGTATTTTGGAACGGGGATATGAGCCCGGAGAAGAGGCACGTAACCTCCTAGAAGAGGCTGAAAAACTAATTCTTGATCTTTCGAGGCGTCGAGTAAAAGATGGATTTAGCTTTATTCGCGACGTTTTATTAGAAACGTTTGAGAAAATCGAGTATCTCTATGCCCATAAAGGAAATCTTACGGGTGTTCCGACTTTTTTCACGGAATTAGACCGAATGACTTCGGGTTGGCAACCCTCTGATTTAGTCATTATTGCCGCCCGGCCTTCAATGGGAAAAACCGCTTTAGTTTTAAATATGGCTCAAAATGCAGCAGTTCGGGCGAAAGTGCCAGTTGCTATTTTTAGCTTAGAAATGTCCAAGGAACAATTAGTGCAGCGGATGCTCTGTGGAGAAGCGATGGTTGACCAACAGCGGGTAAGGACTGGTGATTTGCTCGATACTGATTGGCCGAAATTAACTCGTGCTGTGGGGCCACTCTCTGACGCACCAATTTTTATCGATGATACCGTAGGAATTTCCTTAGCTGAATTGCGTTCCAAAGCCCGTAGATTAAAGATGGAGCACAATTTAGGAATGATTATTATAGACTACCTCCAGTTGTTATCGGTTGGAAAGAAGACAGAAAGCCGACAGCAGGAGGTGGCGCAAATCTCGAGAACTCTAAAAGGGCTTGCCCGTGAACTAAAGGTCCCTGTCATTGCCTTGTCACAGCTTAATCGTGGAGTTGAGCAACGTCAGGATAAACGGCCTATTATGTCAGATTTATTGGAGTCGGGGGCCATTGAAGCTGACGCTGATCTAATTTCATTTATTTATCGAGATGAGTATTACCATTCGGAATCTGAGAAAAAAGGGATTGCAGAGATAATCATTGCCAAACATCGTAATGGTCCTGTAGGAACTGTAGAATTAGGCTTTCTCAAAGAATTTACTAAATTTGTGAATCTTGAACGACAACATCAAATGGCTTAATGAATTTTTTGACAGAAGCGTCCCACTCCACTTTGAAAGTTAAAGTGAAACGGGACGCTTTTTGATTGTTGTAACGATTTAGATTTGGGGTAAAAGTCCTCTCTAGCTGTGCGAGGTCACTTAAAAATACTAAATTAGCAAGGTAGATAACCTCTAAATTTGTCGAATGTTTTATGTATATTTATGAATAATGTTCGATTATTGGATTGACAAGGAGGAAGTGGGTTGTTAAGATGAAAGTGTTTGTGACTAAAGAATCTTTGCTAGTTGGGAACAGAAGATGGCTCTAGGAGGGGATACTATTGAAACATGAAGTCGATGTCTTAATCATAGGAGCCGGTCCAGCCGGTATTTTTACGGCCTTAGAGTTATCAAAGCACAATCAAACGTTAAAAATTCTTATAGTGGATAATGGCAGAACGATTGAAAAGAGAAAATGCCCAGCTCGTGAAACGGGAGTTTGTGTTGGTTGCAATCCATGTGCGATTACCAGAGGATGGTCGGGAGCAGGGGCATTTAGTGATGGGAAACTCTCTTTAAGTCCTGCAGTTGGCGGTCGATTGATTGAATATATGAAAGAATCTCAAGCCCAGGAACTGATTGATTATACAGATTCTATTTACCGTCAATTTAAAGCGCAAGAAACTGTATATGGCCTCGATAACCACCGGGTGGAAGAGATCCGTTATGAGGCTTCCCGCCATAATATTCAGTTGATTCATTGCCCAATACGTCATTTGGGAACCGAGTTGGCTTATGATGTTTTGAAGGGCATGTATGAACATCTCATGACCCATACAAATACAACTTTTTGGGAACTCGCAGAAGTTAAAGATATTTTGGCCGGTCCGCAAGGGGTTTTAGGGGCAACTATTCAGAGACGGGACGAGCCAGAAATGGATGAGGTATCCGCCCGTTACGTAGTTGCTGCTCCTGGCAGAGGGGGAGCAAATTGGCTTGCTGAGCAGACCATTCGTTTAGGCGTTGCCACGGAAAATAATGAAGTTGATATTGGAGTACGAGTTGAAGTACCAAACTCGATTCTGGACCATTTAACACGCGAACTCTACGAACCAAAACTCGTCTATTATTCAGATACCTATGATCTTAAGACTCGAAGCTTCTGCGTCAATCCAGGTGGTGTGGTTTCTGAGGAGCACTATGACGGAGGAATAGCGGTGGTTAATGGGCATAGTTATGCTGATCCTGATAAGAAAACCAAGAACACCAACTTTGCTTTATTGGTTTCAACTCGCTTTACAGAGCCCTTTAACCAACCGATCGAATACGGTCGTTATGTTGCCCGACTGGCGAACATGTTGACGGGTGGTGGAGTCATGGTTCAGCGTTTGGGAGATCTTCTCCAAGGACGGCGCACAACGGAAAGCCGTTTGCACCAGTCCACGACGATTCCAACACTGCTTTCTGCAGTTCCTGGAGACCTTAGTTATGTGCTTCCAGAACGGTATTTAACTTCATTAATCGAAACCCTTAAAGCATTTGATAAAATCGCGCCGGGTATGTATGCTAAAAACACGTTGTTGTATGGGGTGGAGGTTAAGTTCTACTCTTCGAAGGTCAAGGTGAAAACTAACTTTGAAACGGAAATCCCACGATTATATACGATTGGGGATGGAGCAGGAATTACCCGAGGTTTGATGCAGGCTTCGGCAACCGGAGTTGTGGTAGGACGGGATATCGTAGCTAAAGTAAAATAGGTGCAGGCAGTATGATCAGAAGTTCAGAAATGACAGGGGGCGAAGGATTGCTCGAACGATATACTCACCCTGAAATGGGCAAGCTATGGCAAGAAGGATATGAATATGAACGTTGGTTAGAAGTTGAACTAGCCGTCGCTGAGGTCATGGCGAAACGGGGGGAAATACCTCTCGAAGCCATGGAGGAAATCCGACGATCGGCTAAAGTAAATCCAAAACGGGTCTTAGAAATCGAGGCTGTTGTTCGTCACGACCTGATTGCTTTTTTACAAGCGGTTGTTGAGGAGATTGGAGAAGCCGGAAAATACCTCCATCTTGGCTTGACGTCTTCTGATGTAAAGGATACTGCTTTAAGCCTTGTTTTAAGGGATTCAGGCTTGTTACTAAAGAGTGACCTGCTAGAGCTTAGAGATGCGTTGGTTAAGCGGGCACTGGAAAGTAAATATACGGTGATGGTTGGCCGAACGCACGGTATTCATGCTGAGCCGCTAACGTTCGGCTTGAAGCTCGCTTTATGGATTGCCGAACTAGATCGTCAAAAAGAACGACTTGATCAGGCAATCGTTTCCGTGAGTGCCGGAAAGATTTCTGGAGCAGTAGGGACCTATGCAAACGTTTCGCCTGATATTGAGGAGGAAGTCTGCCTCCACTTAGGATTAGAGTCAGCTTTAGTGAGTAATCAAATCCTACAAAGAGACAGACATGCGCACTTTGTGACCACGTTAGCGTTAATCGGAGGTACGCTGGAAAAGATTGCGACAGAGATTCGTAATTTACAACGGACTGATATACTGGAGGTTGAAGAATCGTTTGCTGCTGGGCAAAAAGGATCCTCGGCAATGCCTCACAAACGTAATCCAATCGTATGTGAACAGGTGGCCGGAATGTCACGGCTACTACGTGGTAATGCGTTAGCGGCGATGGAGAATATGGCGCTCTGGCATGAACGAGATATGACCCATTCCTCAGTGGAACGGATAATTCTTCCGGATAGTTGCCTTTTATTGGATCACATGTTCCGTCAGATGACGAAAGTTATAGCGGGTCTTAAAATTCGCGAGGATCAAATGAAGCGAAACCTTCAGAAGACCTTTGGACTGACGTCTTCTCAACGTGTTCTCCTTGCCTTGGTCGAACATGGATGTATGAGAGAAGAAGCTTATGCTTGGGTTCAACAGGATGCTTTTCAAGCCTGGGATCTGGGGCTTGATTTCATTGAAGTTGTTTCAGAGGATGCTCGTGTGGTAAGTTATCTGACCAAAGAAGAAATTCAGGGCTTGTTTGATTTGAAATACCACTTGGGGCATGTTGATGATATCTTTAGCCGATTGGGATTATAACACGCTGGCCAAGGATGGCAAGAAGAAACTAGCCGAGTTTTCTTTATGAAAGATGGGAGGAATAATCAATGGCTGCTGTCGTATTAATAGGTTCTCAATGGGGTGACGAGGGAAAAGGTAAGATCACGGACTTCCTAGCTGAAAAGGCGAATGTCGTTGTCCGTTACGCAGGTGGAAACAATGCTGGTCATACAGTTGTAGTCAATGGAGAAGAGTTTAAGTTTAACCTTATTCCTTCGGGAATCCTTTATTCAGATAAAACCTCTGTCATTGGCAATGGTGTCGTGATTGATCCGAAGGTTTTGTTGACGGAACTCGGTTACCTTGCCGAGCGGGGCATTAAGACGGGTAAACTACTGATAAGTAGCAATGCTCATGTTATTATGCCTTACCACTGTGTTCTTGATGGCTTGGAAGAAGAAGCACGCGGTGAGCATAAAATTGGTACTACCAAGCGTGGCATAGGTCCTTGTTACATGGATAAGGCGTCGAGAATTGGAATTCGCATGATTGACCTCATGGATAAAGATGAATTTGCTGAGAAGTTGAAACGAAATTTAGTAGAAAAAAATAACTTGTTCGTGAAGGTTTATGGTCAGGAAGCTCTTAAATTTGAAGATATCTATGAAACATACCTAGGTTATGCCGAACAACTGCGTTCGATGGTGACCGACACTTCACTGGCGATTGACGGAAGTATTCTCTCAGGAGGGAAGGTGCTTTTCGAAGGTGCTCAGGGGACGTTGCTGGACATTGATCATGGTACGTACCCCTACGTGACATCTTCAAATCCGATTGCCGGAGGAGCTTGTATCGGAGCAGGGGTCGGCCCAACCCGTATCGATCGCGTGGTTGGGGTAATAAAAGCATATACAACCCGTGTCGGAGAAGGCCCTTTCCCGACAGAACTGCTAGATGAGACCGGAGAAAAAATGCGCGCGAATGGACATGAGTTTGGGGCAACAACGGGGCGTCAACGTCGCTGTGGTTGGTTTGATGCAGTCATTGCTCGCTATGCAGTTCGAGTGAGTGGAATTTCTGATTTTGCCGTTACGAAACTTGATGTCCTTACCGGGTTTGATACACTAAAAATCTGTGTTGGATATCGTGTAGGGGGAGAAATCATTCGAGAATTCCCACAAAGTCAAAAAATCTTCAAACAATCTCAACCTGTTTATGAGGAAATGCCTGGTTGGCAGGAAGATTTGACCCTGGCCCGTAGCTTTAAGGATTTGCCAGAGGCTGCGCAAAATTATATTCTCCGCATCGAAGAGCTGACTGGCGTACCTGCAACCTTGGTCGCAATCGGCCCAGGCCGCGAACAAACCATAGTAAGAGGCGAGATGTTTTAGATTTGACAAATGTCTTGACATAAATGGCACTTTCGTGTAGTATTTAAATTCGTGATGTAATTATTTGAGCCATTAGCTCAGTTGGCTAGAGCACCTGACTTTTAATCAGGGTGTCCCGCGTTCGAGTCGCGGATGGCTCACCATTTCAGAAATATGCCTGCAAATTATCGGATCTATATAAGCCCACCAGAAGGGGGTGTGCTGAAACTTTGAAGTTTTTGGCACACCCCTCTGTTTTTT
>DAIEHY010000150.1 GCA_027353165.1 Desulfosporosinus sp.
CTCCATAAATGTATGAAATGTGGAAACTGTCAAGCGGTATGTCCCATTTATAAAGAAACACGTCAAGAGGTTGGAGTAGCAAGGGGAAAGATTAGTTTAGCGGAATACATTCTTTCAGGAGAAATTGAAATGACTGAGGGAATGGCCGATCGTTTTTCACTTTGCACAACTTGCATGGCATGTAATAATAATTGTCCGTGCGGAGTTCGGTTTGATAAAATTATCCTGGCTGCTCGGGCAGAAGCTGTGCGCAAAAAAGGGTTGCATCCGGTTAAAAAGATCGCCTTCACCGCGTTAAAAATGCAGCGGATGTTCGATTTTGGGATGAAGACAGGAAGTATTTTCCAAGGCGTTGCCTTAAAGCACCTGCCGCATAAAAGCGACCGTATGGCGCGGATGCGCTTTGATATTGGGATTGGAACGGAAAAAGTATTCCCTATGTTAGCAAAAAAACCTTTGCGTTCCGAGTATCCTGAAGTCATTCGTGTCAAAAATCCAAAAATGAGAGTGGCCTTCTTCACGGGTTGCATGATTAATTACTTTTACACAGATATCGGAAAAGCAGTTGTCGAGGTGCTTACGGAAAACGATATTGAAGTCGTTATTCCGAGCGGACAAGGCTGCTGTGGAATTCCGGCCTCGGTCAATGGGGATGTTGTCTCTGCGCGTGCTTTGGCCAAACGTAATTTACGAGCGTTCGAGAAGAATGGAGCAGACGCCTTAGTTGTAGCTTGCTCTTCCGGAGGTACTGCCTGGAAACACGTCTTTAGTGAGTTGTTAGACAATGATCCAGAATTCAAAGGTTTGGCGGATAAGTGGGCTGGAAAGTCCTATGATATTTCGGAGTTCCTAATCCATAAAGTTCCCTTCAAAAAAGAAGGCTTGGGCAGAGTTTCACGTAAAGTTACGTATCATGACCCTTGCCACTTAAACCGTGGTCAGGGGATTAATAAAGAACCTCGAGAAATTTTAAAGAGTATTCCAGGTGTGGAATTGATTGAAATGAAAGAGCCGGGCCGTTGTTGTGGAATGGCGGGATCCTTTAGCCTAGTGCACCCAGATCTCTCCGTTCAGATTTCTGACCGTAAAACAGCCGATATTGCTCAGACTCATACGGATACGGTAGCAACAGGCTGTCCAGCATGTCGCTTGCAACTGCAAAGTGGCGTAGAAAATGTGGGAATACAGGAACAAGTAGTTCACACGATTCAGATTCTGGCAGAATCGTATCGTGCAGGTAAGAAGGAATTAAAACGTTCTTAAGTGGAAAGGCTGTTCTAAATGGAAACGCTTCTGTTAGTAAGTGTTTCCATTTTTCTTAAAAAACTAAATATTATTGGGTTTTGATCATGTGATATGTTACACTAGGAAGGTAACAAAGGGTTAAGATTCAGAAGGAGTGACACAGGAGAATGTTAAAACCCATTAAAACACGGAAAATCTATGAACAGATTGTTGATCAAATTGGTCAACTTGTTGCCGAAGGGCAACTAAAACCAGGCGACAGGTTGCCTTCAGAGCGGGAACTCGTTGAGCGTTTTCAAGTGAGTCGGGCCTCCATTCGCGAAGCCATCAGTGCCTTGGAGATGATGGGACTAATCGAAGTGCGTTCGGGTGAAGGAACCTACATCAGAGAGGTTAACATTGACTCAGTCGTTGCACCCCTTGCCTGGATGCTCTTTATAGAAAAAGATACGGACTTGGAACTATATGAAGCTCGCAAGGTTCTAGAGGTTCAGGGTGCTGGGTTAGCGGCAGTGAGAGCTGAAGAAGATGAAATCAACGATATGTTTGAAGCCTTAGAAATCATGCGCATAGACCTTCAAAAGCATTCCTTGGGGGAAGAAGCAGATCACCAATTCCATTATGCCATCGCTAGGGGAACCCATAATAAGATTCTCTTTCGCCTAATGACCACGATCTCAGACACTATGCGTAAGACGTTAAAATCCAGTCGAAGTAAGCTCTACGAAGATAAAGATTCGCCAGAAAGATTATATAGAGAGCATTTTTTAATTTATGAGGCCATTAAGAATCATGATGAGGAAAAGGCTCAGAAGCTCATGCTAGCCCACTTAGTAGGGGTGGAAAATCAACTGGCTAAATATCTCCTGGCTAACATTGAAAAAGCAGAAAGCAAATAGTTCTGGCAAAGTAAAAATAGTGAGGATAAGAATATGACATGCCAAATTGTCTATCACAACGGAAACTGTCTCAACACCAAAAAACCGTTTGCCCGTGCTTGCACATTGTGCATAGAAAGTTGTCCACACCAAGCAATTTCGGACTATCGCCAATTGGACACTAAACTTTGCACAGAATGTGGAGCCTGCATGGCCGTGTGCCCGAGTGACGGTTTTGTAGACCAGTCGATGGATCAACTCTATGATTATCTTCTAGGGGCTGAAGAAATTGTATTAAATTGCCCACAGGCTATTCCCCGTGGTTTTGAGATACCTTGTATAGGAATTCTGGATAGAGATGGCTGGATGACCCTTATGCTCCAGGCTAGGGGAAAATCTGTAACGATCATGACGGGAGTTTGTGCTGAATGCGAAGATCGTCAAGCCTGTGTTGCCAGTGTTCAGATTTTTAAACAGATTCATGGAGACTGGCCGGAACATGCGAACGTTCACATCCAGGTTAGACCGGACGAAGAAACCGTAGTGTCAGCGATAGAAGAGAAATCTAAGTCTGTTGGTCGACGTGTGGGGATGACGGGTTGGCGACAAAGAGGCATGAAGAAAATTGAGGCATGGCTACCTAACTTGACTGCCGATGAGACGTATTCCATACCGAGGTCACGTCAGCGACTCCTTGAAGTTCTGGGAAAAACTTTGGAAGAAAAAATTCCATTTCAGGCACTAACTGTTGCTAATACCTCTACTAATTGTGGAGTATGTGTAGCAATTTGCCCACAGGGGGCGTTACAGAAGCGTGAAGAAATGAGCCCAGTAAGCGAAGACGCAGAAAAAGAAGATAAAATCATGTCACTGCGCCTCATTCTGGAACCACAGAAATGTGTGCATTGTGGGCGTTGTGTGGAAATTTGCCGACCTTTGGCTTTGTCCTTTAGTACTAAGCGGTTGTCCTATCGTCTGCTAACGGGTAAGATATTACTTCACGAGGGAAGTCCGAAGTATTGCAGTCGGTGTGGCAAACGAATTTTTGATAACTCAGACTTATGTTTAGCCTGTTCGACCAGTGATCCGGGTAGTGGTAACTCCTTTTTCCAGTAGAGGGCCTTCCCAACCTAAGCGACGAAATAGATAAGGGGCGCCAAAGGATGTCCATAGCCCGCCTAACGTGAGAACCGGCAAATAAACCCAAAGATAGTGTTGGGTTAACGGGTGCCAGAGCCAGACCCAAAGCCCCAGCAGAGTGAGTCCAACCAGTGTTTTAGAGAGAGATTGGACAAAACGTGTGCGCTCTCGATAATCCAACAAGGAATCCTCTAGAAAGTATCCGCCTGTAAAACCGATAACAAAGCCGACCATTTGCCACCCCTCACGAGTGTGATATACCAGTAATAATAACAGAGGGAGGGCGGTGGAGAGGAGGAGTTTGGTGGATAGCGAAAATGGGAGTTTAAACAAGGTTTCATCTAGACGTTGAAATCCTAAAACCATGAGGGCGCCGAATAAAAACCCGCCTATGACGTCTCCCGGCCAGTGCACGCCTAGGTAAAGCCTTGAAAAACCAATCCCTACAACCAAGAGAAAGCCAATCCCCAGCCAACGCTTTTGCTGGCGCCAGCGTAGCCATAGATAGGGGTAAAACGTAGCTGCTCCTTGACTATGCCCACTAGGAAAGGAATTCCCAGCAGCAGACGACAGATAAATAGAACGGATACCTGGTTGGCCGATCGGGCGTTGAGTGTGAAAGGAACCTTTCAGAAAACCGTTAAAAGCCATAGAGGTCAGGAATAAAACGGCTAGTCGAAAACCAAATCGTTTGTCTACATTCCAAAAAATAACCGCAATTAAGAGAATGTAAGTTGGTTCGCTTCCTAAGAAGCTAAGCAGGATGAAAAAAGCATCCAGGCTTGGATTGTGAAAGGCTTGAATCGCCTGATAAAAGGCTAGCATCATCTTATGAGTTCCCAGTCTTAGGCATGGTGACCGCCGCAATCGCAGTGGGCACTGTTTTTGTGCGTCGTTTTCTTGGTTTCACGTAATAGTTGATCCATTAAATGAGTGACATGAGAAATGGGTTGCTGCTGAATATCCTTGGCCAAGGCGAGAACTTCTTGGATTTCTTCTGGGCTTATGCCTATAGATAAAGCTTCTGTGACGGCGAGGCGGAGAGCAGCTAGGGTATTACAAGCCGCAGCTGCAGAGATTTGGGTTATAACTGTGGTGCGCTGGTCGAGACTCATGAACGATACCTCCTAATTTTTACACGCTTAGTATTTGTTGATCGTCTTAGGGTTTCTATTATCAATCTTAGCACAGAAGAGTTTTATGGGCAAAGTGACCTTTATTCACTTTTAACGTGTAATATGGTAGGATAAATTTATGATTGAGCTGTAAATTACCCCCAATTATTGCGTTTTAGGTATCGGGGTCTCAAGAGGAAGGAATAAACTAATGAACGAGTATCAGGTGATAGTAGTTGGTGGCGGAGCTGCCGGAATGATGGCCGCCGGGCAAGCTGCTGCAGGCGGAGAGAAGGTGCTCTTGCTAGAAAAAAAAGAACGTTTGGGCCGGAAAATTGCCATTTCAGGCAAAGGACGCTGTAACATAACCAATGAGGAAAATGTCTCGGATTTTATTAGTCACTATCCTGGAAACGGCCGCTTCTTACATAGCATTTTGCGAGGTTTCGACAACGTAGCTTTAAGGGAGTTTCTTGGCCGTTTCGGCGTAGAGACGAAAGTTGAAAGGGGTGGACGGGTTTTTCCAGTCTCCGATGATGCTGAAAAGGTCGTTGAAGCCCTTTTGGCCTTCCTGGTAGACAAGGGAGTAGAGGTTCGAACCGGCATAGCTGTCGAAGAAATTTTGGTTGAGGACGGACATGTTACAGGGGTTCGAGGAGCAGGCCAAAAACGGTATTTAGCTCCCATGGTCATCGTTTGTACCGGAGGCTCCTCATACCCGGGAACTGGATCGAATGGAGATGGGTTTCGGTTTGCACGCAAACTAGGTCACCGAGTGATCACTCCACGGCCTGCATTGATTCCACTGAAAACCTCCGAAGAGTGGGT
>DAIEHY010000151.1 GCA_027353165.1 Desulfosporosinus sp.
GTTAAACTTGCCGAAACCCTAGACCGTCCCATCGCCAGCCCTGCTGAAGCTCGTGAGATTCTTAGGTTACTTCCTCGTTAAAGCCTAGCTAATCAAACTCTATGAGGTTGTTACTCTCAAAAAATCAAAAAGAACATGCTCAATCGATGTGGGCAGGTTCTTTTTTGGTTATTCTGAAGTATATTGGGGGATATTGGATATTGAGCGTGATGAATTGTTGACAAGCTACGAAATGCCGTTTATTGTACACTTAGGTGTTAATAATTATTGCAATAGTCAAAGTTTTTTATAAAACAATCTATTCGGAGGAATTTCATGAAAAAAAAATATACCATCATCTTCATTCCACCCGATCACTCTAAGACCCACCAGTTTCAGTTTTCTAAACAAAGCAGACGAGTTCTTAGTGGGGGAATACTTCTCATGGGTTTTCTTGTGATTGGGCTTTTTGCTCAAAACCTCTATCTAAGTCATTATGTAAAAGGACGTCAACCTACCATAGATCATATTAATCAACTTAAATCTACGATTGTAGAACGGGATCAAGAAATCTCACAGCTCAATGATATGTCTCATCAAATCACGAATGATCTGCAAACAATAAAAGATTTAGAAGATAAACTTTCCTCCATTCTGAAAATTAATCCCCCCTCTTCATCTGCAAGCGTAAGTCGGGGTCTTGAGCCCACGACTCGAAACCTCATATCATCTGATCCAACCATTCAAACGCTTGGCCATCAGGTTTTAATTGTCACTGAACATTTAAATCGGTTACAAGGATATTATGAGGCAGCAGTCCTTCAGAAAGATCAGCTTGAACACACACCGACTATTCTTCCTACTGAAGGTGAAGTTACCTCTTCCTTCGGTTATCGTCGCAATCCCTTCGGAGGCCGATCGACCGAATATCATAACGGAATTGATATCGCCTGTAATTACGGATCTCCAGTATTGGCCTCGGCCAACGGTGTTGTTACCTTTGCTGCCCGAGATCCAGTCTTTGGCCTAAAGATTGTTATTGATCATGGTCATGGGATTGAAACCTTTTACGGTCACAATTCTCGACTTCTAGTAAAGAAAGGGGATCAAGTGAAAAAAGCTGACTTGATTGCCTATAGTGGTAATAGTGGACGAAGCACAGGCTCTCATCTTCATTATGGAACCATCGTTAATGGCGAGAATGTTGATCCACTTTCGTTCACAATTTTCACAAAGGAGGAACAATCGGATGTTTAAAAGACCTTCAATCAATTCATTGAACAGTGGGGGAGACACCACCTTTATTGCTGCCGACTGCCAAATTACCGGTTCAATCAGCATTAAGGGTAATGCAAGAATTGACGGTAAAATTGAAGGAAATGTTCAAGTAACCGGCGATTTGGTAATTGGTGCGAGCGCCTTTTTAAAGGCTAATATTGAAGCAAGTACTGTGAACCTTGCTGGAGAAGTCTGTGGCAACATTAAAGCAACAAGCCTATTAGAATTAAATGCCACTGCGCGTTTAGTTGGCGATATTTGCACGCGACAGTTTAAAGTGGAACAGGGTGCCCATTTTACAGGATCGAGTCAGCTGCTTGAAGAAGCTATCGCTCCTGTAACCTTAACTGAAAATAATAAAGAACTGTACCCCCTAAAAGAGAAAAAACTTGCTTCAAAAAATCGGTAAACAATTGTACAAGCTCCTTGTTTAAACTTCCTGATCATTACGTAAGCCTCTCTTATCTAAGGCATTAATATAAGCTTTGGCACTAGCTTCAATAATATCCGTTGAAAAGCCCTTTCCTACTACAAGACGACCATCCTCATAGCGCAATTTTACAGTAGCTTCCCCTAAAGCCTCGCTACTCCGAGTCACTGACTTTAGGGTATAATCTTCAAGGATAGCAGTATTGCCTGTTATCCTATCAATCGTATTAAATAGAGCATTGACAGGACCGTTACCGCAGGCGGCATCCGTAATCAAGTTTCCCTCAATTTCTAGAATTATTGTAGCTGTGGCCATTTCAACCCCATTGGTTGCGATTGACATACTCTTTAGCACAATACTGCTTCCCATACCTCCTGAATCCCCCATGAGTACATAAAGATCTTGGTCGAAGACTTCTTTCTTGTGATCCGCCAATTGTAGGAACCTTTGATACACATCATCCAGCTGAGCACCCTCAATGGTATACCCTAACTCCTCCAGACAATGTTGAAGGGCATGTCTTCCTGATCTTGCCGTAAGACTAATGATATTTTGAGGCACTCCAATAGTTTCTGGTTGAATGATCTCATACGTTTCCCTATCTTTTAAAACTCCATCTTGATGAATGCCTGAGGCATGGTTGAAAGCATTGGAGCCCACAATCGCTTTATGATCCGGGATGGTCACACCGGTAATTCTGGAGACAAGTCTGCTCGTCGCAGAAATTTCACGGGTATTAATTTTGCTCTCTACTCCGTACCCATCTCGCCGGGTATAAATGGACATGATAACCTCTTCCAAGGAAGTATTCCCTGCCCGCTCTCCAATTCCGTTAATCGTGCCTTCTAGTTGGCTTGCTCCAGCTTTGATACCTGCTAGGGAATTTGCCGTTGCCATTCCTAAATCGTTATGGCAATGAACACTAACGATCGCTCTATCAATATTCTTGACGTTGTTAATAACATAACTAATCAGTTCTCCGTATTCCCATGGGTTAGCATAACCGACAGTATCAGGGAGATTAACAACCGTAGCTCCAGCGGTAATCACGTTCTCGATCACTCGTACCAAAAACGATGGGTCACTGCGGAAAGCGTCTTCTGCATAAAACTCAACATCGCTTACGTATTTCTTGGCATACTTCACGGCGGCTACCGCCTGTTCCACGACTTGATCAGGGCTTAGCTTTAACTTCTTTTCCATATGAACTGGAGATACCCCTATACCTGTGTGGATGCGTGGGTATTCCGCGTTACGTAATGCTTCAGCACAGAGATCAATGTCCGGGGCGACTGCCCTTGTCAGCCCACAGATGATGACTCCTTTAAGTTCTTTAGCAATCGTTCGCACAGAATCCATATCCCCTGGCGAAGAAGCCGGGAAACCCGCTTCAATAATATCGACGCCAAGCTTGACTAACTGATGGCCAATCTCTAATTTCTCTTTGACATTCAGGGTTATCCCCAGAGATTGTTCTCCATCCCTGAGGGTGGTATCAAAGACATATAATTTACGCATAATTTTTTCCTCCTCCAAAATAAAATAAACCCTGCGTCTCTGATTGAGACGAAGGGTTAATTCGCGGTACCACTCAAGTTGACAGCAACTAAATAGAGCTGTCTTCTCTGCAGATACGGGAGCTAATCGTGGTTAGTAGTTCGTGATTCGTGGTTCGACCCAAAAAAACACCTATGGTTCGAACTACGTACATCGAACTTCGAACATCGAAGTTCCGATATCCCCTTCCTTTTAACGGCGGAAGCTCCGTCCGAGCCTACTTTAATCCAATTTCGGTCGGCTACTCGAGGAAGAGTTCCAAGCCTATTCCATTACTGCCTTTCACCAAACGGCAGCTCTCTAGAATGGAAAGAGGGACTGTACTATTTCCTCTCATCGTCATTTTAGCATTTTTAAATATTCTATACTACTTCTGGCCATTGTCAAGTGTATTATTATAATCTCCTCTTTAATTCATTGTAGTATTATACTTTATTCCTATTTTCATTCAGTGTCACTGTAAACACTTAAGTTAGTTCTATCCCTTCTCAATTAAAGTAAGGACCATTCGGTGGAGTAGGATGCACATACATCAGGTGGCCATCATCGTTAGCTTTTTCTAAAATTGTCTTAAGCAACTCTTGGTAACTTGGTTCCGAGTCAGTAAAATCTTGGATTGCAAGAGCCTGATTAGCTGCTTCAATTAGGTTATCCACAGTAACAAAACCGTTTGCGGACACAACATCATCACCGCCGACGAAAACTTGATGATCCCCAATATATAGGCAACTCTCCAAATCCACAAACTCGGCTAAGGTATTTAGTTCTAAAACTGATAATTGGGCAGAGAGCCTGTATCTAAGGTTACTATTTGTGCTTAAAAGCCAAGGCCTAAAAGAGTCAGCTTGATCATTTATATTGTTGTAATACAATGGATTAAAAGGCGTACCGTCTGGTCTAAGCAAGTTTAAAGCGCGTAGTTCCCCTAACGGATTCTCAAGATCGTTGAATACTTCAGCACCCAGACTATTGCCCCAATAGCTAATCCCCTGGCTATTGTCAGAACTTAGATAAACACTTCCAAACTCCACAGTTTCAGAGTCACCTTGTGCTAAATTTATCCTCACCGTTTCGGGAGTTGTGTTAACCCAATAGGGTTTATCCCTCCATGGCTGGGTTATTTCCGTCACTTCATAAGTCCCTGGGCTTAGAGACAGCCGGTTTACTGGGGTGATGAAATCACCGATAAAAGTCTTTGTTTCATTATATTCAATACGATTAATTTTCACCTTCCAACCCGAGAGATACGGTTCACTATCCAGGTCTCTATCTCCATCTGTGTTTTGATCGTAAAATTTGTTAATACTCAGAGTAGTTGTTGTACTGTCCTCGTTCACTGTAGGCGTCTTAATCTTAAAGGCAGTTGTTTTTGATTGTGATTTCGGAAAGGAAGAATCTTGGCTGACCCAGACTTTGTATACGCCACCGGGATTTGATGATGCTTCAAAATCTGTAGCAGCAGAGAGTTGGATCAAGCCCGCCTCGAACTTTCCGCTTTCATTCACAGTATAAGTTTGTGTACTCTTACCTAGAACAGTTTTCCCGCTGGGGGTAGTAACTTGAATATAATATTCTCCTATGGGTAAATGCCCTCCCTTATTGGGCCCTCCACTTAAATATACATCATCCTTGTCTATAAAAATTTTTTTGTTAACTTCGTAACCACTTGCATCAGTCGTCCAGATAGTGCCGCTCAAATGAAAATGTTTATCTTTAGAAACATGTTGCTTCTGAGGGTTATGCCCGTTTAGATGATCGGTTGCTTTCTTAGAGTTCTGTCCAGCAAATGCTGTCACTGGAATTAAAGTGATCACTAGTAAACCTATCACTAAAACACTTAATAATCGTGACCATAAATTTTTCTTCATACATTTGACCCCTTCCCAAAATTAGATTCCCTGCTTGATTAAGCTTCTCAACCTCCCTCCAGTCGTTTCTACCTATA
>DAIEHY010000152.1 GCA_027353165.1 Desulfosporosinus sp.
AGGCTTCTTCATTCAAGATGGTGTTGTATCCTTCTGGAAGAGTTTTAATAAAGTGATGAGCATGGGCAGCTCTGGCAGCATTTATAACCTCTTCTTCAGTTGCACCTTCCCGACCATAAGCGATATTCTCCATGATCGTTCCATTAAAGAGCCATGTATCCTGGAGCACCATTCCGAAGATATTCCGCAAATCTCCACGTTTAATATCTCTGATATCCACACCATCAACCGTAATCTTCCCAGCCTTGATTTCATAGAAACGCATCAATAAGTTGACCAGAGTCGTTTTTCCTGCACCTGTTGGTCCCACAATAGCTATCGTGTTTCCCTGCTTGACGTCAATATTCATATCCTCGATCAAGGGTTCATTCTCTTTGTAACTGAAATCGACATCTTCAAATTTTACATCTCCCTTAGGGAAAGAGATAACCTTAGCATCGGCTCGATCCGGTAATTCTTCCACTTCATCTAAGAGTTCAAAGACACGTTCAGCGGAGGCAACGGTTGATTGAATAATGTTTGCTATATTGGCTGTTTGAACGATGGGCATGGTAAATTGTCTGGAATACTGAATAAAGGCCTGAATATCTCCAATCGTTATTCTTCCATTCGTGACAAAAATTCCACCCACAACACTGACAATAACATACCCTAGATTGCTTACAAATCTCATGAGGGGCATGATAATCCCTGAGATAAACTGTGCTTTCCACCCTGCAACGTAAAGTCGGTCATTAATTTCATTGAAGGTGTCAATGGATTTCCCCTCATGTCCAAAGGCCTTGACGATAACATGACCAGTGTACATTTCTTCGACATGTCCATTCAGTTCACCCAGAGATTTTTGCTGAGCAGCAAAGTGTTTTTGAGAGTGTTTGGCAATACTCGTGGTGACTAAGATATAAAGAGGGAGCGTTAAAATAACAATTAAAGCTAGGAGCGGACTGATGGTTAGCCTCATGACGATAACCCCAACAATCGTTACGATCGAGGTAATCAATTGGGTAAGACTTTGTTGCAAGGTATTGGCAATATTATCTACATCATTGGTAACTCGACTCAATATTTCGCCATGTGTCCTAGCATCAAAGAATTTAAGTGGCAACCTCGACAGCTTGTCATCCACGTCTTTGCGCAGGTCGTAAACCGTCTTTTGGGCCACTCCGGCCATAATATATTGTTGAATATAACTAAATAAAGCGCTCACTAGATATAATCCTATCAGAATCAAAACGATTCTTAGAATATAGTCAAAATCAATTTTTCCGCCATTCAGAGCCATAATTTTGGCAATTCCAGCTTTAACTTGTGCTAACCCTCCCACTACCTCTGGGGTCGCTGTTTTCGGATTAGCTGCCAATTTGCTTAACATCTCTTGCTGAGGTACCAGCTTAGCCAACGTCAGTTTGCCCATGATGCCTTCAAACAATTTTGTAGTGGCATTACCCATAATTTTCGGTCCCAAAATACTGAATACAGTACTGAGAATGGCGAAAATAAAGACAATACTCAACTGAATTCGGCGTGGCCTTAAATACTGAAGCAACCTCAATAAAGTACCTTTAAAATTCTTGGCCTTTTCCACAGGTCTGCCAATGGTTCCACCAGGTCCTCCCTGTCTTCCTCCCATAACTCCCTGTTGTGGTTTATTAACGTTACGTTCTTCACTCATGCTATTTCTCCCTCTGAAAGCTGTGAAGCTACAATCTCACGATACACCTCACAGGAATTTAACAGTTCTTTATGCGTTCCAATTCCAGCGATCAGTCCATCATCTAAAACGATGATTCTATCGGCATCCATCACAGTTGTAACCCTTTGCGCGATAATAAACACCGTTGCCTCAGCGATTTCAGGCTTAAGAGCCGCTCTTAGCTTAGCATCTGTTTTAAAGTCAAGAGCTGAGAAGCTATCGTCGAAAATATAGATTTCAGGTTTGCGAATTAAAGCTCGGGCGATGGAGAGGCGTTGTTTCTGTCCACCCGAAACATTCGTTCCACCCTGGGCAATCACATGATCAAAACCTGCTTCCATTCCCGTTACAAAATCGGTAGCTTGTGCAACCTGAACGGCATGCTTGATCTCGTCTAAGGTGGCACCTTCTCTGCCGTATTTGATATTCTCCGCAATAGTACCCGAAAACAGCACTGTTTTTTGAGGAACAAAGCCAATTTTAGCTCTCAAGGTTTCTTGGCTCATTTCTCGTACATCCACCCCATCAACCAACACACATCCACTTTCAACATCATAAAAACGGGTAATTAAATTGACCATCGTCGATTTCCCCGAGCCGGTCCCACCGATTATTGCCGTAATCTCTCCCGGTGTTGCGCTAAAGTTTATATTGCTGATTGCAGGTTGTTCTGCACCAGGGTAGCTGAAGGAAACATCTTTAAATTCAACAAACCCCCGTTGTATACTAGCGGGCTTGCCCTTCAAGGGATCTTTGATTTCCGGATCAGTATCCAAGACTTCATTGATTCTCACAGCCGAAGCTTGAGCGCGCGGGACCATGATAAATAACATGGTGAGCATAAGCAAGGAGAAAAGAATTTGCGTAGCATATTGGATAAAGGCCATTAGAGATCCAACCTGCATATCTCCATTGTTGATTCGAATACCGCCAAACCAAATAATGGCAATCGTCGTAAAGTTCATAATCAACATCATCATGGGCATTAAGATGGCCATGATTTTGTTTACCTTAACCGAGTTATTCATGAGGTCCAGGTTCGCGTTGTCAAATCTCTTCTTTTCTTGATCAATACGATTGAAAGCACGCACAACTCTGATACCTGTAAGATTCTCCCGTAAAACAAGATTCAATTTATCGATTTTTAGCTGCATCAGTCTAAAAAGAGGGATGCCTCTGGCGAGCACAATCCCAATAATGGCGAAGAGGACAGGCACCGAGACCAAAAGCACCCAGGTCAGCCCCCGGTCTTCTTGGATAGCCATGATGATACCACCGATACACGTTAACGGTGCACTGATCATCATACTTAAGATCAAAACGGACACTTGCTGAACTTGAGTCACGTCATTCGTCGTTCTGGTAATCAGAGTTGCAGTCCCAATTTTGTCAAACTCATGCAAAGAAAAGCTTTCAACTTTAGTGAAGATCTTTTCCCGTAATATCTTTCCAAAACCCACAGCAGTTTTAGAAGAAAGAAAAGTTGCAATAATGGCACACAAGGTGCCCCCTGCTGCGACAAGCAACATGAAACCACCAACTCTAAGAATATAATTGACATCTTTGTTCACGATCCCGTGGTCAACAATATTCGCCATTAAGGTAGGTAAATAGAGATCTGAAAGAACTTGTACAAAGAGCAGTACAATGACAACCGCAATATAAGCAGTATATGATTTTAAAAATCGATACAATTTAAACACAACATCCAACTCCATTCTTTCAATCTCTAGCCCTGAGGATAAATTTCAGTTCACTATTCTTGAGTTTTGAGAAGCCTTTTCAGCACCTCTAACCCTTCGAGTATTTTATTTAGTTCTTCCGGGGTACTTTTGTTTATTGTTAGAGCAATGGTTTCTTCAAACCGTTCATGAAAGGTTTTATGCATCTCCACAAAATTGGGAGATATACTGACATTAACCACTCTTCTATCTTGTTCACTTCTTGTTCTCTCTACCATTCCTAACTTTTCCATCTTGTCTACAATACCGGACACAGTACTATTCGATAAGCTAAGCCTACCACTTAATTCCGTGATTTTAAGCGTTTTTTCCTTGCTTATAATGCCCATAATCATCATTTGAAGAGTTGTAATACCAGTATCCTCCACTACTTTAGTCATCTTATGCCTGAAAAGGAGCATGACTTCCTGGAGAAGCTTGGCAATTTTCATATTTTCATTTTCCATTTGTTAACCGCCTTATCCTATTATTTCGAAGTTAGAATATTTATCCCTATAATATTACGTTTGTAAATATTCCGTACTCGAAATATATTACTCCTTAAGTATATAGCTGTCAACCACAATTCAACAATTCTTTCCTGTCAAAAATGACCAAAAAACGGACATTAAACTGTCCGTTTTTTGCGTTGTTCATTAGTCATATATCTCTCACGATTTTGCTTTTAGGCTTTCTTAATGTGGTTTAGCCTGAGGTTGAGAATATTGAGGATTATTGCGCGTATGGTCATTATAGCCTGGCGCAACTTCCTTCCCACCGGTTGGCTGTGGATCTTTTCCATACTGGGCCGGTCCGCCATACTTCTCGTTTGGATTCTCCTCATAGGAGAACTCGTTACCTTGATTCCAGGGTCCTCGACTATCTCCCTGACCTGTTGACATGTTCATGTATTTCTTAGAGAAATCCGAATCTCGGAAGTCTTTGTTAACTCCGCTTCCCTTTAATGTTTCAATTGCTTGCATGAAAGAAAAATTATGAGATTCTTCACGGCTTAAGAGAAACCGAACCATGTCTTTGACTCCGGCGTCATCCGTTTGTTGGAGAAGTCGCTCATACATCAGTTTTGCACGAAGTTCTCCCCCTGCATTGGTCGAAAGATCTGTAAATAGATCTCCTGTCGAGTCGACATAGCCCGCTGACCAGGGTACTCCAGCTGAATTAATCAGAAGTGGGCCACCCCCAAGTAACGCCATATGATTCGCCGGAAAATCTCTAGGAATGTTATCAACAGGACCAATCAACATACCTAGGGCCTCGCCGACCATTTCCAAATGGCTCATCTCTTCGGCTGCGATATCTTGCAGCATGTCCCGAATTTTGGGATCATTACACCCTACACTCTGTGAGAAATACTGCATGGCTGCAGTAAGTTCACCGTCACACCCCCCAAATTGTTCTAATAATAAGACCGCAAAGCGGGGATCTGGCCGATCCACATGTACCGTATATTCCATATCTTTAACATGCTTAAACACTTGAAAATACCTCCCTTTGTTTCTTACAAGATAAGGTGAACAAAGTTTAGTATCTATTGATATCAGAGTTTTATCCCAAGAATTCCTTAACGAATATGGAGATATTTCATTTGTTTGACAAAATTTAACCTTTCTTGCTATACTGAGTAGAGCTTTTATTTTCATATTTATTCTTAATCTTGATAATAACTTGATTGTCTAAGTGTGATTTC
>DAIEHY010000153.1 GCA_027353165.1 Desulfosporosinus sp.
GTTCTTCCGGCTGCGGTTCCTTCGTTGAGACGTTTGCCAACTCTTTGAATATGAGCGTTCAAGAATTTGCGCAGATCGGTCTGGAAGCCAAGCACCCGGTCGATCTGGGGACGCGCTGTACGGTCTTCATGAACTCCAAAGTCAAACAAGTGCAAAAAGAAGGGGCTGAGGTCGGGGATATTTCAGCGGGAATCTCCATATCTGTCATCAAAAATGCCCTTTTCAAAGTAATACGCCTGAGGAATGCGGACGGACTGGGGAAAAAGATCGTCGTCCAAGGAGGTACGTTCTATAACAATACTGTCCTCAGGGCCTTAGAACAAATTGCGCAGCGAGACGTGGTACGCCCAGACATTGCCGGACTTATGGGGGCCTTTGGAGCCGCTTTAATTGCTAGAGAGCGTTTTCAACCGGGCTATGCGACGACCCTCCTAACCGGAGAGGCACTCCAGCAACTCTCTTCAGTGACCACCAACCAGCGCTGCGGGTTATGCGGAAACAACTGCCTCGTCACGATCAAGCGTTTTTTCTAATGGAGGGGAGTTTTTCTCCGGCAATCGTTGTGAACGAGGAGCAGGCAAAGACGTTGTACACTCTGAGATTCCCAACCTTTTTGCCTACAAGTACCAACGAGTTTTCAACTACAAACCCTTAGCCCCGGACAAAGCCGTCCGAGGAACGATCGGGATTCCCCGCGTTTTAAACCTCTACGAAGATTATCCCTTCTGGTTCACCTTCTTCACGGAATTAGGGTATCGAGTGATTCTCTCCAGTCGCTCCTCCAAACAACTCTATGAACAAGGCATGGATACCATCCCTTCCGAGTCAGCCTGTTACCCAGCGAAGCTTGTCCATGGACATTTTGTCGATTTAGTGAAAAAAGGGGTAACCAAATTCTTTTATCCCTGCCTCCCCTATAATCGCACAGAAGATCCCGGCGCAGGCAACCATTACAATTGCCCCATTGTCACCTCTTACCCGGAGACCATTCATGCCAACATGGACCTCCTCCGAACTCCTCAGATGACCTTTTATCATCCCTTTCTACCGATCGATAAGCCGAGTCGCATGGGCAAACGCTTAATCGAAGAGTTGGCCCCTGAAGGAATCCCCAAAAATGAGATCCTTGAGGCGATGGATAAAGCGTATCTCGAGCTGGACAATTATCAGGACGAGGTCAAGAAAAAAGGAGAAGATACTCTTCTCTATATTAAAACCCATAAATTAAAAGGGATTGTCTTAGGGGGAAGACCCTATCATATTGATCCAGAAATCAATCATGGAATTCCAGAGATGATTCAAGCCTATGGGTTCGCTGTTTTATCTGAAGACTCCATCAACCACCTCGGTGAGGTCGAACGACCGTTGCGCATTGTCGATCAATGGGTCTACCATACGCGGTTGTACGCCGCCGCCAGCTATGTTGCCGAACAAGAATCTCTTGAATTAATCCAATTGACCTCGTTCGGGTGTGGCTTAGATGCGGTAACGACGGACCAAGTCAAGGAAATACTAGAGGCTTACGGGAAAATCTACACCGTCTTAAAAATTGATGAGATCAACAATTTAGGGGCTGCGCGAATCCGCGTGCGTTCCTTGAGCGCCGCCCTCCAAGAACGTGACAAACGAAGCTTTACCCCAGAGAAACTGTTTGCCCAGCTCCCGAGAGTCATCTTCACCAAAGAAATGAAGCAAAGCCATACCCTCTTGGTGCCTCAAATGTCCCCGATCCATTTTCAGTTTTTCAAAACCAGCTTTGAGCTTGCGGGGTATACCTTAGAAATCTTACCCTCCGTCGATAAATCGGCGATTGATGAAGGCCTAAAATACGTGCACAATGATGCTTGTTACCCCGCCATTATTGTCGTCGGACAGATCATGAAAGCCTTGGGGTCTGGCAAGTATGATTTAAACAACACCTCCGTGATTATTTCTCAAACCGGTGGAGGCTGTCGAGCGACGAACTACATCGCCTTTATCCGCAAGGCCTTAAAAGATGCCCAAATGGAATACGTCCCTGTCGTTGCCTTAAATACGGGGAATTCCTCGAGTCTTGAGAAAAATCCTGGCTTTAAAATCACCCTTCCAATGTTTAACAAATTAATGAGGGGACTTATCTATGGAGATCTTTTAATGCGGGTCCTCTACCGAGTACGCCCCTACGAAAAAGTCCCGGGCTCCGCAAATCGCTTATATGAGGTATGGGTAGAGCGCTGTCAAGAATCCTTGAGAAACGGGAACAGCAAGGACTACAACCAAACCATTCGCCAAATTGTGCGGGATTTTGACCATCTGGAACTCGACGAGGAACTGGTTAAACCCAAGGTAGGCGTCGTTGGTGAAATTCTCGTTAAATTTCACCCTACCGCCAATAACAATATTGTCGAGTTGTTGGAAGCTGAAGGTGCTGAGGCGGTCGTCCCAGACCTCGCAGACTTTCTCTTATACGGCGCTTTAGATAGTCGCATTAAATATGAGAAGCTCTCGGGGAGTTTTTGGGGCATGGTGTCTGGCAATCTCTCCATCAACCGGATTGAATCCTACCGTAAAGAGATGAAGAAAGCCCTGGGAGCCAGTAAACGGTTTACAGCCCCAAAACCCATCGAAGAAATAGCCAAATATGCAGCCAACCACCTCTCTCTAGCCAATCAGGCGGGAGAAGGCTGGTTCCTCACCGGAGAAATGGTCGAGCTAATTCGCAGCGGAGTCCAAAATATTGTGTGTTTACAGCCCTTTGCCTGCTTGCCCAATCACATAACGGGCAAAGGCATGTTCCGAGAGATCAGACGATCCTATCCGTCAGCGAACATCGCTCCCATTGACTACGATCCTGGGGCGAGTGAAGTTAATCAACTGAACCGCATAAAGCTTATGCTTTCTGTAGCTATGGATAATTTTTAAGACCTAAGGGTCACCCTATAAGCGAAAAGACCTCCGGGATGGACCTTCTTAGAATATAACCAAGGAGATTAATGCTCCAGCAATAATAATCCACAGGGTATCTATTTTGGTAAACCGCTGTACTCCAAAAGCGGCTATTGCAAGTCCACAAGTAGGCAAATCGACTAACGAGCTACCCGTTAATTTAAAAACAACTGCCCATAGCGTCCCGAAGAATGCGGCTACAATTCCGCTAATCACCATTTTAACGTTATCCACCTTGCCTGCTTGGTTATAGAGATCCGAAATAATATTTACAACGGCAAACGACGGTAAATACATATTTACCATAGCCAAGGCTGCCCCGAAGATACCTGCCACTTTATAGCCAACAAAGGCGGAAATGACTGTGACCGGACCAGGCGTTAGTAAGCTCAAGGCTAGAGCTACACCAAATTCTTTGTCGGTGACAAAGTGATATTGATTAACCATGGCATCCTGTATGAACGGCAACATAGCGTAGCCACTCCCAAAGGTTAGTCCCCCGATCCCGAATAATGAGTTGCCTAGATTTCGAAAAGTGGGGTTGCTAAAATTAATAGCAAAATTGATGGCTAGGAGCACTGCAAGCATTATCAACATACTCACGTATTTCTTCTTACTGAATTGAAACCTAATCGCCGAAACGGCTCTTTTAGAAGATTTTTTGGCAACCCAAAACTTTTTATTCATAACGGTCTTCCAAACTGAGAATTTAAAAGTCAGGAAGGCAAACACTGAGCTTACGGCTCCAGCAGCTAGAAGTAGAGTAATAATATTCACCTTCAAGAAATACACCATGACAAAGCCGCCAGCCGCCAGGATTGTTAATTGAGGTGTATTCACCCCTTTTTTCCATAAATCTATAAGGGTATTTAAGACAAGACCTACAACTAAAGCTCCTACTCCCTTAAATAACGAGGATACTAAAGGAACATCATTATAGTTCAGATAGAGGTGTGCAAGAACGACCATGGCCACAAAACAAGGAATTATAAAAAAGATACAAGCCACTAATGCACCGGGAAAACCCCTTATGAAGTAACCAATGTAAGTGTTGAGATTTACGGTAGGGGCCCCAGGTAAGAGTTGAGAAAGGGCTAACCCGTTCAGATATTCCTCATCGGTCATCCAGTTTTTCTTGTCTACCAACGATTTTTTTGCCTCCCCTAGAGCTGCTAAACTATAGGATACAAGCCCTATGTGAAGAAAAGTCTTAGCAATCTCAAAGAGGCTCACCAACTTAGGCTGCTCTGGCGGCTGGTTAATCTCATTACTTGTTTTAATTTCCATTTTCAATACCTCCTAATTATAGGCATGAAAAATAATTAGCAGGGAATAAAACCGTATTCCTCCAGAATTGAAGAACCCTCCGGTCCAGTAAGAAGATCGACAAACGATTGAGCTAGTTCGGGATATTGGCTATCCTTAGATAGACCAATGGCAAATTCGATAGGGTTACCGTGAATGATGACATTTTTTCCTGGAATCTTACTTTCTACTATCACAGAAGCTTGGTCATAAAACTTGGCATAAGCAGGGTTAGAGAGGTTAATCTTCGAGGGTAAGGCTATATAGGGAAGCCCTAATTGTTTAGCCTCCGAGGAATAAAGAAAAGCATAATCAATTTTCCCCCTAAATAAAGCACTAGAAAGATCTAATGATTGAGGGTAAGTAGCGTAAGGAATGCAAGCGGCTTCCAAGGTTGAGCAGAGACCTGGCTTGTTATAAAATTTTTCAGCTAATTGCCAAACCATTAGTGTTCTATAACCTCGGGGAACTGAATGATGATCAGAACGGGCAAAACTAACTTGTGGTTTAAGCAAAATATCAATCCAATTTTCTTGAGTAATCTCCTTGCTTCCCTTCGAAGAGCGATTATAGCCAATAACTAGTTGGTCAGAAGCAAAAACAAAGTAGTTTTCCACCAGATCGGGTACTAACAGCTCCGCAAATAGCGCTTGATCAGCTAGAGCTATAATATCGTATTTTTCTCCAGATAATAATCGTTTGGCACCCTCCCTCGAACCAGCCCCTTTAAGCTCGAATTTCAGATCAGAGTTTTGTTTATAAAAGTGCTCCAGGCATTTCTCCATAACTTGCTGTAAGGCAGCGGCGTAAATGATTCTAAGAACCTGATTAGAACCCTTCATATTAATTCACCCCATCTTCCCT
>DAIEHY010000154.1 GCA_027353165.1 Desulfosporosinus sp.
TTCATCCATTAAATCAATGGCTTTGTCTGGTAAAAATCGGTCTGAAATATAGCGATCAGACATTTTAGCCGCAGCTTCAATGGCCTCATCTGTAATCTTTACTCGATGGTGGGCTTCGTAACGATCCCTTAAACCACTTAGGATCTGAATTGCTTCCTCGACGGTTGGCTCACCAACCGTGATGGGTTGGAAACGCCGTTCTAAAGCAGTATCCTTCTCAATATATTTACGGTATTCTTCTAAGGTTGTTGCCCCAATACATTGAAGCTCACCCCTCGCTAGGGCTGGTTTTAGAATATTGGCAGCGTCAATGGCGCCTTCCGCTGCTCCGGCACCGATTAAGGTGTGCAATTCATCAATGAAGAGAATGATGTTTCCATCCGCTCGAATCTCTTCCATAACTTTCTTTAAACGCTCTTCAAATTCACCACGGTATTTACTTCCAGCCACCATCGCCGAAAGATCTAAGGTAATAACTCGTTTATTCACCAGTATTTCCGGAACTCTATTACTAACAATCCCCTGTGCCAACCCTTCGGCAATAGCTGTTTTACCAACTCCAGGCTCCCCTATTAAGGCCGGGTTATTTTTAGTTCGACGACTGAGGACCTGAATAACTCGTTCTATCTCCTTCTCTCGTCCAATCACAGGATCCAAACGTCCTTCGCGGGCTTGCAGTGTTAAGTCTCGACCATACTCATTGAGAGCCGGAGTATTGACAGAACCGCCATTTTTAGGAGAAGGAGGAACGGAATTAGCCGGAGAAATCGCTTCTTCTAATTCCCCCCCTAGGAGTTTTACGACTTGTTTCCAAACTCTGTCGGGCCCAACGTTAAGATTTGCTAAGATCCGGGCCGCAATTCCCTCACCTTCCATGATAAGACCTAATAGTAAATGTTCTGTTCCGATATAATTAACCTCTTGACGGTGTGCCTCCTCATTGGCAAGTTCCAAGATTTTTTTGACTCGCGGTGTAAGCCCCACTTCTCCGTTAAAAGGCTGACCTATCCCCGCAACTTGTTCAACCTGATCCCTTATTTTTGCAAGATCCAAGCCTAATCCGGTTAATGCCTGGGCAGCAATCCCTTCTCCCTCTTGAATCAGTCCTAATAAAATGTGTTCAGTTCCTACGACCTGATGTCCCATCCGTTTGGCTTCGCTGTGAGCTATTGCTATAACTTTTTGGGCACGTTCTGTATAACGTCCTTTCATAATTCCTTCACTCTCCTAATCGTTGTTCGTTGTTCTGACTCAAGTAATCCTGCTTCGTATCCCACTACAAAGTGGTTCGTTCACGTATCAGTCGAGCACGTTCCTCGTCCCGCTGACTGGGGTCAAGTTCTCGATCTAAGATGTACTGCAAACATCCTGGCCGGGTATCGATAATTAACGTAGCAAAGCAATCTTTGATTTTGGGCAATAAGCCCATATCTGTGCCCAATCGGTCATGCGATAAGAGATGCATTGAATCTTCGGAAGAAAGTAGCCGAGCATTTTGCAAGGTTCCTCGAGCCCTCCAGACCTTATCCTCTAGGAGCATAGGCATTTGCTTGCGTAGTAACTCTCGCGCCTGAAGCTCATGTTCTACTATTTGTCTAGTGACGGCATCTAGATGAGAGAGAATATCCTCTTCACTTTTCCCAAGCGTTATCTGATTAGAAACTTGAAACATGTGTCCAAAAGCTTGAGAACCTTCTCCGTAAAGTCCCCGCACAGCAAGACCTAAGCGAGTCACTGCGCCAAGCACCTGTTGGACCTGCTTGGTTATTACTAAGCCCGGCAAATGAACCATGACCGAAGCTCTGAGCCCAGTGCCTACATTAGTTGGGCATGCAGTAAGATACCCATGGCCTTCCCGATAGGCAAAATCCAGTTTGGCTTCCAGATGATCATCCAACTCAGTAGCTAAGCGGTAAGTTTCTTGTAACTGATTACCTGGCAAAAGAACTTGGATCCTAATGTGATCCTCTTCATTAACCATCACCGAATATCGATGGTCAGGGGCTAAGGCTACACCACGTGCTCCGGTTGTACCGCTTAGGCTAGGACTGATTAGATGCTTTTCGATAAGCACTTGTTGCTCAATGTTGGTCAACTCTGTTAGAGAGATATACTCTAATGGCTCAATTCCAGTCGAAAGAACCTGAGAAATAGTTTGCTCAACCTGTGCAGCCCCTTCCGAGCTAATTAGATGTGGGAAAGGAAAACCTTCAAGGTTACGTGCCAATCTCACTCGGCTACTAATAACAACGGGAGAATTTGGCTCGTTCATCCAGGCGCTGCGCTGTAAAAGTAACTCCTTACGAGTCATTCGCTTCCCCTCCCTTCACCTGTTCAATCTGATGAATCTGATCCCTAACTATAGCTGCCTCCTCAAACGCTTCTTGTTGAATTAAGGTTTGAAGCGTCTCTTTCAGCGTTCTAAGTTCTAAGCGATTTTTAATAGCAACCCCACGTCTTGCCGGGATCTTCCCAACGTTCTGCCCTCCACCATGCACACGACGAAGTAACGGTTCGAGCTGATTTTCAAAGGTTTCATAACAATTACTGCACCCCAACTTGCCTGCTTGAGTTATTTGCGTAAAGCTAATTCCACATTTCGGACAAGTTTTCTCAGAGGGTTGCTCTATTGACTTTGAATTAAACCCAAAAAGGGCCTGTAGAAACTCTGGTACTATCGCCGGATGAAATACAAAATTGACTTCTTGATTTTTCTTAGCACATGATTCACAAAGGTACACCTCACGAGTTTGTTCATTTTCAATAATCGATAAACGCATTACTGCCTCTCGTTGCTGACAGTGTTGACAAAGCATTCTAGTTCCCCCTTTATACCAAATCATCCCTACTCAGGGTTGTCAAAATGTTCTTCATCATACGTGCTCTTAACATGTCCCAATCTCTAAATTCTCCACTTAAATCATTGCTAGATACGATGCTCTTAATCATCGCTGCTTCCAGAGTCGTTATAATTTCCTCATCTAAAAGGCGGTCTACCAAGGCGCTTGAACGGGCACGTGAAAGTTGCTCACCAATTAATTGTCTTATAACCTGTTGATACTCCCCTTCAGTGCCTAACCCCAAACGAACAATCCGCAGATACCCTCCACCCCCCCGGCGGCTTTCAACCAAGTACCCCCGTTCAACGGTAAAACGCGTATCTAATACATAGTTGATTTGAGATGGCACACAAGCAAACACACCCGCCAGTTCACTACGTTGTAAAATGATATACCCCTCTGACGTTTGTTCTAATACCCGTTTTAGATATTCTTCAATGCGATCGGCTAGGTTTCCCATTGTCATGTACTCCTTAAGACTATAATATTTCTAAAACATCCTCCGGATACTCGTTATTGACCTTCTCTGACCTTCTACCTATATGATACCCAATTTTTTAAGATTTTGCAAAGAGTTTTAAAAAAATAGTTTGAGCTAGAGTAAGTCTTGTAATAGAACTTAACTCTAGCCCAAACTAAATAATAATCTTTGTTCAACCTAATTTGAAAAAAGGACAAAGTAAAACCAAGAAGATAATGTTAAAACCCCAACACTACCAAGTAACCAAATTACTGGTTTTCCTTCCAACCGTTTTGAATCTGAATTTTGTTCTAGGGATGGATGGTTCTCCCTTCGATCGGTTTGGTTGGCGACTGGTTCTTTTATAGGAACCGTTTCGCCTAACTTACGTATACCTGTTTTCGATAAGGCAACACGGGGTTCTACATCATTCCATTGTAATGAACCCTGCAACAATTGTTGAAGTTCTTTAGGACTCAACCAAACATTATTTTCTTTCATGAGCAGTCTGCCTCCACGTCGCATATACAACTCTCTACTGTGCTATTCGCGACCTGCGGAAAAATCCCTGCCGCGTGGGCAGGGACGTTTGTCCTAAAATAATTGCATAATAGCTATAAATTTGCCATTAAACTTGCTCGCGCGTCGAACATGTTCATTCTCACGACTTATTACTCTTAATTTTACTTTTACAAACTGTCTTTTACTTAACAATTAATACGGGACAATCCGCCCGTTGCAACACTCGTTGACTGACACTTCCAAGGACCGATCCCGTAATTGCGCCATAGCCATGACTTCCCATAACTACCATATCTATAGCTTCCTTTTTAATCAGATCCAAAATAACGGTCACAGGATGTCCTGATTCAATGCGTTTATTAATGATAATGTTCCCTTGCTCAATCCCCGAAAGAGTTGCTTCTAAAGCTAGTTCTCCGTTTTGATCAAGTTGTTCTTGGGTAACCGTAATTCCATACGATATTGTATATCCCCAATATGCCTGTGGCGTGTAGCTAACATGAAGAAGTAGCACCTCAGCTTGGTATGAACCAGCTAACTCCAGGGCTATTTTTAAGGCACGGCGAGAATTATCGGAGGCATCCGTTGGAACAAGAATTTTCTTAAACAATTAAATCACCCTTTCCTTTAATCTTTGATTGCCCCTAAATATATCATAGAATTACCAATTCCCGAGGGGTTATCGATAAATATCTGGCGCCTATTTCTGATTCAACAACTAATGTATCTTCAATCCCAACGACCCCAACCCCCGGAAAAACAAATTTTGGTTCGATTGCAATCACCATACCGGTTTTTAAGACTTCTTTCGATCCCTTGCTAATGGTCGGAAGTTCATCGAGCTCTAGTCCTACCCCATGTCCGACAAAACGAACCCGGCTTGTTCCGTAACCCATAAAATTGTCCTCGTACGGTGTATTTTCTCGAACCCAGGTAAGAATGTCCTCGTAAATTTCACCAGCTATCCTCCCTGGAATTAAGGCCAGACGAATTCTTTCTTCGACCTCCCTGGCAACCTCGTAGGCTTGAATCAGCTCCTTCGATAATGGCCCGAGACTTAAAATTCGAGTTTGGTCAATCTGATAGCCATGGACTGCTGTCACCATATCCACGACGATTGGCTCACCTAATTTAATCTGACTCATTGATG
>DAIEHY010000155.1 GCA_027353165.1 Desulfosporosinus sp.
ATGAAAAATGCACAGTTAACTTGTCCTATCGAACCAATGGACGCCGAGGACGTACTTTTCATTTTATATACGAGTGGAACAACGGGCAAACCTAAAGGGGTAGTCCATACAACAGGTGGCTATATGGTGGGTGTTTCAACAACTCACGATTGGGTTTTTGATCTTAAAGAAGATGATGTTTATTGGTGTACTGCTGATGTTGGTTGGATTACAGGTCATAGTTATATTGTTTACGGTCCTTTAGCCAACGGTGCCACGGTATTAATGTATGAGGGTACTCCCGATTATCCTGCCAAAGACCGCAATTGGGAGATTATCGAGAAATATGGCGTTACCATTCTCTATACCGCACCCACAGCTATCAGGACGTTTATGAAATGGGGACCAAGTTACCCGCAGGGAAGGGATCTTTCCAGCTTAAGATTATTAGGTACTGTCGGTGAACCCATAAATCCAGAAGCTTGGATATGGTATCACAAATACATTGGCGGGGAACGTTGTCCAATAGTTGATACTTGGTGGCAAACTGAAACAGGTATGATTATGATGACACCTTTGCCAGGGATAACGGAAACTAAACCCGGCTCTTGTACGGTACCTTTCCCTGGTGTTAAGGTGGAAATTGTTGACCAAGCAGGCAACCCTGTTCCCAAAGGAAGCGGGGGATTGTTAGTCGTTCGTGAACCATGGCCAGCTATGCTTAGAACAGTATACAACGACCCAGATCGATACGTTAGTACCTATTGGAGCAACTGGAAGGGAATTTATTTTACGGGTGACGGGGCAAAGTGGGATGAAGAAGGTTATTTCTGGCTATTAGGTCGTGTCGACGACGTTATCAATGTTTCTGGCCATCGCATTGGAACTGCAGAAGTTGAGAGTTCCTTAGTAGACTATCCGTTAGTAGCTGAAGCAGCCTGTATCGGAAAAGATCATGAAGTTAAAGGTCAAGCTATTGTCTGCTTTGTAACGTTAAAAGAAGGCTTTAAGGTTATGGATGGACTAGTAGAAGAACTAAAGCAACACGTTGGCAAGAAAATTGGTGCCATTGCTCGCCCTGATGATATTTTCTTCACTACAGAATTACCTAAAACTAGAAGCGGCAAAATTATGAGGCGTCTTCTCCGAGATATTGCTGAGGGGCGTGCCTTGGGGGATGTTTCAACCTTGGCGGATGCAGCCGTCCTCGATTTTTTGAAAAGAAAATATAATGAAGAGGAATAAGAAATATCCCTTAGCACATGAAAAATAATTGTAGGTTATATACCCTTGAAAGGAGTCAATGTTATGAGTGGAGTTAAAGCAGGTACGGGGTTAATTCCCCCACACGTTAGTCGTTTCATTAAATGGGCGGAAGAAGATGTTGAAGGATTCTGGGAAAAAGCAGCCTTAGAGGCAGCTAACGAGATTCACTGGTTTAAAAAATGG
This sequence comes from Desulfosporosinus sp., assembly GCA_027353165.1. Taxonomy (GTDB): domain Bacteria; phylum Bacillota; class Desulfitobacteriia; order Desulfitobacteriales; family Desulfitobacteriaceae; genus Desulfosporosinus. The sequence goes on from DAIEHY010000155.1 coordinate 1,429, forward strand.
GATAAAGTATATAGTTGGGACTATCCTAATTTTAAATGGTTTGAAGGTGGAATGACCAATATTTCTTATAACTGTTTAGACTATAACGTTGAGCGTGGGCGTGGTGGCAAGGCAGCTTTGGTTTTTGAATCAGGAGAAACCGACAAGACCGAATCAATCACATATGCCCAGCTACTACACTTGGTTAAGACTTATGCGGCGGCCATCAGAGGTATGGGCGTACAAAAAGGTGACCGTGTTTGTATATATATGCCTACGAGCATCCAATCAGTGGCTGCAATGTTGGCGTGTGCCCGAGTCGGCGCCATTCACGTGGTGATTTTTGCAGGTTTTTCTCCCGTGGCTATTTCAGACAGAGTGACCATATCCGGCGCGGAGTATATGCTCATTCAAGATCAAGGCTCACGACGCGGTAGGCCTATTGACCTTAAAAAAATGGTAGATGATGGTTTAGCTTTATGCCCTCACGGACAAATTAAAAAAGTAGTAGTCCTTAACAAGAGCAATCATCCAAACCTGCAGCCGGGAAGGGATATACTTTGGGAGGAATTTTTGGCTGGAGCTGAAGGACACAGTTCTGCTCCCGAGCTTATGGAATCAAATGAGCCTCTCTTTTTGCTGCCTACTTCCGGTACCACGGCCAAGCCAAAGGTTACCGTACAAAAACACGGTGGCTACCAAATGTATGTATACTCGATGGGCAAGTGGATTTATGGACTGAACGAAAACGATGTCTGGTTTTGCACCTCGGATATTGGTTGGATTGTCGGCCACAGTTTTAATGTCTACGGTCCGTTACTGAGTGGCTGTACCTCCGTTATATATGATGGCGCGCCTGATTATCCCCGTAAAGATATGTGGTGGGACGTGGCGGAAAGGAATAAGGCAACCGCGCTATGGCTCTCCCCTACTGGTGTACGAGGCTTGATGCGTCTCGGCGACGACCAGCCCCGTAAACACGATCTAAGTTCAATTCAGCGTATTTTCGTGGCTGGTGAAGTCCTGAATCCACCCGCTTGGAAGTGGTTGCAAGAAGACATTTTTGAAAACCGCATTCCGGTTATGGACCATATGTGGCAAACCGAAACTTCCGGTCCGATCTTCGCTAACCCCTATGGGCTGGGTATGTTTCCGATCAAACCAGGCTCGGTTGGAATTGCAGTACCGGGAGTTGTAGCGGCGGTGGTGGATGAAAAGACTGGGCAGCCCGTAGCACCCGGCGAAAAAGGCGTTGTAATTATTAAGCGCCCCTTCCCCGGACTTACTTCAACTTTATGGCAGGATAATGATAATTATCGGGAACAATATTGGGAAAAGACTCCGGCTACTAAAGGTTCTTACTTTTGCGGAGATGCTGCCTCCATTGATGAAGACGGTTATATATCATTCGCTGGTCGATCTGATGAAGTAATGAAAATTGCATCACACCGGATCGGAACCATCGAAGTGGAAAACGCGTTAATTTCTCACTTAGCGGTCGTCGAAACCGGCGTCTGCGGCGTACCTGATGATTTAAGAGGTGAGGTTGCCTGTGCCTTTGTTGTCTTACGCCAGGGTTTTGAACCGACTGAAGAGTTAAAGTTAGAATTAACGACGCACGTCCGAAATACAATGGGTTCAATCGTCGTAATGCGCGATATTGAATTTATTAAATGCCTACCTAAAACCAGAAGCGGAAAAATCATGCGTCGCATCATGCGTACACTATTGTCCGGTGACCAACTAGGGGATCTGTCGACCATCGAAGAAGAATCGTCAGTTGATGAAATCCGAGAGGCTATCGGAAAAATGAGGTAATTATTTCATAACAATGGCCCTGAAGAAAGTTCCTCTTTCTTCAGGGCCATTGTCACTTTTTACAAATATCAACACTAAATTATACCCTTCATTATTCCGATTGCCCCTCTAACTCTAACCATTTATAGAATAATAGTTTCTTAAGTTTAATTTTAATCCCCGGATGACCGTCTTTATTATTAAGTCTTGAGGAATAAAATATTTTTATTGTGCCTATTTCAACAACTTGGAATCGAAATTTTTCGTTTGCAAGCGGTTCCCCAATCAAGATTTTTGGCACATAACTACCAGTTATGTGTTCACTTGAACAAGCTCATCCCCCTAAAGATGGTTCTAACACCATGTCAATAACTAAAGACGTTGATTTACGTTTAATAAATTTCATAACTTCTTCATCTACTATAAACATAATTTCCTCCTACACCTCTAGAAGATCATTCCGTTGACTGTTAAATTCTATATTACAATGATTCAGAGTGCAATCCTAGTATCTATAGGAGAAATGAGAGGTAATATACTTATTCAATCCATATATTCAGACTGTCTCTGTTCTCAATGATTCTCTCTGCAATCTTTGTTCCAACTTCACGAAAGTAATTTTCGTTGTCTTCCCAACTAAAATAATTGCGTTCATCAATCAACTTACTTTTCTTCATTATTCGACGAAGTAAGGGGATCATATTAGTCTGGTTTACATCAAAGTTCGCAATTGATCGTTCAAATTCATGGTCTAAGTTTGTTGTACTCCAATACTGCGGCCCTACTTCAGGTCTCTTCTCGAAGACACGTCTTATAAACTCACTTGTGATGGTACCAAATGTAATTATAATTTTGGGCTGATGTTCTAAGACGCTTTCCCTTAACATTGCCATTTCTTTAGATACTTCTTCTGCCCATCCATTTGAGCTGTTAGGTTCTATTCCAATACTGCTAACTGTATTTTTTATATAAATATTTCTAGTATCAATTCTTGCATGCAGTTTGCGATATACCTTGTCCTGAATCTCATATAAGATAGGATTCCAAATATCGTAGATAACAGCGGGATATCTGGGATTAAGTAACAGCCAAATTGGATATGATTTATCTCCGGATTCTGTATTCCATCTATCCACTAAAGGCGAATAATTTCTATTTAGAACTAAGCTGGACAAACTAATCCCACCTTTCAGTGCCTCTATCACCCATTTGCCAAGGGCCGAAAAAAGATGTCTCCCCGCCTTTGCTTGTGTGATATAATCCTTAATATAGCAAAAAGCGTGCCAATCCTAAAACCCACTGTATTCAAGGCTTTAGCAGTTAACAAATTTAAAAGATGTAGCAAATGCTACATCCAAAGTAAATGTCGAATATCCTTATTATGTCTCTTTATCGTCTCCTTACTCCGTTTCCCGAGATTTTAAGCAGTATTATAAATGTATCTTGCCATCAATAAAATGTATTATATAATTCATTTTATTGATTATATAATTAAATGGGGGTCGATTTTGCTGAAGAATAAAAAAATATTTTCTTCTTTTAAAGGGAATAGTCTAACTAATCAGATCGTGATTATCATTGCCGCTATCATACTCGTCCCTTTAGTAGTCTTGATGTATGACATTTTTTTCGCGTCACGCACAGATAAAGTTGTATTCTTTGACAAGGAGCAGAGACTGGAAGCCTTGGTCAAAAGCACAAATAACGAGTTTTCAAGAAGCTTGGAGGCTCTATGGCCAGGGC
>DAIEHY010000156.1 GCA_027353165.1 Desulfosporosinus sp.
TGGCTAATGGGCGAGCTGGACTGGCAGCCAGGAATCTTGGTTCTAGCCAAAAACTAATGGAAGTAAGTATCAAATACGCTTTACAGCGTGTCCAATTTGGCAAGCCGATTTTTGATAATCAAATTATTCAACATTATTTAGCTAATATGGCCATTGAGATTGAGGCCTTGCGCAGCTTAGCCTATGATGTTGCTCGGAAAATTGACCGAGGAGAAACCATCATCAAAGAGGCGGCTATTGTAAAAACTTTTGGCTCTGAAGTCTATGGCCGGGTAGCGGATATGGCTGTGCAAATTCATGGAGGTATGGGTTACATGAGAGAGTGCGAAGTGGAACGATTTTATCGTGACGCTAGGATTGCACGCATCTACGAAGGTACTTCAGAAATTCAACGTAATATCATTGCCAATCAGTTAAGAAAAGAATTTGCACTTTAGAGCCATGCAAAGGGGGGAGAGGGAATGCAAGAGGCAGTTATCGTAGCGGGAGTACGCACAGCTATTGGTAGAGTGGGTGGTGCTCTCAAAGAGATTGAGGTCGATTATTTAGCGGCTGAAGTCATGCGAGAAATACTCAAGCGCAGCGGGATTCCCGGGCAGTCGGTCGATGAAGTGATACTAGGTCATACAAAACAGAGTGGGGATAATCCCAACCTTGCTCGTTTAGCATTATTGAGGGCCAATATGCCTGAAGAAGTACCCGCCTATACGGTTCATCGTCAATGTGGGTCGGCATTAACTGCTGTCAATAACGGAGTTCAGGGGATTTGGGCGGGAACTGCGGAAGTGATCATGGCTGGTGGTGCAGAAAGTATGAGCACGGCTCCTTATTATCTGAGAAACGCACGTTATGGCTTTCGCATGGGAAACGCTGAAATTCTGGATTCAAATACTGAAAGTCAACCTCGCTGTCAGCCGGAAGATCGTTATGGGCGCTTGACTATGGGAATGACGGCGGAAAATCTAGCCGATAAATACAATATCAGTCGCCTAGAACAAGATGAATTTGCCCTGGCTAGTCAAGAACGTGCCATAAAAGCCATTGAGGCAGGACTGTTTAAAGAAGAAATTGTACCTTACGAAATTAAGAGTAAAAAGGGTGTTGTCATTTTTGATCAAGATGAGCACCCTCGTCAAACCAGTATGGCCCAGCTTGCTAAATTGGCCCCTGTGTTTAAAGAAAATGGTACAGTTACGGCTGGGAATTCTAGTGGCCGCAATGACGCGGCGGCCGTATTAATCCTAACGACTCCAGAAAAAGCTAAAGCGTTTGGGCTTAAACCCTTAGTTAAAGTGATTGGAATTGGAGCAAAGGGAGTACCACCTCAAATTATGGGGATTGGCCCTGTGGCGGATTCCCAAGCTGCTCTTAAAATGGCAGGTTTAAGTTTAAATCAGATAGAGTTGATAGAATTGAACGAGGCCTTTGCGGCAAGGTATCTCTACTGTGGTCGAAAATCTGACCATTTAACATTAATCTTAAACGAGCTTGGCAGAGTATTCTAAGTTGGTATGGTTTTTGCAATATCGAGGGATTAGGTAGGGCGAAATACCCAAAGTATTAAAAGAACTTGCGCCGTGTAAGAAGCTCAAAAGGTTCCGGAGGGGGTTATGAATTGAATTGGCAACCCGAGGTTATTGAATTACACAAACGAGAAGAATTAGCGAAACTAATGGGGGGAGAAGAGCGGGTCGCTAAGCATCGGGCCCAAGGTAAGTTAACGGTAAGAGATAGAATCGATCAACTCCTTGATCAGGGTACGTTTCACGAAACGGGAGCTCTAGCAGGAAAAGCAATCTATGAGGAAGGCCAGATGACTGACTTCCGGCCAGCCAATTTTGTCCTTGGTACGGGTCGTATTGAGGGGCGAAAAGTTGTAGTTGGAGGGGATGATTTCACCGTGCGCGGTGGCGCTGCAGATGGATCAGTGCGAGGTAAACAGGAGTATGCAGAGCGCATGGCCCATGACCTTAAAATTCCTATTGTTCGTTTTGTAGATGGCACTGGGGGTGGAGGAAGCGTAAAATTCTTGTCCAATGAAGGGTACACCTATGTGCCAGTCAACCCTGCTTGGGACTTAGTGGTTGCAAACCTAGGTCGTATCCCTGTGGTAGCGGCTTGTCTCGGATCCGTAGCTGGGCTGGGTGCAGCTAGGGTGGTAACTGCCCATTTCTCGGTGATGGTTGAAAGCAATTCCCAGGTTATGGTGGCCGGTCCGCCTGTTGTTAAATTCGGGACAGGAGAAGATTTAACAAAAGAGGAACTGGGCGGGGTCCTTGTTCATAGAGCCAGCGGGGTTGTCGATAACGTCGTTAAATCAGAACAAGAGGCTTTTCAACAAATTAAAACGTTTCTTTCTTTTTTGCCTTCCAATGTATGGCAACTTCCGCCCGTTATGGCTTCCAACGATGATCCTCAGCGAAAAGAGGAAAAATTACTTGCAGTAATTCCGCGCAATCGAAGGCGACCCTACAAGATCAGGGAATTATTGCCCATGGTTTTTGATCAAGGCTCTTTATTCGAAATGGGACGTTTTTTCGGTGCTGGTACTGTTACAATGCTGGCCAGATTAGACGGTCATCCAGTAGGTGTTATTGCCCCTGATCCCTTTATTCGTGGGGGAGGGCTCACCGATAAAGGGGCGGACAAATTAGAACGATTTGTCGATCTATGCCAAACATTTCATTTGCCCATTGTCAATTTGGTAGATCAACCGGGAATGGATATTGGTTTGAACGCGGAAAAGAGGGGGACGATTCGTCGAGGTGCTCGAGCAATCGCTGCTATCTACCAAGCAACGGTACCTATGCTCGAAGTTATTTTAAGACGAGTCTTTGGAGTTGGCGGAGCAGGTATGATCAATGGTCATGCTCTTCATTTGCGTTACGCTTGGCCGTCGGGTGACTGGGGTTCCCTACCATTAGAAGGAGGAGTCCAAGCGGCTTATCGACGAGAGTTAGAGACCAGTTCGGATCCCGAGGCTCTGCTTAAGAAAATTATGGATGGAATGGAGTCCGTTCGTTCACCATTTCGAACAGCAGAAGTTTTTGGCATCGAGGAGATCATTGACCCTCGCGAAACCCGTCCACTTCTTTGCGAATGGGTGAAAGATGCCTATGCGCTCTTGCCAGAACTATTGGGTCCCTACCAACATGCTATGCGACCATAAGAGAAAATAAGTTTGGGACGAAATGACGATTCGTATTTGAGGAGTGGGATGAGTTGTCGATTGGAATAGTGGGATCAGGAACCATGGGGGCGGGTATTGCCCAGGTGGCAGCCCAATCAGGATACGAAGTTTTCTTATGGGATTTAAATGAAGAGTTGGTACAGAGCGGTCTGGCCAACATCCAGAAAAGCTTATACATGCTCGCACAAAAAGGTAAGACAACCGTAGAGACTGCAGAACAGTGTTTAGAGCGAATTCATACGACCACCAATTTAGCCAATCTCAGTTCCTCGGACTTTGTTATAGAATCGGTCATCGAGAATTTGGAGATTAAAACGAGTCTGTTTAAAAAACTAGACGGTCTTTGTCCACCTGAAACGATTTTAGCGACCAATACTTCAGGGCTTAGTATTACTGAATTAGCTGCAGCTACAAATAGACCGGAAAAAGTAATAGGCACCCACTTTTTTATTCCACCTCCGCGCATGGAACCAGTAGAGTTAGTACAAGGTTATCACACATCTGAAGCCACCTTGAAAAAAACGGAAAAACTTTTAATAAGCTTTGGAAAAACAGTCATTAAAGTTAAGGATAGTCCCTTGTTTGTGTTCAATAGAATCATCAATCCCATGATCAACGAGGCTATCTTTGTGTTACAAGAGGGATTGGCTACCGCAGAAGATATCGATAAAGTTATGAAACTGGCTGGACATCACCCAATCGGTCCATTAGCGTTGGCGGATTTCTGTGGTCTAGACGTAGTTCTAATGGTTTCAGAAACCTTGTTTCGAGACACGGGTGATACTAAATACCGGACTCCTGTTTTATTACGACAATTGGTCAGCGCAGGCCACTTAGGTAGAAAAACCGGTAAGGGTTTTTTCGAGTACTAGTCAACCGATGAACGACCAAGAAAACCAAGAAAACCAAGAAAACCAAGAAAACCAAGAGGAACGAGGAGAGTATCTATGGAAAAAGCCACTGTATCAATTGTAAAGGTAACTGACGTATACGAATCTCTACAAGAAAGTTTGAGATTAAGTGATGGACTATCAGGATTAAACGTGAACGACCGTATTCTCATCAAGCCGAACATTGTAAGCTGGGATTTCGACTTGCCATTTCCTCCATTTGGTGTTGTTACTACAAGTGTCGTAATTAGTGCTTTAGTACGGATTTTGGTTGAACACGGTTTTAACAATTTAACGATTGGCGAAGGTGCAGCTACGAGTGCAGAGTCTCAAGGAGATGCTGTTTTCGAAGCGCTGGGTTATAAAAAATTACAGGAACGTTACGGAGTTAAATTAGTAGATTTCAACAAGGATGAGTTTGTAACGACGAATTATGGTGACGGGTTTAAACTTGACATCGCTAAAAAGGCTCTTGAAGCTGATAAAATTATCAATGTACCCGTGCTGAAATCGCATAATCAGGCTAAAGTATCTTTAGGTATCAAGAACCTTAAGGGGTGTATTAATAAAAAATCAAAACAATTTTGCCATGGACTTGGGGATGGAGAACTTAGTAGTTCTTTCCCTCGAATCATTGAAAAGTTGCCAGTAGCTTTAACGATTATCGATGGTCTCTATACGCTTGAAAAGGGACCTGGTCCAACTGGCAAGGCGTTCAGAAAGGATCTTTTAATAACTTCCCGTGATCCTTTAGCTTGTGATCTTGTAGGTGCGGCTATCATAGGCTATAAAGCTGAAGATGTTG
>DAIEHY010000157.1 GCA_027353165.1 Desulfosporosinus sp.
AAATACCCATTCATTATCCCATGGTTTTTATAAATAAGTCAATTAAACAACAGGTAATCCTTTTGGGCAAAATAACGATTAAGCTCATGTTTTATTGGAATGAGTTCTTTAACTCGGGAGAAAAATTCGACAAAGTGGGCAGTGCTTGTTAAACTTATTTTTAGTTACCTTATGACAAGTAAGCTTCTCATGGTAAAATAGAATAATTGGGTCTTCGAAGAAGGAAAACCCGAAGATCTGGTGTTTGCTTTAAACGGGTTTTGGTTGATAATATAATTGTGGGTCCATAATGGATAATATATGATTAAAGGAGCAAGCATGAAGCGAACTTGGCGTTTTTGGATTGCCTTATGGGCGGGTAAGATAGTGACTCGGGGGCTTTTAGTCACCGGAAAAAAAGGGACAACCTTACCTGGAAAAATTGCAAACTGGATTGATCCCCAGATTATGCGGCACCTGAGTATGGCTTATTCGGACGGAGTTGTCATGGTAACAGGGACCAATGGGAAAACGACTACCGCTAATCTTTTGGCGAACATTTTACTTGAAGCGGGAAAAACCTTTGCCTTCAATCAGGCTGGGGCAAACCTTGTGACTGGGATTACAGGGGCTTTGATCCAAAATACCCGTTGGAGAGGCTCATCACAGGCGAACTTAGCTCTCTTGGAAGTGGATGAGGCAACGGTTCCTAAACTTTGTGAACAATTGTCCCCAAGCCTGGCGATTATTACTAACTTTTTCCGTGATCAACTCGATCGTTATGGAGAGCTGGATACAACCGTTCGTTTGGTTCGGGAGTCTTTACCTCAAGGGACGGTTCTCGTGCTCAATGCCGATGATCCCTTAGTTGCTCAATTTGGCATGAATCATGAGGGCTCCCTTTATTATGGGGTTGAGCGGACTCCGGATAGTCGCTCGGAGAGCATAGAAACTCGAGAAGCTAGATTTTGTCCGGTCTGTGGAACTGCTCTTGATTACTCACTTTTTCATTATGGTCAATTGGGAATTTTCGAGTGCCAAGGCTGCGGGTTTCATCGCCCTGAGCCTGAAATATTGGCCCAAAGCGTCTGTCTGGAGGAGGGGGTACTTCAGTTTAGGGTGGGGGTTACCCCCTTTATTCTTTCTCTGCAAGGGTACTACAATCTGTACAATGCATTGGCAGCACTGACTGCAGCCCGTCAATTAGGGGTAAGCGATAGCATCATCAAAAAGGGGCTTGGGAATTTTATTCCTCAAGCCGGACGGATGGAACGGTTTTACTTATCGGCTGGGGAAATCACTTTAACTCTCGTAAAAAATCCCACAGGGTTTGACCAAGTCATTCAGACAATGATCAGTGTCGATAAACCTCTGCGAATTCTGATCGGGATCAATGATTTAGCGGCAGATGGGCGAGATATTTCTTGGCTTTGGGATGTTAATTTTGAACGATTGGGAAGGTATGAAGAGTTTATACATCAAGTGGTTTGTGCAGGCCTGCGTGCTGAGGACATGGCTTTAAGGCTTAAATATGCAGGAGTGAAGGAAGAAAAACTGGTCCTTATGCACAGCTTGTCTGGCGCCCTCGATTGCTTACTAACTGAGCGGGACGAGTCAGAGGTTGTGTTTGTATTACCCACCTATACTCTACTTTTTCCACTTCGTGATCTTCTGGAACAACGTCAAGACAAGGCCGGTTTGTCACATTCTCAAGTACAGGATTGTAGAGAGGAGTCGAGCGTGTGAAACTAACGATTTGCCATCTGTATCCGGACTTGCTCGATCTTTATGGAGATAGGGGTAATATTTTAGCCTTGGCAGCCCGATGTCGTTGGCGAGAAATTGAACCCATTGTTCAGCGAACCTCATTAGGTGAAGATATGGACTTCTTAGGGATGGATATTCTATTTATTGGTGGGGGCTCTGACCGTGAACAAGGAATTCTGGTTCAAGATTTAATGCGCCGGGAAGTCGAACTCCGAAGCGCTATAGATAATGGTTTGGTGGTACTTGCCATCTGTGGGGGCTATCAAATGCTAGGTAAATATTACCAAATGGCGGGTGGGAAAAAAATTCAGGGGTTAGATATTTTAGATGTTTGGACGATCGCTGGCGCCAAGCGTTTAATCGGAAACGTTGTGGTGGACCTTGATCAGAGCGTCCTAGATGATAACTTGGTTCAATCAAGCAAGAGTAAAGTGGAGTCTTCACCATTAAGGACGTTATTGGGGTTTGAGAATCACTCGGGTCAAACTTATTTGGGTGAGGGAATGAGGCCTTTAGGTAAAGTTTCATTTGGGCATGGGAATAATGGTGAAGATGGCGAGGAAGGGGTTCGTTACCGCAATGTCTTCGGAACGTATTTGCACGGACCGCTTCTCCCTAAGAATCCGCACTTTGCAGATTTGTTGTTGGAACTGGCTCTTCAAAGGCGGGAACCCGATACTTGCTTGACGGAACTAGATGACCGCTTAGAAAAAATAGCCCATCAAACGATGGTGAAGAGACTTTTAAAGCAACCTTAAATTCAATTCGATGTGTGGTTTTCTCTAAAAAACAGTATATCATGTGTGATATACTGTTATACTATCATTAGTTTTAAAACATCCGAGAATTTAAGCTTGAATTTACTCTTCCCATAATTTACATGTAGAAATAACCGTGTTTTCGTGGGGTTTTGGCTTATTTACTCTTCTAGTTCGTTGACACTTTTTTGCTTTACTGTCTATAATAGAGTATAGCTATGGCTAAATGACTTGGAGGTGCTAATGTGGCAGAAAGTAAGCGGATTATGATCAGTTTGCCGGAGAGTTTGCTTGCGGAAGTGGATGGCATTGTGACAGTCGAGAAGCGAAATCGCAGCGAATTTATTCGAGAAGCCCTTAATAGCATCCTTCATGAACGACGAAAAAGGGGAATTCACGAGCAGATGCGCAAAGGGTACTTGGAAATGGCACAACTGAATTTATCGATAGCTAGGGAGTTGTTTTCGACGGAACAAGAAGTATTAGAATATTATGAAGTAACAATGGTGGAGTGTCAGAGATGATCATAAAGCGCGGGGAAATTTATTATGCGGAACTAAACCCCGTTGTCGGCTCAGAACAGGGCGGAACTCGTCCAGTCCTTGTGATTCAAAACGATATTGGGAATCAATTTAGCCCGACGACGATCATCGCTGCGATTACATCACAGATTGCTAAAGCGAAATTACCGACTCACGTGGAAGTAAGAGCAAAACGTAGCGGTTTAGAACGGGATTCTGTTATTTTGACTGAGCAGATTAGGACGATTGATAAAAGTCGTCTTAAGGAAAAAGTGGCCGTTCTAGACGAGGAAGTTATGCTAAGAGTGGACCAAGCTATTGAAATCAGTTTAGGACTTGCTGATATTTAAGATAGAGCTTAAGGGAAGAGGAAGGCAGCGGGGTGGAGCATACCGACGCTGTTTTTGCTTTTTCTAGACTAATTGTTTTTTTAGCAAACAAAAAAGGAGAAGCTAAAATTAAATAGCTCTCCCTTTTTAATGCACTTGAAAACTCCTTGCATACACGCTCGAGTTCGGTTCAAAATGAATCGAAACAAACGTGCATTCCATAGCAAGGGTTTTCTCATTAGTGTCGCGCCTAAAAACGCGATCTCAATGTCAGCTCAATATGTAGTTTAGAGCACTGCTGGTTCTTTGTCAACCTAGAAGCATGGCGATGTTATAAGAAAAGAGTTGAGAAATATAGTTTAAGAGCTGATTCTGTCGGTTTGAGGGATTAAATCAAGTTTAATGTATACATTATTATTGATAAATAATAAAGGAATTTGTTAAGTTCATAACGAAATATAAGAAAATAAATGCTTAAATTTAGAGACTTAAGCAAGAAAAATGGAAGGAGTACCCGCTTGATTCAATTAGAAGGCGTCAATAAACATTTTGGTCATTTGCACGTTCTCAAGGATATCAATCTCAATGTGAAGACGGGGGAGAAACTGGTCGTCATTGGCCCTAGTGGATCAGGCAAGAGCACTTTGATACGGTGCATGAACCTCCTAGAAAAGCCCAGTTCAGGTAAAGTCACGGTTGATGGAGTGGAAATTACTGCTCATAAAGCACAAGTAGCTAAAGTCCGTCAGTCAGTGGCAATGGTCTTTCAACAATTTAATCTTTATCCCCATAAAACCGTTTTAGAGAATTTAACCCTTGCCCCTATGCTGATTAAGGGGACCTCTAAAGAGGAAGCCACAAAGGACGGTATGGCTTATCTTGAACGTGTTGGGCTAAGTGGAAAATACAATGTGTACCCATCACAGCTTTCCGGGGGGCAGCAACAACGTGTGGCTATTGCACGGGCTTTGGCTATGAGACCTAAGATTATGCTCTTTGATGAGCCAACCTCGGCCTTGGATCCGGAAATGATCCAGGAAGTCTTAGATGTTATGATTGACCTGGCTCATGAAGGGATAACCATGGTTGTTGTTACTCATGAAATGGGTTTTGCTAAAACGGTTGCGGATCGCGTTATCTTTATGGATGAGGGACTTATTGTCGAATCGAATACGCCGAATCAGTTTTTTGAAAATCCTACCAATGAGCGAACTAAGTCATTTTTAAGCCGAATTTTGCGTTAGTCATTAATTCGGTTGTAAACCCATAGGCGGTACTTAGGTATTCTATAAAGAAGTCGCAGTTTTCTGCGACTAAACAATGAAGAGGGGGATTTAGGAATGAAGAAAATCGGAGTGGTCTTAACGAGTCTACTATTAGTTGCGGGTTTGGTTACGGGTTGCGGGTCAACTGCCCCTACGGCTACACCGGCACCAACTTCAGGCTCTGGCACTGAACAGTCAGCTGATGTCAAGGCTATCAAAGACCGAGGTGTTCTAAAAGTA
>DAIEHY010000158.1 GCA_027353165.1 Desulfosporosinus sp.
CAAATTGGATACCATTGCAGATACTTTGTCTGTAATCTATCTTGGTAATCTTCCGATTAAGGTGCTAGAGATTGATGATAATAAAATCGCCACAATCAATCTGGAGGAGACATCGGAAAAGCCAACGAATACAGCAGTTCAAAAGACCAGTTCATGGAGTACTGGCTTTTTTCAAGGGTCAACTGGGGGAACTATCACTACAATTCGTTTAATTGAATCATTCCTACAGAAAGACTATGAAGGTGAATGGATAAAAGGCATAAGATTTTTGTATAAGGGTAAGCCTATCGATTTCGAACATACTCCGGAATTAAGTGAAGTTATTTATCGAAGCTAGTTTCTTTAAAAAGTAAGTCTGTTTGTAAATTTGGTAACGTGAGGTGAAGGGGATATGAATAAGAGTCTCAGCTATCTGAGCGCTGACTGCGGAAAATGTTTCGGTTTATGCTGTGTTGCACTTTATTTTTCCGCTTCGGAAGGTTTCCCAATCGACAAAGACGCAGGGATGCCTTGCCTTAACCTGCAACCAGATTTTCGTTGTTGTGTTCACAAGACCCTAAGCGCAAAGGGTCTTAAAGGTTGTATTGCTTTTGACTGCTTCGGAGCGGGGCAAAAGGTTGCTCAAGTCAGCTATGGGGGACGCGACTGGCGAAAAGTTCCGGAATCGGCAAAGCAAATGTTTGAAGTGTTCCTAATCATGCGGCAACTCCATGAGTTACTCTGGTATTTGGCAGATGCTCTGAGGGTACAATCAACCCGCCCTATTCATGGTGCGCTCAGCTCCATGCTCGAGAAGACGGAACGACTCACACATCTTAGTCCCGACTCCCTCATGGAACTCGACGTGGCAGCACATCGAGCCGATGTTAATACATTGCTCCTAAAGACCAGTGAACTAGTGCGAGCAGAGGCTCGTCGTGGGCAAAAGGCCCATTCAGGGCGTCAGAAGACTTTTGGCCGAGGAGCCAACCTAATTGCTGCTGACCTCAGAAAAATTGACCTCAGAGGGGCCAACTTGAGAGGAGCTTGCCTTATTGCTGCAAACCTTAGAGGAATCGACCTGAGTGGGACTGATTTTATCGGGGCCGATTTTCGAGATGCTGACCTCAGCGGGGCCGACCTTACTATGAGTCTCTTTCTCACCCAGGCTCAGGTCAACGTAGCGAAGGGGGACCCTAGCACCAAGATACCCCCGACACTTACTCGTCCAACGCACTGGACACTTTCAAAAAACTAAGCAAGTAGCATAGTAAACAGTGGATGTGTCATTCTTAGCGTTTGTTAGAACGCATAGGGTATGATATAGTAAAATGCAACGATTTTGAGTCAATGTTCAAACGATTGATAGAATTTAAGTGGAAGTTGATAAAGGGGCTATCTAGAGAAATGAGTGTTTTATTTTGCCGAGATTGCGGCGTGGATATATCCGGCGAACCGCTTTTTCGGCGGATTAGTTTTACTTTAGAAAATGGTGAAAAGGCTGCATTGGTCGGTCCAAATGGAGCGGGTAAAACAACCTTGATACGGGCCTGCCTAGGAGATATACGCTTAGAAAATGGAGAAGTCCAAATTCTTGGCTCCTTTGGGTACCTGCCTCAAATTCCGATAGTAGGGGATGAGGGGAACGTATTTGACTGTGTGATCCAAGAACGAGCGGATTTGTTACAGATGCAGGAACAATTGCGTGAGTTAGAAGATAAAATGGCTTCCTCAGTGGGTGACAAAGTTATGGAGCAATATGCAGCCTTAACTGAATCATTTGAACGCCAGGGGGGTTATGCCTTAGAAGCTTTGGTTCGAAGAATTTTAACTGGTTTAGGATTAGAAGCAGAGATGAATTCTGAGGTTGCTAGGTTAAGTGGGGGCCAGAAGACCCGATTGGCTTTATGCAAGCTTTTGCTGCGAGCTCCTGAACTCTTGATTTTAGATGAGCCGACGAATCATTTGGATATTGCTGCTATGGAGTGGCTCGAAGGATATTTGCGAGACTATCCTGGGGCCCTGCTGATAGTTTCTCACGATCGATACTTTTTAGATCGCACAGTCACTCGTGTTTTCTGCTTGGAAAACGGCGGTTTAAAGGGGTATACCGGGAACTATTCCGAATATGAATTACTGAAAGTATTAGAAGCAAAAACACTAGGTCGGGAAGCCGAACGTTTATCAAATAAAATAGCTAAACTTGAGGAATATGTCCGCAGAAATAAAGCAGGAGTCAACTCCAAGCAGGCTCGCGGACGAGAAAGTCAACTCCAGAAACTTAAGCCTATGCAAATTACCAAGGTAGATCACGGACTTTCCATTTCACTGGGAAATGGAGGGCGTAGTGGGAATCGAGTCCTTCTGATAGAGGATCTTTCGATTGCCTTCAGTACTCGGACTCTTTTTTCCAACGTGCAACTAGATTTGCGACGTGGAGACCGAGTAGCTTTGCTGGGTAAAAATGGAGTTGGAAAAACCACGATTCTTAAGGCGATTCTCCAACAGGCGCCTTTTAAGGGGACCATCCGATTAGGAGCAAATGTGAAAATTGCCTATTACTCACAGGAACATGAGAATCTGGGTACTTCGGGTACGGTAATGGATGAGATTCGTGACGTTTCGAAATTAAAGGATCCAGAGATCCGAAATCTATTGGCTCGATATGGGTTTAAAAAAGATGATGTCTTTAAACTAATTTCAGTATTGAGTGGGGGAGAAAAGAGCCGTTTAGCATTGTGCAAACTTTTCTTAGAACAAGGAAACTTGCTCTTGCTTGATGAGCCGACAAATCACCTTGATGCTGAAACCCGCGGAGTATTGGAAGAAGCGCTTCAAGATTATGAAGGAACCGTGCTTGCAGTCTCTCATGATCGCTACTTTTTAGATAAGGTCGTCACTAAGATCGCAGAACTTACTCCTCAAGGGCTGTTACTTTTTGAAGGAGATTATACAGGGTTTAAGGAGTACAAGCAACAAGAAGAGCTAGCCGTTGCTCCTATCGCTCGAAGTTCAAAGCCGCAGGCTAATGTCCAGGATCTGCAAGAAGGTCGTACTCTAGCACGAGAAAAAAAGAGGATGAAACAACTTGAAATAGAAATTGAAGAGTTGGAAGAAACTCTTCATATATTAGAAGAGAGACTGTCTTTAGCGGGCACAAATTACGAACTAGCTATGAAGCTTCACGAAGAATGTGAAGAAGTAATTCAACGACGAGATCAAGCTTTAGAAGAATGGATTGCTGGAAATGATTGATTTCACCAAATAGCCGTAGAAACCATATATTATCCTGAAGTCGCAAGGTGGAGGGATACATATGGGAATAGCTATGCTTATGGCAGTGGCTTTAAGTTTGGATGGGTTTGGGGTAGGATTAGCGTATGGACTACGTCGTATTCGCATCCCCATCAATTCTCTTGTTGCTATTGCAATGTGTACAGTTTTGGCAATGGGGATATCCATGCTCTTTGGAGGGTGGGTAACATTATGGCTTAAATTAATTCCAGCACGTTTATTAGGTGCCTTAATCTTACTATCCTTGGGGATTTTTCAATTAGGGAAAGCGATTTGGAACCGTAAAGAAGTAGTCTTTCCCCAAGCAGTACCAGCGATGACTGCAGTCCATCCTAAACCCGTTTTGGAGCCCGTTTTCCGATTCCAATTACGCTTTTTTGGCTTAGTGATTCAGGTACTTAAGTCACCAGATATTGCGGATGTCGATGGTTCTGGGGTGATAAGTCTTCGGGAGAGTTTTTTACTGGGATGTGCACTGGCGGTAGATGCTTTTGCCAGTGGTATTGGCGCAGCAATGGCAGGTATGAACTTATCAATCATTGGAATTGTGGCCATAACTCAAATGATGATGTTACGTCTGGGACAAGAAATGGCTGGAAGAATCCCAGAAAACTGGACTAAAAAGGCAGAATACTTACCTGGTGCAGTGTTGATCTTAGTCGGATTGGGTAAATTAATCTGAGGTGAAAGAATTGTATAAGATCGGATTAACGGGTGGGATCGGAAGTGGAAAATCTACGGTAGCCCGATGGTTTATCAAACAAGGAGTTCCTGTACTGGACGCCGATAAAACGGTACATAATCTTTTACAGTCGGATTCGTTGGTGATTTCAAAATTAGTTCGGGCTTTTGGGGCAGACATTCTCGATAATAAAGGACAAATCATTCGTTCTAAGCTGGGTGCCCAGGTTTTCAACGATGATGATGCACGAACGCGCCTTGAGCGTATCGTGCACCCTCGCGTGATTGAATGCATGAACGCGGAACAAGCAGTGCTTAGGGATAGCGGAGTCCGAGTTTGTGTATGGGATGTACCCTTACTTTTTGAGGCAGGTTTTGAAAAGTTTGTAGACGAAGTTTGGGTTGTGTGGATACCGCGCGATCTTCAGATTCAGCGTGTTCTCGCGCGAGACAAACTAAACCTCAGTGAGGTAGAAGCCCGTATTGCAGCGCAAGGGTCGTTAGAGGATAAGAGACAGCAAGCTGATATCGTGATTGATAACTCGGGGAGTGAATTGCAAACAATCGCTCAACTTGAAGAAAATTGGGAAAGATTAATGGTTAATAGGAGATTTAGTGAAGCATAATCGTCGAACACATGCCCATAGATTGAAATAATACGTGGTTCGTGTGAGAGGAGATGGGATGGATAAAAGGAATTAAAAATGATAAGGGCATTCAGCAATTGATTAAAAAACTAATCTTATTCTTAGTTCTTCTTGTCCTCGTGGGTTATAGTATGGCTCAAATTCCCATCGTGGAAAAGATTATCTATCCTTATCCTCATCGAGCCATGATTGAAAACTATGCCTCAAAATATGGAGTGGACCCTTTACTTGTTGT
>DAIEHY010000159.1 GCA_027353165.1 Desulfosporosinus sp.
GTAGCAGTTGTCCCTGTAGCAGTTGTCCCTGTAGCAGTTGTCCCTGTGGTTGTTGTGTCTGTAGTCGCAGAAGTTGTTGTTGAAGTAGTTTCAGCGAACACCATGGATGTACTTAATGGGAGGGTTAGTAGTGCTACCGTTACGGCTACTGCAAGTTGTTTTTTCATTGATTTCATTTACTTTCCCCTTTTCTCTTTCTTTTGTTGTAATGGTTTAATAGTAACATTGCCTCAAAATAATATGTACTATCAATCTGCTCCGACCTTACATAACTACTTACGTGCCAAAGATCTGAATTTAGGGGGGCATAAAAACAAAAATGATGCTAAGAATTATTAAGTTCTTAGCATTTTATATTCTATCATTATTATAAATTGTAATTTTTCAAGTTATTACCAACTACACTAATATGAGTTTATCATATCTTCTATAATATATTGTTAATCAACAATATAAACAAAAACACCAAGAATTAATTCTCGGTGTTACTTTTACGTTATGGGGTGGGTGATGGGGCTTGAACCCACGAATGCCGGAACCACAACCCGGTGCGTTAACCACTTCGCCACACCCACCATAAGAAATGAAATTTTGGTGCGCCTGGAGAGATTCGAACCCCCGACAACCTGCTTAGAAGGCAGATGCTCTATCCAACTGAGCTACAGGCGCATCTTAATGGGCCAACTCAAACTCCCAGGTTTACAATTGCAGCCCTACCAAGGCAAAATACGTTGCCATATCGACTACGGACCTTGCACATTAGCATTAACTGCAAATACGAACTTCGGACATCGAACTTCGTACTTCAATAAAATGGTCGGGGCAGAGGGATTCGAACCCCCGGCCTCCTGCTCCCAAGGCAGGCGCGCTACCAAGCTGCGCTATACCCCGATTTGGTGACTTAGTCAGTATAGCTCATCTTCAGCTATTCGTCAAGGAGAGACAATCAATTTTAAATATTTTTTTAATCCCCATTTTTCCCATCTAGCTTTTAGTATGCCCCTTAAGTGCTTGAAGCATTGGGATCACCTTACGAAACGCTTGGGCTCGATGACTCAATTTGTTCTTCTCCGCCAAAGTTAGTTCTGCCATGGTTCGTGCATACTCCGGAACGTAAAAGAGCGGGTCATAGCCAAATCCCTTCTGACCGCGACGTTGCCTTAAAATTTGTCCCTCGACACTACCCTCAGTTAGAAATTCTTCCCCCTCAGGAGTGACTACCACCAAAGCACAACGAAAGCGAGCCGTTCGACTGCCATCTGGGATGGATTCTAATTCTTGAAGAAGTTTGTCATTGTTGCGTTCATCGTCTTTTGGCTCTCCGGCAAAACGCGCCGAATAGACCCCAGGTGCATTATTTAAAGCATCAACTTCTAAACCAGAATCGTCCGCTAGGGCAATCAACCCTGTTTTCTTAACAGCAGCCCTGGCCTTCAGAGCGGCATTGTCCGCAAAGGTCACACCATTTTCCTCTACATCTTCCCAATTCTCAATATCTTGTAAGGAAAGAACGTCAATCGTTTCATCCGCCAGCAGTTCTTGGAGTTCTTTAATTTTCCCTTGGTTCTGAGTCGCTAATATAATCTTCATGCGGTCGTTTCCACCGCCGACTTTTGGACATCCATCAGAGATCGAATACCTTTTTCCGCAAGTTGTAAAAAGGTATCTAGATCCGCTCGATCAAAGGGGGTATCTTCCGCTGTCCCTTGAATTTCGACATACTTTCCTGCGCCCGTCATCACAACATTCATGTCAACTTCCGCTTGGGAATCTTCATCATAAGCTAAATCTAAAACCGCGTGCCCCTGGACCTTTCCCACAGAAATCGCTGCCAAAGTATCTAGAAGCGGGTTCGTTCTAATCAGTTTCTTCTCCATTAAATACTGAATTGCATCAACTAGGGCTACGTAGGCCCCCGTAATAGCTGCAGTTCGGGTTCCGCCGTCCGCTTGGAGCACATCACAGTCCAGCCAAATAGTACGTTCGCCAAGCTTTTTCAAATCTACCACTGACCGAAGAGCCCGACCAATTAAACGTTGAATTTCCATCGTTCGACCCGTCAGCTTTCCTTTGCTTGCCTCACGTTGAGTCCGAGTTTGAGTTGCCCGCGGAATCATGGCGTACTCGGCCGTAACCCAACCCTTTCCTGACCCTTTTTGAAAGTAAGGCACTTTTTCTTCGACGCTCGCTGTACATAAAACCCGAGTATCTCCAATCTCGATCAGAACTGAACCCTCAGGTATGTTTGTAAACTGTCGTGATATCTTCACAGCTCGTAATTCATCATAAGCCCGACCATTTGAACGTTGCATATTGATAACCTAGCCTTTCCTCATGTGAGTCAATTTTTAACATTTATCGTTTTTAGTTTATCAGAATCAAAAGCGAAACGCCAGGAGAAGGGAACCCAACTCGTGAAGCTGCTAAATATTGCGATTACACCCTCCAAACAAATCGACCGACCGGGTCGGCGATAGTTCTTCGCCTACAATACCAGCAATCGTATAAAGCTGGGCAATCGGATCAAACCTGAATTCCTTGAGCAAGTGGAACCCTTTAATCTCGGCGGATCGCCTAATATGAATTCGAGGACCCGTGCATGGATAAAGTATTTCCCCCACTCGAATGTGATTGTCATTGGCAAAACAAATAGGCAGATCTGCTTTGATTAAATCCAAGACACGTTGCTCTACCAAGTCTAGATCAATATCCGGCTTTTCAGGCAGTTCCAAGACAAAACCATGTTTAATGTCACTATGCACTTCAGGTTTCTTCAAACCCATTTCTTCTAAGATCATCGAAGTGATATCCTCAGCACTATGGGCCATGCGACGATACTTAATGGAATCAAAAACAATCGCTGCTATACTCTGTGGCTCCGGTCCGAACACCGTTGGACGTGTTACAATCACTTCTTCACCGACGCCAATCAATACTTCAGCATTGATCCCCAGCTGGGAATAGACAAGGTCGAAATGTTCAATCACAACGCGGTGCCCGGTTGAGATTGTTTTTTGAATGGCTTCGGCAATTTTCCAAGGCTGAGTAAACGCTGACTCAAAGCGAACATCTAAATGGTAGGTATGATAGCGAAAGTGACCACGTTCAGCATCTTCCATCAAGGGTAACGGTCGAATGTTAATACCATCATCATCATTGGTAAGTTCAAGCCCGGGAAACATTCCTCGGATCAGCAATGATTTGCCAGCACCTGCATCTCCAATAAATCCAATCAATTTATCCTCCGGACTTAAATATCGCTGTTGGATATTGGTTCCCAGAAAAAGAAGACGTTTCTTCCCTCGCGGAGCAAAATAAACCGCTTGCATCAAATGCTCGTGTACAAACATGGCCAAACAATAGCCCCCCATTTCAATTTATTGGCTTGGCTTTGGCTTAGATATATTATCTCACAGGATAGCTTACAATAATACCCAAACTTTGCCCTTCCTTAGAACGTTTTTGTAATAAAAAGAATGGCGAAAATCAAGAGGAGCATTAGTGGCTGATGAACTAAATAGATACCCAATGAATTTCGACTTAACCAAAGAATCGGTCTAGATTTTAGCTGAAACGAAAATCTAGGTATCGATAAATTATAAAAATGCCGGTAAGCTAAAATACCTAAAAGAGTCATTCCTACATACGGAAAAAGAGGATAATAATCCATAGATACGAACCCCTTATACATAAGACCGAATGGAAGAAAAAGACTCGTCCCTAACAGTTGTTCCTCGAACCAAAACCCGAGCGGAACGGAAAGAAATATAAGCCCCCAAAGTACCCGAGATGAAAGCCTGGATAGAAGAGGAAATAAGATCATGGTCACCCCTAAAAAATGCAAAATGCCAAACCGAACATATTGCTCTTTCATCACGACATAGGTTGCCACCGTGATCCCCATTCCAAAGAGCAACACTTTAAAGCCACGTCTTACCGGAGATCGGCTAAATCCACTTGAAAGCCCCGATATAAAGATAAAAAGGAGCGCAGAGGTTTTCCCGATCAAAAACCAAAGTGGGTCCTGATAGTTAAGATCGAGCCCGGCAAACTCCTTCAAGTCATAAACAAAATGGAATATAACCATCAGCACTATCGCTACGGCCCTAAATAACTCGATCTCCCCATGGCGCTGGTTTGGAATCCTCTCATTCAAATTTAAACCCACCCCTTACTCACTATCTTTCTGCCTCTTTCTCCTGCTCACTTATCTCCTTTGTCCCCAGTTCAAAAAAACAATGCTAACTAATTCGGCGACTTACCGACACCCCATCTCCAAACGGTAGCACAGTGGTGGAAAACTCCGGATTCTGACAAAGCTCCTGTAGAAACTGACGCAAACCACTTACCATACGTTCATACTTAGGTGCAAAATCACTGCCCGGAACCACCCAGCCTCGAAATAGTACGTTATCAACGATAAGCAAACCCCCTGAAGAAATCAAAGGGTAAATATGACTCAAATAGTCTAAATACTCTCCTTTAGCAGCGTCAATAAAGACAAAATCAAATTTAGAATCTAAGGTTGGGAGTATTTTTCGAGCATCTCCCTCTAATGCAGTAATACGCTCTCGTAGTCCTGCCCGTTCAAAATAGTCAAGTGAGCGTCTCAATCGATCTTTATTCAGATCGATTGTGGTAACATGCCCACCAGTCCTTTCTGCGGCTCGCGCCAACCAAATCGTTGAATATCCAATCGCCGTTCCTACTTCTAAAATAGACT
>DAIEHY010000015.1 GCA_027353165.1 Desulfosporosinus sp.
CTAAATTTTATTGTATCGAAAGAATCGCAATAATTTTGCTAACTTGAGTTAACCCCCGCAACATGTTGTGCTGCGGGGGTTGTTTTGTTCGCCTAGCATCTTTAGGCTCAACTCCTGCCATTCGGAGCTACTTCTAGAATATTTGTATCTACCCAATCGAGTAGTTCATTGACATTATTCACCGTCAATCCTGTATTAGGCTTGATTCTTTTAACCAGGACAGTTTCTAACCCCAATTCTAAGGCTGCCGAGATTTTCGTATCTGTCCCGCCGGCCGACCCACTGTCTCGAGTTAAAAGAATTTCTGCTCCATAAAATTTAAATAATACTCGGTTTACCTCTTTGGAAAATTGCCCTTGCATCGCAACAATATCTCTAGGTGGAATACCTATATCTTGGCACTTTTGCACCAAACGTCCTTCCGGCAAAACCCTGACAACTAAACGGGCTAAGCGGGCAAAGGGACTTTGCACAATACTTTCCAGTTGGTGACTTCCAGTCGTGACAAAAACCGTTACTGGCCTACCTTTCTCTTGAAACATAGCACTTACCCGTTGCTCTAATTGGAGCAACGCTTCCTCCCAACTATCGACTGGATAAATTAAGGAGCTGGCAGGTAGTATAGTCTCAGGTCTTTCTAACCTAAGATATGGGATGCTCCGTTGTTCACACCATTGGCGCAAAGGAGCAAATTTCACGCTGCTGGAAGGAGGACTGGCATCAATGATTAAAAAAGGAATCTGTAAAGAAGCCTTTTCCGTCCAAGTTTGTATTCGTTTAAACTTAATCCCCCTGTGCCTAAGACAAACACTGATCTCACGAGCTGCTGCCGTTTCTCCTAAAAGCATGATCATTTTTGCTAACACCCCCATGCTTCCTATCAAATCTTAACCCAAAATTTTGCTCTTTGCCGAAATACTATTGAACAAATCTTCTTTTGTTTTCGGCAAAGGGGTTGACGGAGGTAGCCACCCTTTTTTCGTCAACTCGCTGTGCATCTCTATTAGCCAAGGAAGGGTTAAATCTGCCTGTTTAAGAATCACTGGTCGACGAAATAACTTGCCAGGGTCACCATGAGCGATGATCTCTCCACCAAACATTATAGCCATTTTGTCTGACCAGGAATAGGCTAAGTCAACGTCATGGGTGGATAGAATAATCGTCTTGCCCTCAAGACTCAGCTTTTCCAAGAGCAACATGAACTCCTGCGAGTGACGAGGATCCAACCCAGCTGTTGGTTCATCAAAAATGATGACCTCTGGTTTCATGGCCAGGACTCCCGCGATCGAAACCCTTTTTTTCTGACCATAACTCAACAAGTGCGTCGGCTTATCTTCCAGATCCGTGGTTTCTGTATCGATTAGGGCTTGTTTCACTCTCTCGCTCACGACTTCTTCTGGAAGTCCGAGATTGAGAGGGCCAAAGGAAATATCCTGCCAAACGCTTGCCGAAAACAACTGACTATCCGGATCTTGAAATACGATGCCCACTTTCTTGCGTAATTCGATAAGGGCCTTGTTTTTGTAAGAGATATCTTCTCTCTGGTACTTGATGGTCCCTGAGTTGGGGCGAAAAATCCCGTTAAATTGCATAAATAGCGTGGATTTTCCCGCTCCGTTCGATCCCAAAATGGCTAGTTTTTCCCCCTTGTGAACTTGCAAATTAACATTGCGCAAGGCTTTTGTGCCATCTGGATAAGAATACTCTAAATCTATTGCTTCAAGTATGAGCTCGGACAAACGTATTACCTACCTCCAAAGTAAATTCAATAAGATTAAAGGGATCTCGAACCCAGTTATCATAAGATAATTTCTGAGGTTAACAGGACGTTTCTTGGTAAGCACCTTAATCTCCCCAGAGTAACACCGCGCAGCCAGTGCATTGTATAGCTCTTGGGATTTAACAAAAACTTTCCCTAATAGTGCTGAGGAGAGCCGACTCAACGATCGAAAAGAACTTTTCAGAGAGACATAGCCTGATCGAGAAAGCTGAGCACGACGAATCGTGGTAGCTGTGTCCATAAAGACAAAGATAAAGCGATAAATCAGCACCATTAATTCGGTAATAATCACAGGAACTTTCAGCTTGTGAAGTAGTGTGATTATTTCAGTCATGGGTGTAGTTAAGGCTAGAAAGTAAAGACAGGAAACAGCCCCTAATGATCTAAGCAAGAGATGAAGCGCTGTAAACAGATCTGGGTAGTGTATTCCTACAGTTAGACCATGAATGGTTTGAGCTAGCCAAAATCCCGAAGGATTGGTCGAGACAGAAAAAGCAATCGTTAAAACGCTGATCAGTAGAAAAGAGAAAGGAACAAACATAAGCTTAGCAAAAACCCGGGAGGGAATGCCAGCTTTGAAGACTATCCCCCCAGCCATTATAGCCAATACAAACAGAGGGGTGATGACCGTGGGAGCTGTTAGACAAACCACCATGGTCATCATCGCAAAAAGGGACTTTTCCGCGGGGTGAACTGTTTTTAGCTTATTGCTATAGGCGTAAGAATCTATGTTAATCACGTTTGACCCTTCTTACTTGCAACGTGTTTTCCCTTGGCATACCCTATATAATAAAAGACGAATCCGCTACCGATAGCTGCCTGCAAGGCAAACAAAAAGGATTCAACTTCTCCGCTCGGTGGTTCCCACAAGGGTTTGAACCAAGGCTTATAATTGGCATCGATCGTGTTTATCGCTTGTTCTGCTCGAGCATCAGCTCCGGCGAATTCGGCATTGCGTGCCAGAAAAAGGGGAGCAAAGGCCAAAACAGCTACAATTACCAGTAGTACACCATTCTTAGCTATTGGTTTCATGCTTTCACCCCCTGTTTTCTAGTGGGCAATTCCTTCCCAGTAAATATCCCTAAAAATCCCAGATCTTTTTGACTGTAAGCACTCAGGATATTAATCACCAACAGGGTGAGGATACCTTCACTAATAGCTAAGGGTAGCTGAGTGAAAGCAAATATGCCCATGAATTTTAGAGCAGAAGCCATTACACCGCCTGAAGCTGCGGGAAAAGCTAGCCCCAACTGAAAGGATGTCGTAATGTAGGTCATTAAATCCCCAATGGTAGCGGATAGAAAAACTGAAAGCCACAAGGGAGCCCCCAATTTCTGGCACCCTTTATAAATACCGTAAGAAACAAACGGTCCCACGATCCCCATGGAAAACGTGTTGGCACCTAGGGTTGTAATTCCACCATGAGCGAGGAGAAGGGCTTGAAAGATTAAGACTATCATTCCCAATACGGTCATTGCTGCCGGCCCGAATAGTATAGCGCCTAGACCCACGCCTGTCGGGTGCGAACAACTACCCGTTACGGACGGAATTTTAAGAGCCGACAAAACAAAAGCAAAGGCTCCAGCCATGCCAAGCAACATCTTTAAACTAGGATGCTCAGTTACGGTTTTCTTAATAGAACGTACCCCGACAATCACAAACGGGATCATAGCAATCCACCAGAAAGCTGCCCAATTGAAAGGTAAGAATCCTTCCATGATATGCATACCATAGGCATTATTAGGAAATACGATATAGACAGCCAAAATGTAGATTAATATTAAACTTATCTTCTTCATATTGCGAAGGCCCATTTTATTAACTCCTCCCTCTATACCAATTACCTAACCAATGATAAATTAAACTTTTAAATAATTAACCTAGGAATTTTTCTTCTCCTCTCTTTAAAAAAACAAAGAGACAACCTCACATCACTAATCCTAAAGACAGCAATGTAGCGGTTGTCTCGGACGGTGCGTTCTCATCCGCTTTCAAGTCGCATTCGCATTTTTGAAAGCAGATCCCGCTTGAACAAGACAGTTACCCTGCAGGTAGTTTCCCTCAGGAAACTTTTTATGTACACTTAAAAAAATATATAAAAGCCCTTCATAATAATGAAGGGCTGAAATAACAAAATTCCTGCCACCCATCCATCGTGAGTAAAGCATGTGAGCAATCAGGTCTCCTGGCTCAGGTTCATCATTTCTGCCTCCTTCCCAAGTCTCCTCAGTGGATGTGACAGAAACTCCCCGTTACAGTGGCGGGACCGCGCCGGATTCACACCGGCTTCCCTGTTTTGATTTTTCTGCTAAGAAAAATCATTGCTCAACTATTTAATTTTAAAACAAATTTAACACTAAAGCTCCTCACAGTCAAGCAAGACTTTCCGAGGTAGCTCAGCAATCACACTTAAGTCTATTCAACCTCCTGAATAATTGGCAAAATAACAGGTCTTCGTCGTGTTTTCTCGTAAAAATGTTTACTTAATGTATCTCGAATTTGATTTTTTAAAACAGCCCATTCTGTGACGCGATTCTCGCGACACCGAGCCATTGTTAGTCTAATTTTTTGTTTAGCTTCGTCTAACATCGTCTCAGACTCACGCACATAGACAAATCCGCGCGTTACGACATCGGGTCCTGCAACAATGGCTCCGCTTGCACGGCTGATCGTTAAGACTACGATCAGAATACCATCCTGGGAAAGCTGCTTTCGATCCCTAAGCACAATGTTTCCAACGTCTCCAACCCCTAAGCCATCAATTAAGACCTTACCTGCCATAACCTTGCCACCTAAAGCGGCACCATGGCGGGTAAATTCGATAATTCCTCCGTTTTCAGTAATGAATATATTTTCCCGAGGAATACCCAGTTGTTCGGCGAGTTGGGCATGTTTGATCAACATTCGATATTCTCCGTGCACTGGCATAAAATACTGCGGTCGAACCATACTCAACATTAATTTTTGTTCTTCCTGGCTCGCGTGACCAGAAACGTGCATTCCTTCTGCTGATTCATAGATCACATTCGCACCCAACTTAAATAATTGATCCACTGTTTTGGCCACGGATTTTTCATTACCTGGAATTGGACTCGCTGAGATAATCACCGTATCACCTGGTTGAATTGCCACATGTCGATGGTCATGGTTGGCCATGCGGGTTAGTGCGGACATCGGTTCTCCCTGACTCCCCGTCGTCAAAATACAGGCTTGATTCCCCGGTAAACTGATAATTTCGTCGATATCTATAAGGGTTCCTTCTGGAATATCCAGATATCCAAGTTCCTCGGCGATCCCAACAATATTCACCATACTTCGACCCACTACAGCTACCTTGCGATTAGTCTCAACAGCAGCCGTTATTGCTTGTTGGAGACGATATACGTTTGAAGCAAAACTGGCAAGGATGACTCGATCTTTTGCATTACGAAAGGCTTCATTGATCATTTCTCCGACATGACTTTCTGACGGGGTAAATCCTGCTCTTTCCACATTCGTACTATCTGAAAGGAGGCATAATACCCCTTTGTCACCTAGTTCCGAAAATTTATGAATATCCAGAATCTCCCCAGATACTGGAGTATGGTCGAGTTTAAAATCTCCAGTTACAACAATAGTTCCTAAAGGCGAGTGAATGGCAATCGATACTGCATCCGGTATACTATGGTTGACACGAATAAATTCAATTCTAAAAACTCCCAGTTTTATGACATCGCGTGGTTGCACTACAGTTGTATTGATATTGTTGAGGTTATTTTCTTTCATCTTGGACTGAATAATTCCTAAGGTTAAGCGTGTTCCAAAGAGAGGCACATTTAAATCCCTTAACAAATAGGGTAAAGCACCGATATGGTCTTCGTGTCCATGGGTCAGTAATACTCCCAATAGCATTTCTTTGTTTTCAATCAAGTAGGAGTAGTCAGGTATAACAATATCAATACCAAGCATGTCATCATCTGGAAATGCTAATCCGGCATCAACTAGCACCATCTGATTATCATAACGGATTACTGTCATATTCTTTCCAATTTCTCCCAGTCCGCCTAATGGAATAATTTGTAGTTTATGCTCTTTCGGCAAATAAATCCCTCCTGTTTTATTCTATCTCTCGCATTGTGCCTAAGAAGCTAAGGGGATTTCCGAGATTTCTTTCGAAGCCCAAAATAAATAAAGACAACAAAAAGACGCAAAATAACATAACGAACACAATGACGCCCAGTATTCGTCAGTATTTCGATTATCATCTATGAAACTAGCCGCACAATAAAGATAATATATTATAGCGCGAAAAACGGGGGCTTGCAAGTTAGATCATTTTCTCTTACCTTCTCTTTAAACAGCTACATAGTTGTTTTTTGACAGAAACTATGTATATACTTTCAAAATTCGGGAACTATAGGATCAATGTTGTCAAAAGAAACCTTGCTTGGTGCAAGCGCTGACCAAGACTCAACCGAAGATGTTTGGGAATAGGGCGTCGCCATGGATGACTTGCACTCATTATCCAGAAAGTCATACTTTCTGACTAGTACTAGAAAGGCGGTTAATGAATATGACCAATGTTGTTTGTTCAGCAGTCAAATGTAGCCATAACGAGGATGGCCATTGTCAACTTGAGACTCTAAGTGTTACTTCCAGCTTGATGGACCGTGAAGCAGAGTGCGCATTCTACGAACCCGGAAACAAATAATTGAACTGATTTTTAAGACAAACGACTTCGCTATAAAGTCATCACCTGCCAAGGTGATGACTTTATATTATTTTATGGCAGGAATTCGATAACAAGTAGAGAATATTTTCTAAATATACCGACAATTATAGTCCACTATTTCTACCTATCCTAGAGGAAGAAGGGGTATCCAATGTTAAACTCAAAAGAAGACCTTACTCTTGAACAAGCCAAAGCACTCTTAGAGGACTTTGCAGTGCGTTGGTTAGCACACGATGGACTTTGGTTCCAAGCCATTGAGCAAAAACGAGGACTTGACGAAGCAGTTGAACTTGATATTGAAGCTTGGCGAAAGTTTACTGTCATTGAGGCCAAACGGATTATGAAGTTCCTTAATTTACCCAAGGATGGGGGGCTTAACGCCTTGGAACAAGCCCTAAAGTTTCGACTTTATGCCTTAATAAATGTGCAAGAATCCTCGAGGCCTAATGAGCATACGTTGATTTTCCATATGAAAGATTGTCGAGTTCAATCTGCCCGAAAAAGGAAAAACATGCCAGACCATCCATGTAAACCTGTTGGTGAAGTTGAATACTCTTTATTCGCTTCTACGATTGATTCCCGGATTAAGACGAAGTGCATTGCTTGTCCTCCAGATCCCCACCCAGAAGAATTCTATTGTGGATGGGAGTTTACACTCGTCGAAGATTAACACACCTCTAAATTTTTGCCCTGAATGCTTAGCTTTCCTTTGTATTTATACCCAGACCCCCTATGATAGATGTTTTATTCTACCATAGGGGGTCTATTTTTCGCTGTCTATTTTTCAGGATTCAGTCACTTCCAAACAGAGGTTATCTATATAAATCTTGATAAAACTTATACGATTGGGTGATTTGTTTTTTCGGAGGCAACCTTTAATTCTGATATTACTGTAGTTTGTTTTTTATGATGAGAAACTTGTGTCTGCTTGTGATCGTTCATAAGCTTTTCTAGAAAGTTGATTTCTTCGTTTGTGGCATCAACTAAAGGTAGACGAACCCCACCAACCTTAATCCCGACCCTATTCATAATGGCTTTAATCGGTACTGGGTTGGAGGTAATAAAAATACCTTTAAAAATTGGATACAGTTCAAGATGGGATTTTGTTGCTTGAGCTGTGTCTCCAGCAAACCAAGCATCCACCATTTGTTTCATCTCATCTCCAACAAAATGAGCTGCCACACTAACGACCCCACTACACCCCAAGGCTAACATGGGTAAGGTCATAGAGTCATCCCCACTGTAAACCGCAAAATCGGAAGGCAACATTCTTTTTAGTTCACTAACCTGATCAAGTGAGCCGGCTGCTTCTTTTAAGGAGGTAATGTTAGGAATTTCAGCTAACCTTTTCACCGTCTCTGGCATTAAATTGGCTGAAGTCCTGCCTGGAACATTATAGAGCATCAAGGGTAAAGATGTTGCCTCAGCGATCGCTTTAAAGTGCTGATACATCCCCTCTTGAGAAGGTTTGTTGTAATAGGGTACCACAGCCATTAAACCATCTACACCCGTTGTAGAAGCCTTACGGGCTAGCGCAATACTGGAACTAGTCGAATTGGATCCGATCCCTGCAATTACGATGGCGGTTGAACCCAGCGCCCATTTTATTACTTTGAAAAGTTGGATTTTTTCTTGATCTGTTACCGTTGGAGATTCTCCTGTAGTTCCACAAACCACAACCCCATCTGAGCCATGGTCCACTAAATACTGTGCTAAGCGTATAGCTTCTTGATAATCAACCTCTAACGCCTCATTCATGGGAGTCACCATGGCTGTCAAGATTCTTCCAAAAGACATCTTTCTCATCCTTTCTTCCCACTTCTTTTCGGTTTAGGCATCTAACTTAAATTTTTTGTGTAAAGCTTGAACTGCTGCTACCATGTTCTCTTTATGAACCAATACCCAAATTGTGGTATGTGAATCAGCCGATTGTAAGATAGTCACCCCTGCATCGGAAAGTGCTTCTACCATATCTGCCATAACTCCAGGTACACCAGCTATTCCGGCTCCAACGATGGAAACCTTTGCGCAACTATGAATAACGTCCGGTTCAAAGCCCATATTTTGTAAAATACCAATTGCTTTAGCTGCGAGCTCATCTGAAACCGTATAAAGGACTGCTTCTGGTTGTACACTGATGAAATCAACACTTATATCCGCTAGGGCCATTGCTCTAAAGATTCGTTTATCCGTTAGATGAATGTCAGGATCATTGACCGTTAAAACCCGAAGTTGAGTAACACTGGGCGTATGGGCAATTCCCGCGATAATTCGATCAGAGGTAATATCCGTACCAATTTCACGATCGGGATGTAGGTTAGTGACTAAGGTTCCTGGAGCATCTGAAAAGGTCGATTTAATTCTCAGAGGAATATTGCGCTGCATGGCAATCTCTACAGCACGCGGGTGAATTACCTTAGCTCCTTGATAAGCCAACTGACATATTTCATTATAAGTGACCGTATCTAAAATCCGAGCATCTTCTACGATTCGAGGATCTGCTGTCATTATTCCCTCGACATCTGTGTAAATATCGATCGTTTCCGCTTCGAGGGCAACCCCAAGTGCCGAAGCAGTGGTATCGCTTCCCCCGCGCCCAAGGGTGGTAATCTGGCCACTTTCCGTGATTCCTTGAAATCCAGTCACTACCACTACTTTGCCTTCCACTAGTTGCTCGATGATCTCACCTGGTTCAACCCTAACAATTCGGGCATCCCCAAAATCATTGTTCGTAATAATTCCGGCTTGCCCTCCTGTGAAGAGGACTGCTTTATGTCCCAAGCTATTTAAAGTACTTACCAAAACGGTTCCTGAAATTACTTCTCCACAACTCATCAATAGATCTAACTCGCGTTTTGGCAAGTCTGGATTTATACCTTTTACCATATTTAGAAACGTATCTGTTGCGTAGGGATCTCCGGAACGACCAATGGCCGAAACGACAACCACAGGA
Source organism: Desulfosporosinus sp. (assembly GCA_027353165.1). Lineage (GTDB taxonomy): Bacteria > Bacillota > Desulfitobacteriia > Desulfitobacteriales > Desulfitobacteriaceae > Desulfosporosinus. The sequence continues at coordinate 9,445 of DAIEHY010000015.1, forward strand.
GAATATCCACTATGAATGGCCTCCGAAACTTTGGAAGCCACCTGAGCTCTTCGCTCTTCAGTAGCTAGGGAGGTTCCGCCAAACTTCTGGACTAATATTCGCAACTCCAACCACCCCGTTCTCGATGTTCGATATTCGATATTCGATATTCGTGGTTCGAACTTCGACCTCGAACTTCTAATCTCTTACTTCGTCTAGATCTATTTCTGCTTTATTTATAATCTTTTAAGCATTAACTGTCATAGTCAATAAACCTGAGCCTCGCCTCTAGCAGGTTCGTGATTTGATATTGGATATTTGATATTGGAAGTTCGAATGCTTAACTGCTAACTACCATACTCAAACCATTTACTTCGAACTACGAATATCGATTACAGTAGTAGTTCTGCAATTTGCACGGCGTTCGTGGCGGCTCCCTTACGTATTTGATCTCCAGCCACCCATAAATTAAATCCCTGAGGGATGGAAAAGTCTTTACGCAGGCGTCCTACATAAACTTCGTCCGTGTCAGCACTAAACCAAGGCATCGGATATTGATCCTTTCCTGGATCATCTATGACGATAATACCGGCAGCCTTACTCATGGCCTCCCGTATTTCTGAAACACTAACTAAGCGATCAGTTTCCACGTTGATGGATTCCGAATGACTTCGAAAAACTGGCACCCGCACCGTTGTGGCAGTAATCGCCATGTTGGGTACGTGGAATATCTTTTGAGTCTCCTTTACCATCTTCCACTCTTCTTTGGTATAGTCACCCTCTTGAAATACATCAATCCGTGGTACAAGGTTAAAGGCAATTTGATAAGGGAAAACAGAGGCTTTGAGTTCTTCTCCCTTAGCCCAAGCCTTAACCTGGTTTTCCAACTCCTCAATTCCTTCGCGTCCCGCTCCAGACACAGCTTGATAAGTAGAAACAACCACCCGACGAATTCCAGCTAAATCAAATATGGGTTTAAGGGCAACTGCCATGATAATCGTAGAGCAATTGGGGTTGGCAAGAATCCCTTTGTGCCATTTGACATCTTCGGGATTAACTTCAGGTACGATAAGCGGCACTTCGGGGTCAAGCCGAAAAGCGCTACTGTTATCAATCACCACAGCCCCGCTGTCCACAGCAGAACGCGCATACTCGATACTCGCTGCTCCACCGGCAAAGAGCGCAATGTCTATTCCCTTAAAACTCTCGTGAGTCGTCTCATGAACCTCTAGTTCCTGACCCTGCCATGTCATGCGTTTCCCTACAGAACGCTTAGATGCTAATAATCTTAGTTCATTGACCGGAAACTTTCGCTCAGCAAGAATTTTAAGAAACTCTTGTCCTACTGCGCCAGTGGCGCCAACAATTGCTACATTAGACATTGCTTATGTTCCTCCTTAAATTTGTCTGGAATAGTCCTTGGGGCAAAGGCACCTTACGAAATAGTAAGGCACCTCAAACCACTACATGTCAGATCCTGTAATCCTCAAGGACTGGTTGAATTTGTTTTCCCTCACATGCCATGAGAATCGTTTCTGGAACTCGTTCCATATGTGCCACTAAAGAATTTGCCTTAACCACCGGATTATCTTGCCCAAAGGGTACCAAGTACACATTTTTCGTAATTAGTAAGGTCCCAATATTACGAGCATTTAAGCCGAGCCCATCGTTGGTGGAAATCGCCAAAACGACAGGTTTTTGATTGCGAAGATGGGATTTTGCTGCCATTAACGCTGGGGTATCTATGATTCCATTCGCTAATTTTGCTAGAGTATTTCCAGTACATGGAGCGATGACCACACAATCAAACATTTTTTGGGGCCCAACTGGCTCCGCTTCAATAATTGTACGAATCAATTTCTTATGGGTGATTTCCTGAAATTGATGCTTCCAATCTTCCGCTTTTCCAAATCGTGTATCCATGCTGTCAACGGAATAAGAAATAATTGGCGCCACCTCAGCACCTTCCGCAACTAAACGTTTCATTACTTTTATAATTTCATGAATTGTACAGTGCGATCCTGTAATAGCAAATCCAATTTTCAGCCCCTCAAACTTCATCCTTCACACCTCCACTTTACAAGTAGTGTTCACTGTGGTCAAGTGACGAAGAATAAGTTGCGGATAAATTTGAGCAAGAATACGTCCAGCGGTTTTTGGAGCTACAAGGCCAGGGAGACCCGGAGCCAAAAGAGCTTTAATACCCAGCATTTGTGCATATTCAAAATCTGTCCCCCCCGGAATCGATGCCAAATCCACGATTACAGCGTCCCGCGCCACCTTTTCCAACATCATGCGATCTAAAACTGGATGAGGTACGGTGTTAAAGATAATTTCCGCCTTACCAATCTCATCCTCAAGATCGACGAAATGTACGGCATGAAGTCCCATCTCTGAAGCTCGTGCCAAATCAGCAGGCTTTCTAGCGACCCCGGTCACATTTGCTCCAATTCCTTGTAACATGCGTGACAGGGACCATCCACACCGCCCTAATCCTATGACGAAACTTTGACTGCCATGGATTGTAATCTTCGTAGCCTCCATCGCCATTTGGATCGCGCCTTCTGCCGAAGGAATGGAGTTAAGGATAGCTAGTTCATTTAGGCTAACGGTCTCCACTAATTGAATACCCAAATTTTCTGCGATGGCCTTCAAAGCTGGACGCGCAAAACCAATGATCAAAGGTACACGCAATGGTATTGATTCCAGAATCTTTTTGTTTAATACAATAGGTGAAGCAGAATATTTGGCTTTGACAACCCCACGTTCATCAGTGCCGAACATCGGAAAAAGCATGACATCCACTTGACCGACTGCCTCTTCAAGCGATGTCGCAAGTGTCATTCCCAAAATGGGAGGTGCTTTTTCGAATCCGACCCCGATTATGTAGGCTCCCTGTTTCTGAAGTTCAGAAATTAAATAGATTTCCCGCTCGTCTCCTCCGATTACCGCTATACGAATTCCGTTCAGACCCGCACTCATTTAATTGCCCCCTTTGAGACAGTGTCCTATTGACTACTATCCATTATATGAGGGTATGCAGGCTGCGGTTACGCACAAAATAATCTAATCGAGGAAATTATCGAGTCCAATGACGAGATTCGTTAATTTGGCCGCTTTACGTATACTTAAAATAATCCCTGGCATGTAGGTCTCTCTCGAGAAGGCATCATGTCTGATAGTTAGAGCTTGACCTAATCCCCCAAATAAAACTTCTTGATGGGCAATTAAACCAGGCAAACGTACAGAGTGGATGTGAATTCCACCTAAGTCAGCACCTCGAGCTCCAGGGAGTTTCTCGTACTCATTGGGGTGTCCTTGAACCATGGGTTCACGGACTTCTAAAATTCCCTCCGCCGTTTTCAACGCGGTTCCTGATGGAGCATCTAGTTTTTGATCATGGTGCATTTCAATGATATCTACATTAGGGAAGTATTTTGCCGCTTCCCTAGCAAATCGCATCATTAGAATTGCCCCAATTGAGAAATTAGGCGCAATGAATGCTCCCACCCCTTCCTTTTCTACTAAGGTCCGGATTTCTCCAATTTCTGCCTCATCTAAACCAGTTGTCCCAACAACTGGAACTACACCAGCCATAATGGCCAATTTGGAATTTTTCAAAACGGATTGCGGATTTGTAAAATCAACCAAAACATCAGCCCGAGACGAACGCAAGGTTTCAAGATCAAGAGGACCCGTAATATCCACGCCGACACGCTGAGCACCAATAGCAAACCCAACATCCATTCCCTGATGCCTCGTATCTGAAGCCCCAACCAGAAGGAGATCGTCTTCTTTGATTAGTGAGCGGATCAGTTCCTGACCCATTTTCCCACTTGCTCCAGCCACGAAAACTCGAATTTTCTTCACTAAAAACCCTCCTGTGATGATAAGGCAAAAACCCCGTTGCAAAATGCAATGCGGGGTTACAGCTTTTCCATATATTTTATTGGCTATCCTCTCCGCTGTCAAATTGAATTTTTCAGCGCATCCTTTCAGATCGGCTCTGTAAATCGATAATAATGACCTCCGACCCTACTTTTTTAATGGTTTGCCATGGAATTACTAGAGTTTCTCGTTCTCTATCCCCCCTTGATCCCCAAAAGCCTGAAAATCCACCCCGAGACGTAAGAATAATCGATTCAACAGAACCGTTTAAAGAAATATCCAAATCCGCATCACCCACTAAGCCTAGCTTTGCCCCATCATACAAATTTATAATTTCTTTACCAGCAAGATCACTTAAAAGCATTCTATCCTCTCCCTATTTCCGCAATCTCGTCCAAACTCTTAATCCGAAGGGTTGTAGAATCGCCAGTAATAAGGAAAAAGCTGCTAGTGGCTCAACAAAAAACACAGACTTGCTCCACCAATCCTCAGGTATTTTCAAGAAGGAGAATAAGAGTTCTAGTGAAAGGTAAATTCCCCCCGCCGTGCCAACTAATTGGCTTAAAACAGTTGCCAGTTGATTTGATGTAGGCTGAGATGATCGCCACATCATCCTGTACTTTCGCTCCCGTACCGAAAGAACAACCCCAATGGTCAAAAGCATAACTCCAAGGGCTTGCATCGACACTCCCCCTCATGGGGATTGTATGAAAAGACAAACCTGCATAGAACATAAACCTAAAAATTCTTCAGGAAATTTTTTTACTATTGGATACGATTATATTCCCGTCGAGCCAAAACCGCCTGCACCTCGCGCTGTTTCCTGAAGTTCAGCAACGTCTTCAAATATTGCCCGGAAAATCGGCATAAACACCATTTGAGCAATTCTATCCCCTGGCTTAATGGTGACAGGGTCGTTTCCAAGGTTCTGAATCAACACCTGAATTTCTCCACGATAATCTGAATCGATCACACCCACACCATTGGTTAATCCAATGCCGTGCCGACTTGCCAGACCGCTTCGCGCAAAGACAAGCGCCACAACAGACGGATTGGGGAGCTCAATAGCGACTCCAGTCGGAATTTTAACATTTTCGCCGGGGCTCACTGTGATTGGCTCTCCAAGATCCGCGCTAAGATCAACTCCTGCCGAGGCAGCCGTTGCATAGGTAGGAAGAGCCAATGAGTTGTTACTCACTTTTTTTAGTTTAACCGTTAATAAGTCTGACACATAAATTCCCCCTTTGACCCAAAACGAGATTCGAGATTCGAACTGAACCTCGAACCTCGAACCTCGAACAGGCTTACTCTTGCCATCCTATTTTCTCTAATAGATCGGACAATACGACTTCATGTCCCGCCGGGCCCAACGTCATAATACTGATCTTATCCTTTTGCCAAAGGCGGCCTATGACACGCAAAACATCTTCTAAGGTTACCATTTCGAGCTTTCCAACTACTTCTTCCGGGGATAAAACGCGGTTATAGGTCAGTTCTGTCTTGCCTAGTCGACTCATTCTACTGCTTACCGCTTCTAACCCTAGATATAGGCTACCTTTAATTTGTGCCTTTGTTCTCTCCAACTCATCTGAACTAATTCCTTTTTGCCTAATATCATTTAATTCCTTAAGAATACATTCGATGACTTCTGTCGTATTCTTGGGGCTTGTACCCGCATAGACCGCGAATAATCCAGTATCCACATACGTGGAATGATAGGAGTATACAGAATAAGCTAGTCCACGTTGTTCTCGAATCTCTTGAAATAAACGGGAGCTTAGTCCTCCTCCTAAAATATTATTAAAAATATGCATGGCATAAATATCCTCATCATCTTGGCCAAGTCCCGGTACTCCCAGGAGAATGTGCATTTGTTCTGTCTCTTTTGGTTGATAACGTTCTACTTTCTGACCCGTGGGAGTTCCCTCAAGGACACGACGGCCTCCTCTTTGAAATGTTCCAAATTGGGAGGATAGTTTTTTTACAACTTCCTCATGTTTGATTTTACCCGCCACAGCAATCACAATATTATCGGGAGCATAATGTTCGGTAAGGAAAAGCATAATTTTCTCTCGACTGAGAGACCGAATGCTCTCCTCTGTTCCTAAGATGGGTTTCCCTAACGGATGATCATTCCAAACATGTTCAGAAAAAACATCATGAATGAGTTCATCCGGAGAATCTTCATACATTTTTATTTCTTCAATTACTACGTTCTTTTCTTTTTCGATTTCCTTTTCATCAAAGAGCGAGCAAAAAAACATATCGCTTAAAACATCAATGGCTAAGTCAAGGTCCTCATCCAGAATTTTCGCGTAGTAACAAGTATATTCTTTCGTGGTAAAAGCATTTAACTGCCCGCCAACAGCCTCAAGGGACTCCGCTAAAACGCGGGCACTTCGATGTTCCGTACCTTTGAAAAACATATGTTCAATAAAGTGTGAAATCCCCTCATAACCTTCCCGTTCATCCCGGGAACCCGCTCCTACCCAAATCCCAAAGGCGGCTGAACGCACATGTTCAATTTCTTCCGTAATGATCCTGACTCCATTCGGCAACAGCGTTTTTTGATACAAAAAATTCACTCCCTCTTATTTCCCTAAGCTGAAAGGAAATAAACGCATTAAGGACCGATTTTCAACAACTTCATTTTCACTAAACAATGGCACACTGTTTAATTTTCGTTCCCCAAGCCATACCTCTAAACGTCCCAAGCGTTCTCCTGCTCGAACCGGTAGATTTGTGGCTTTTTCCCATACGACACGAGTTTGGAGCTTGTCTCGTTCAACTTTCGATATGCTGACATCGATGGGCTCTTTAATGAACACAGGTATAGGTTTGATGACACTGGGAAATTCGTTGGTGATTTCTCCCACATTAGTCAACCGAACAGTTTCAGTATATTCAAAACCCCACTCCAAAAGTTTCTTGGCATCTCCAAAGCGATCTGGGGCATTTAGAACAACGACTAAGAGTTGGCGTCCCTCTTTTGTCGCGGAGGCAACAAGACATTTTCCCGCCGCAGTCGTTGTACCGGTTTTAACCCCGTCTGCAAAAGGGTAGTTCCAGAGTAATTTATTCGTATTTCTCAAATCCATGAGCACGTCAGGCTCAATAAAATGGATCTCTGTTTCCTTGAGACGGGTAATGGAAAGAAACTGCGGGATTTGCAAGCCATAGCGAGCCATTAGGGCCAGATCATAGGCGGTAGAATAATGTTCCTTCCGAGGTAAACCGTTAGTATTTACAAAGTTGGTATCTTGGGCTCCTAGGGCTACAGCCTTCCAATTCATCCACTTAAGAAACTGCTCTTCACTTCCTGCAATATGTTCAGCAATTGCCACGCACGCATCATTCCCTGAACGAACCATGGCGCCGGTAATAAGTTCATAAAGATTAATTTTTTCTCCAGGATCAAGATTCAAGGTTGATTCTCCGACAGCCGCTGCTTTCGGACTAACAGTTACAATTTCATCTGGCCGTCCTAACTCTAATCCTAAAATAGCAGTCATAATCTTAGTCGTGCTGGCAGGAGGTCGACGTTTGTGAGCTTGCTTGCCAAACAGAATATCTCCTGTAGCGACATCCATTAGGATAGCTGCATCAGCTGTTATTCTTGGAACTACACCTAAAACTTCGGTAGGTTTTTTTACGGATTTTGAAACTCCATAGACAGGGTTCACGGATAGTAAACTAAGTATTATGATGCAAAGAAAGACACGGTACCCAGCACGCGTCCACTTCAACCTGATCATTCAACCACCTCGACTTTTTAATTTGTCATGAGGTAGTATCTCCGCTCTGGTCATATGTTATTAGTTCGTCAAGTGATTGGAAAATATATCCCTGTAAGGCTAATTGCTTGAGAATAACAGGCAAGGCACGAACGGTATTGGCTTTGGGATGCATTAAAATAATGGCACCAGACTTGTTCGGTTTGATTCCAAAACGCATAACTGGATTAATAATACGTTGTGCGATGATTTCTGGTGTACTATCTGCACGCCAATCCACAGTATCCAAGGTCCAGAGAATAGTCTTATAGTTTAGTCCTTTGGCGGCGCTTAATCCAGAAGTACCTTTTTCGCCATAGGGTGGTGCATATAAATGCGTTTTTCGTCCAATGATTCCTTCAATGATGCTTTCAGTTTTTTGGATTTCTTCTTGATTTGCTTTTACGGAAAGTTGATCCGGATGAGGATGAGAATAGCCATGGTTCTCAATTTGGTGGCCGCGACTGAAGATCATTTTCAGAAAGTCTGGGTTCTTCTTAGCCCAACGACCTGTCACAAAGAAGGTCGCACGTGCGTTACCCTCATCCAACTCGTCTAAAATAGCTGGAATGAATTCTTCGCCCCAATCCACGTTAATTGTTAAAGCCATGACCAACCGATCCGTTTTGACCTGCTCAATAGGTTTGGAAGCTGAGATATTGGACCCTATTATCCAACGCTCTGTTATGATACCTAAAAGTAACAGAAAGAAAATCCCGACTAACGAGAGGATTCGTCGCGAGATTTTTAAGTTAATGAACATATGTGTCCCCCCTTCCTTAAAATTTATGCGGATAGGGGAACTCACAGACTGATCATAAATTATTATGTTGATCATTGATTCTGAAACGGTGACTTTAGACGTGAAGCATTATTGTGGTTTAGGCATGGTTAGGTTTTCCTTACGAACGTTGGGCATGGCTTCCTTACGTGAAAGATTTAAGCGCCCTTGTTTATCAATGGCCGTCGCTTTAACCGTGATTTCATCCCCGACTTTGACGATATCTTCTACTTTTTCGACACGTTCATGAGCTAATTGAGAAATATGAACCAAGCCTTCCTTACCAGTCAGTCCCAAGACCCCTGGGATGACTTCTACAAACGCTCCAAAATCCATAACCCTCGTGACTTTCCCTTGATAGATTTTACCGACTTCCACTTCCTGAGTTAAGGCTTGGATAATCTTTAAGGCTTTTTCCCCACCTTCGCCGCCAACCGAAGAAATAAAGACACGGCCATCATCTTCGATGTCAATTTTGACGCCCGTTTCCTCAACGATCTTTTTAATTGTTTTTCCACCAGGTCCAATTACATCGCGGATTTTATCCGGATGGATCGAGGCCGTGATAATTCTTGGAGCATAGGTTGAAAGTTCTGGGCGAGGTTTGTCCAAAATGGCCACCATTTTACCTAGAATAAAAAGGCGACCTGCTTTAGCTTGGGTTAAAGCCTTCTGCAAAATTTCCCTGGACACACCCATAATTTTGATATCCATTTGCAAGGCGGTTATCCCTTTGCTGGTTCCTGCCACTTTAAAATCCATATCTCCGAAATGGTCCTCCAAACCCTGGATGTCTGTCAGGATCGCTAAATGATCCCCTTCCTTAACAAGTCCCATGGCAATGCCTGCTACAGGAGCCGAAATGGGAACGCCTGCATCCATTAGGGAAAGGGTACTTCCACAAACAGAAGCCATTGAACTAGAGCCATTGGATTCCAACACCTCAGAAACGAGGCGGATGGTATAAGGAAACTCATTTTCATCGGGAAGAACTGGGAGCAACGCTCTTTCGGCGAGTGCACCATGACCGATTTCTCTTCGTCCTGGTCCCCGCATTGGCCGAGTTTCCCCTACACTATAGGGTGGGAAATTATAGTGATGAATATAACGTTTAGACCTTTCTAAGCCCAAACCATCTAAAATCTGTTCATCTCTCGCCGCTCCGAGCGTCGCTACCGTCAATACCTGGGTTTGACCTCTCGTGAACAAGCCTGTCCCGTGAGTACGCGGGAGAATTCCTACTTCAATACTGATTGGACGAACTTCATCGACTGCCCGACCATCGGGACGAATCTGCTCATTTGTAATCAATTTGCGAACAATTTGATGGACAATATCTTCAAGTACCGATTGTACGGCTTTCAAGTCTTCAGGAAACTCTGCTTGAAAATAAGTTAAGGCTTCTGCTTTTACTTCGTCAATAGCACTTTCTCGTGCCTTCTTCTCTTCTACACGAACAGCCGCATCTAATTTGTCATAAGCAAAAGTTTTAACCGCTTCTACGATTGTTTCTTTAGTTTTGACAATCTTTACTTCGCGTTTTTCTTTAGCCAAGCCTAAGTCCAAAGCTTCCTCACGATAATCTGCGATAAATCGGGCAATTTTTTTAATTTCTGCATGTCCAAACATAATTGCTTCCAAGATTTGATCCTCTGGTACTTCGTGAGCACTGGCTTCCACCATCATAATAGCTTCTTCAGTTCCTGCCACAGTTAGAAGCATCTGGCTCTTCCCTGCTTGTTCGATGGTCGGATTAATAATATACTCATCTTCAATGAGTCCGACGGTCACAGCCGCTATAGGACCTTCGAAGGGAATATTTGAGATGGTTAAAGCTGCTGAAGCTGCATTAATAGCAGTAATATCGGTCGCACTATCTTGATCTACAGACATAACTGTGGCTACCACTTGAACTTCATTACGAAAGCCTTCTGGGAACAAGGGCCGAATTGGACGGTCAATTAAGCGGGCTGATAAGGTGGCCTTTTCGCTGGCTCTACCTTCCCGTTTAATAAATCCACCCGGGATTTTACCCGCAGCATACATTCTTTCTTCAAATTCCACGGTCAAGGGAAAGAAATCAATTCCCTCCCGGGCTACGGCACTCGATGTAGCGAATGCGGTCACTACCGTATCCCCGTAACGAAGAAAAACTGCGCCTCCCGCTTGTTTACCAAGTTTACCAGTTTGGAAAGTCATTTTTCTCCCACCGACTGAGAGTGACTTTTCGAGAATTTCCTGTTTCACAATGGAACCTCCTTAAACTTTCAATCCTTCTTAACTTGTTTTCTCTTCGACATATTGTTATTATTTCCTGCAATTTGCATAAATAAAACTAAATCAAGAATAATCGCCTAAAACGAGGCTCGAGGCTCGAACTTTGAAATAGAGGACCGGATACTTAAAATCAGGCTCCAGAAATAGTCTATTTCTCGCATCTCGAACTTCGAACTTCGCATAAAATGAAGGAAGCGGATCTATGTGATCCGCTTCCTTCCATTTTTGCGATTACTTCCGTAATCCAAGCACACTAATAATATTCCGATAACGGTCAAAATTAACATTTTTTAGATAGGTTAACAATGCCCGTCTTGAACCAACCATTTTCAAAAGCCCACGACGTGAGTGGTGGTCTTTCTTATGCGTCTTAAAGTGTTCAGTCAAATAGGTAATTCGTTCAGTTAAAAGTGCGATTTGTACTTCCGGAGACCCAGTGTCCCCTTCGTGTTGGGCGTGTTTCAGAATAATCTCTTGCTTTCTCTCAGGTGTCATCATGATAAGTTTCCTCCATTTTTTTATTCATTCCCTACTGCCCAGGATAACGTTGGAGACTTCGTTAAGCCGAGTCAGTGGGTTGAGCTAGTATCTAAAACAGTATACATTGTAACGACGTTTTTGTAAAGTTGATTAATTTCTAGGATCATTATTGAGAAAAACTTGGGCTTTAATTCGGTCTTTATTTAACTGGATCAAGAGTTCATCGACACCCTTAAATTTCCGTTCATCTCGCAAACGCTCCTCTATCAGGACTGTTATCTCTTTCCCATATAAATCTCCTTCAAAATCGAGAAAATGAACCTCGACTACAGTATCATAGAGATCGTGAAAGGTTGGTTTCATGCCAATGTTCATCATCCCTGACACGCTTTTCCCGTCCAAATAAGCTCTAACTGCATAGACTCCTCTTTTTGGAATTAGAAAGTCATCTGGCGTGAGAATATTTGCTGTCGGATAACCGATCTGACGACCTCGTTCTTCCCCATGGATAACGGTCCCACGTAGGCGTGGTGAACGTCCCAGTAGCGCCGTAGCTAATCTAATATCCCCCTGTAGTAAGGCCTTGCGGATACTACTCGAAGAGATCACCTGACCGTCTATCATTTGAGCCTGAAGTACACTTACTCCAAATCCATGTTTCTGTCCCAAAACCTGAAGTAACTCGGAGTTCCCTCTACCTTGATCACCAAAGGAGTAATTAAAGCCAACCACAACATGCATTACCCCTAAGGGTAACAGAATCTTCTCGACGAATTGTTCTGGAGACGTCTTCGCTGTTTCTCTCGTAAACGGTAAAAGATAGACCGTATGAACCCCAATCTCCTCCAAATACTGCAAACGTTCTTGGTTTGTAGACAAGAGTTTAATCCCCCGTTCGGGAAATAATACTTTAAGCGGATGAGGCTCAAAAATTAAAACGTCTAGGTTTACACCCAGACTCATGGCTTGACTTAATCCTTGTTCAAGCAAGCGACGATGTCCGAGATGTACTCCATCGAAATTACCTAGGGCTAAAACACAC
>DAIEHY010000160.1 GCA_027353165.1 Desulfosporosinus sp.
GAAAATATTATGATTGAGACATCAACTCTAATCCCAACATATATTGACTTTGGTTTAGCATGTATTGGGTCCGCTTGCACAACACATAAAGCTGCCGGGACGGTCACGTATATGGCTCCAGAAATTGCTAAAGGTATAACTCAAACCGAGCAGTATAACCTAAAGTTGCTCCAACTGGCCGACATTTGGTCACTTGGAATGACCGAATTCTATCTAGTTCGAGGGGAGGATTATCTGGAACTCTGGTATCAAACCGAATTTGTTCCCTTACATCCAGAAATCGACCGAAAAACGCTTTATTCGAGAACCTTCTCCATGCGTATAATAGCTAATTATCTCCAAACAATGCCTATGGTAGATTTAACGAAATATCTGCCGAGCACATATTATACACCCATTCTCGGAATTTTTATGTCGATACATATGGCCCTCCAAATAGACCCAAATAAACGGCAGATACTTCCCGTTCAATTACCTGCAGGCATCTTCTAATTTATTCTGACCTTGAGTCAGAATAAAATTTTACTTGGAAAAGCAAATGACTAACTCAGACTGTTTCTGGATATGTATATATTTCATTATCGTGGCCATTCTTTGTTTCCTTGGCTTTAAGCTTTCAATGGCTGCCTAATAATTTCTCTGGAGAGGTTATTATCCTTAAAATAATACATGGCAATTGTACGAATTGGTGGTGAAACCTTCTTTGTTACCACATTCGTTTTGTCATTTAAACCTAATCGATACCAGTTGTCTCTTGCTCGTGTATTCTTGAACAGACCTCACCAAAGGTGTGGCATTCCCCCAGCATTTTGAGGGTACCGTTTTGAACAAGATGGATTATTGACTCTCCAATGATGGAGAGGGGGTTGAATAGATGAGTGCATAGACTTCCGGAATCGTCGCTCCCTCTACACATAAATCATTGGATAACCGTTCCTGTCAGAATAAACATCATATCCAAAGCATCACACCCAGTCGCAGGTGGAATCGGTGTCTTTATCCATTTCATAGATACGACTTTACCGTTGACTCTAGTTCCGCTCAGTGAAAGTCCTCCCATGGAAATCTGCCACCGTAACCTTTCGGTCCGACCGGGCCATCAGTTTCTCTCGAACGCTTTGGGCAGCTGTTTCGATGGATGCTTTATCCTTACTAATTAAAGCCACAACATCACCTAGGGAGGTGAGTTGATGAATATCCTCGTTGTTCGAATCTAGTTGCACAAGTAGAATGACCGTCAGACCTTTGGTTGCCAGTGGCATCTTAAGGAGAGCCGCCTCAATCCGTTGTGGGCATGTCTCATCGGCCCTCAGTGAACTATAGGGATAGATGAGTATCCGAAGAGCACTGCTCGGCTGGATAGGCGTTTCGTTAAGACATGGGACGATTTCTGGAGCCGTAACCTGGAGCCCAACTGTATTCAAACACGTGAGAAAAGATTGTATAAGGGGGTGAGGAACGAACCAACTCTGTCGGCCAACATAACCCACCGCAGCCTGCACAAACACCTGCTTAGTTTCTGTTGAATTCATACTTGATGTGGTCCACATCAAGTATAGAGTTAAATCATTTTTGAGGATAGAGTCTTTAAAGACCCTATCCTCAAAAAGGCCGTCGACGGTAAGACATTCCGATTGCCTTAACATCACGATACAGATAACCCGTGGCGTTTATGAGACGTAGAGAATATAGATTGGATGGATAAGAATACCATACCCATCCATCCCAATCTTTCTCTTCAATACCCAAAGTAGAGAAGATATCACCAAATGTCTGGCAAATTTTCAGCATCTTGAAATCGTTACTTATACATATAGACATTATGTGAATAGTATCAGCACCTATAACAGTTAGAGGTGTGGCATAAATCAATTGATAGACTTCCATGGCCGTAGCTCCAGTAATCGTCAAAGACTGGGGATTTTTAACTGCTCCCATAAGAGCAAAGACGCTATAAACATCCTCTAGAAGGATGTCTGCATACCATATTGGCCTATCCACCCACCGCATGGCTGTGACTTTATTCTTAACCACTGTCAACTCAAGTTCAGCTCTCTCAAAGAGCCCGGCTGGATATCGCTCCGTGATGATTGTAATTTTTCTTTCGGCTAGTTTAGTTTCTGTAGAATTCATACTTGATTTCCATATCAAGTATAGTGTTACATCAGTTTTATTTTGAGGATACCGTCTCTAGCAATTCTATCCTCTGAATAATGGTTGCATAATCGCCTGATACCGCCAGCCAAATAGCTTCAGTTGTGATTCCACCGTGTCACCCTTCTCCTGCAGAGGTTGACATGGTGTTAAAGCTTGGTGCCAATATTTTTGTCGAAGCGCGGGCTTTACTAGAGAAATCTTTGAGAAAACGTCCACGGCTAGAACAAGTATTGGTTTACCCTTAGTCAAACGATGCGGCTCTACACAATACCGAAATAATTCCATCAAAAAACATAACTTCGCGTGGCTCGGTTGTTTTAACGTTAAACCCACCCGAGGCGCTGAATAAATCTGGTCTTGACTTGGCGTCTGCCATTCAATCCGAAGGGGTGAATTCGGGTCATGCACACCCAACGAAGGTAATCTTTGCACAGCCTCCCGAATCGTTGGGTATTGCAACTGTGCCAGAAGAACATCCACAACTTTACTCGTTCCCTCAATGAATTCTCCCGTGGTAGAATTGAGGAGACTTCAAATTAGCAAACCACCCTTCCTCCCGTCACCACCTAAGGAAATATCTAACCCTTTGAAGGAATTTTCGATATATGTTCCTCCCTTCCGGTGAAAATACCAGATATCTGGTTGTGTTTGGAGAACATCCCCATGGGTAAAGGGGTCTGGATGCTCCGTCGAGGTAAAATAAACCTCGATTTCCATGAGGCGAAAAGTTTGCCCCTTACAATGAAGGTGGGCTTGTCGGAGCATCGATTCGGCAAAGAGATAGAATTTTTGGGGATAGGTTCCGGGGAATTTTAAACAGGCGTCAAAAAGCACCGAGACCATTTCCTTTGATTTTTGCTCATGAGCAAAAATCAAATCTAACTACGGGTAATACAGGTTTACACATTTATATCCTTAAAAACTTATGGATCATCCAACTAATACCCACTCCCGAAGCACCTAATCCCAAAACAATACCCTCACCTTTGGTGAGTTTGTCTTTAGATAGTGGAGGTCTGGGAGTTTTCTTTGGGTAATATCGAGAAAAATTTTGGATGCAGAATTAGAAGGGACATCTAAAATTTGGACTTGGAAGCTTGCATAGCCAATCGACTCAATATTGACGTTCCTATAAATTTGACTTATATTGAGTCTCACATCAAATATAAGTTAAATGCACAAGCAAGGCACAATTCATCTTGTAGTTGGGTATGCCGGCACGGGTAAAGATACCCTCTGTCGCATCGTTCAGCAAGGGTATACGTTAGCCCCGAAAGAATTTCGGGGTTATTGGTGGCGTATTTATGCTCTACCCGGAACGAATGCGCCGCGTTTCGGTCGAGTTACCCGAGTAGCATTTGCCGATGCTCTGAAGGAGACTGTGGTTCGTAAGATTGGTCTGCCGAGTCGGAACGCCACATTGAGTGCCGCCCAAAACCCAATTTGGCCGCAATACGAACAGCAGAAAAATACGCTTCGAATTAAGAATGACGCTGGACAGATGGTAACATTAAGACAACACTACATTGAGTATGGTCAGAGCAAGAAGCTAGAGGATCCACAGTATTGGTGTAAGGTCGCTTTGGATCCGTATAAGGACCAAAAAGTCGAACTCTTCAACACAGACCCAAGGTTCCCTGTCGAAGTAAAATATGCTGAGGATACCTTTGAATTTGTTCCCACCTACCGCGTCTTCCGGGCAAATGTTAGGATTGCCGAACCGGTACCGGTGGAAGATCCCGAACATAGTCTTGATGCACTTCAAACCAATTATTTGCTAGTCCCAACCGAGGTGGACTTTGAAGTAGCCGTTAAGCTGTTCCCACAATACAAGGACTATGTGTGTCGATGGTTCATTGGGCCGAACCATTAGGCGCATTGCTCTCTTTAAGAGAGCAATGTGTTTAAGCTACGCAGTGAGATGTATCGTCTTTACGAATAAATTGACAAAACGAACAGACAGTATACCATTGAATGTACTTACTGCCGAGTTGACCTAAGACCGTCTTTTCGGTTTTTATATCATCTGACGCACATTGCGAACATAATATGTTGAAACCATCATATTTTGATGTTTATGCTCCATTGTTATGATGTAATGTCTCCGTAAATCCCTCCATAACTCTTCCGGATTGGATGAAAGGTGACTATATGGAAGATTAAGATATAGAGCGCGTCCATGTCGGGTCATAATTCTTTTGAGTTGCTCGGCGATAGACGGTGTCAACTTCCAATCGAGATACTGTCTTAAAAGGTGTATATCCTCATTGAGGTAGGTTCCATACCAAATTTGACCTGGTGAGAGAATGCCATGCACTTGAAGATACGCATACACATCCACTCCAGTTGTTAAAATTCCAGGACGGTCCGCATAATCTTCAATCATTCGGGCAAGAGCCTCGACCGTCACGGCAGCTAAGAGTTCTTCATGAACCATATTCATTCCCACCATAGACTTTGTAGCGCGTCTACGAGCTTCTCGACTTAATTGGGGTGTTAGTTGAGAGTTTGTCAAAGATGGACCACACATTTCAC
>DAIEHY010000161.1 GCA_027353165.1 Desulfosporosinus sp.
CTTTTAAGCCGAGTGGGGAAATCCTCTCAATCGCTGAGATACCAACATCATTAACTGTACCTTCAAAGGTTTTATTACCTGTACTGGTCGGTTGAATCACTTCTACCGGGCTCCCCACTTTGATGTCCAGAGCATCACTGGCTAGAACAAAGCTCTCTAATTTATAGCCAGTGTTGGCAAAAACGGTCATAATCTGCTGACCTTGAGAGATTACGTTACCTTCTTTAAGAGATAGGTCTTTGATAACCCCATCTTGTAAGGCAACCACAACCGCTTTGCTAATCTTGTCATTTAACTGGTCAATTTGCGTTTGAAGAGCTTTCTTCTGATTACTATAATAAAGTTCTGTCCCTTGTGAAGTTTGATGTTGCTCATAAATCAGTTGTAAGCCTAATTTTTGCTGTTCCAAAAGATTTTTCGCTTTCTCAAATGTTCTCTCCGCTTCTTCATATTGAACAAGAGCAATTGATCCCGCTTCATAGAGTGTCTTCATGCGAGTCAAGTTAAGTTCTTCAGTCTGAGCATCCTTTTCTGCTAGCTGTATGAGTAACGTTTGTTGTGCGATTTGCGCCTGATCAGGGCTCCTATAATTTTCTAAGCGTTGTCCTTCCAGACTTAGCAATTGAGCCTTCAGTCCCTCCACTTGATACTTTAAATCACTGGTGCTCATCTCCAAAAGCACTTGTCCCTTTTTAATGCTGTCTCCATTTTGAACCTTGAGAGATTCCAGTTTCCCCTCAACAGGATTGAAGATCGGCCACTCCTGAGCAGCCATAATTTCCCCTTCCTCTGTAAAGCCTTTGCGAAAATCTTGGGGATGTAGAGTAATAACGTTGACTGCTAAAGGCATAACCTTGGAGATGATCACTGAAATAAGAATTAAGAGTGCAAGTCCTCCAAATATTAAGAACTTACGATACTTAAACTTAGGAAATCTAAATGATTTTGGTATTTGATTAAACTTGGCTTTTTCAATGGCCATTGTTATCCTCCTACTCTCAATTCACATTTTCAATCTCGTGTGGCAAGAATCTCAACATAGGGAAGTGATTTTATTTTGTAGTAAGCCCTGCTTTGGGCCACTAAAACAGAAAAGGCAGTTCCAGCAGCCGCACCCAACAAGGCCATGGGTGGCAGGTCTGCCGGAAGTGAGTACATATCATTGCTCATGGACTGGGCCATACTCATGCTTAACCCATAGGCCATCGGTATCCCGAGCAAAATCCCAAAAGCATATAACGTCCATTGTTCTGAGGTAATCACCCGTAAAACCTCTCTTGGTGTCATTCCTAACACACGGAGGGAGGCCAATTCCCGTTTGCGTTCCGAGAGTGAAATAATACTAGCATTATAGATGAGAGCAAATCCGCAAATCCCACCGAGAATGGCGAGTATCCATACTGTAAACCCAAACGAATCCATCATTTTCTTGATCTTTTCCCCCGTATCCTTTAAGGATTCGATCGAAGCAACGTTACTGGCGTTTTGATACTTGCTTTTCATAGGTCCTACTTCTGCCGGATCCATCTTGATTAACATGGATGTACTGATTTGTCCTTGCCTTAAAAATCGTTGTAATTCGGTATCCTTCATGAAAGCGCTAAGTCCGACGTATTGAGGAACTACCCCTATAACCAGTAAATTCTCACCCTTTTGACTGAGAGTTTCTCTCCGCAAGGGACTTTCTACATAGATGACATCTCCGGCTTTGACGTTTAAGGATTTGGCTAAATGTTCAGATAGCAAAAGCCCATGATCAGGAACCTCCACGCGTTGGCCGCTTTTATCAAGAATGTTATAAAGGGTTGACTCCTTAGAGAGACCCATCAGAGTCACTTCTTTCTTTAACCAGCCACTTTTCAAAGAAGCAGGTACTTCCAATACGGGTTCAACTTTAGATACCCCTGGGTCATGAGCGACAGCGAATTTCGTAGCCCCTGTGGGAGAAGGTTCCGTTAGCTGTAATTTGACATCAAAGGTTTGAACTTTTTCTAACTGATCCACTGTTAATATGTCGGTCATATTCTGCATTGACCAAGAAACTGTCATTAAACTATAAACGACTGCGATCCCTAAGACGTTAAAGAGACTTCTGGTTGGAGTGCGAAACACATCCCGAATACCCATCTGGGCCTGTGATGAGAGGGTCTGCCAAAACCACGTCAAGCTTTCGATCAACGTTTTGCGTGCAGTCCCTGGCGCTGGAGGCCTCATAGCTTGGGCTGGTTCCAAGCGCAAAATGTCTAAACTTCCTTTGACCCCACTGAGTACGCTGAAGATGAGCGCCATCGCCAGGCTGAAAAATAGGTATTTGAGTGAGAATTCGCTGTTCAGGCCCGGTAGATCAAAGTATGCCTTGTACATTGCGGTTAAGGGAAATGAAAGAGCCACTCCAGATAATCCTCCGAGCAATCCCCCAGCTGTCCCTATAACTACAGGATAGGTTAGATAGTGTAAGACAATCTCTCGATCCGTAAAGCCAAAGGCCTTTAGGTTTCCGATAATTGTTCGTTGTTGTTCGATGAGCCGCCGGAGCATAGTGTATAAAATTATGGCGGCCACTCCCAAAAACACCACAGGCAGGGTTTTGCTCATGTTTCGTATTTGTTTAATTTCACTGGTCAAAATGGTGTGACTCACCTGGTCTTTACGAGGGATTATACTTCGAACTCCATAGGGTTTTAACTCTGCTTGGAGACTGTCCTTGACCGAATCAAAGCTCACTTCATTCTTCAAAGTGAACACAATATCATTGACTTGGCCTTTTTCTTTGACGAGCGCTTTAAGGGTACTGAAAGGAACATAGGCTATGCCAAATTCCTCAGGGGATGGATAAAGATCTTGGGCATTTCTCATAATGTAAATAAATTCTGGGCTTTGGGCAGTTCCCGTGATAAAAAAGGTGACCTGATTACCATCAATACTAACGTTAAGGGAATCTCCCAATGACAAATGATTCGCCGTTAGGAACTTCGGGTCGACAAGAATTTCGGGTTGGCCTTCGTTCGGAAGCTGCCCTGCTATGAGATGAATCTCGTTAATTTTCGGGGTATTACCCTCATTAAGGGTAACCATTTTCAAATAACGATTGGAATCTTTCTTCTGATCTATCAGCCGAACTTCTTTGACAATACGTCCTGTGGCTTGATCAATTCCAGGTAAAATTGAAAGAGAGTTCACTTGGTTTTCCGGATACCCGGTTACAGTAATAAATCCGTCGGCGAAGTTGGTTTCAGTATAAAAGTCTTGCTGAGCCTTCTCCATACTTTCCACCGCAATCGACATTGAGGTATAGATGAGTAGGCCTAAAGCTATGACCATAATACAAGCGAGATAGACTCCCATATTTTCTTTGATATCTCTCCAAGTCTTTCTTCTCAGCATTACCATGATATATCCTCAGGACAAAGTGGTTTTTCTATGACTTTGACATCCTCCAGTAAGCCGTCTTTCAAATAAAAAACTCGATTCGCCATTTTGGCAATTTCCACATTATGCGTAATGATCATAACGGTCTTATGGTATTCACGATTTAACTTTTGCAGCGCTTTTAAAACCTGAATCCCTGTTTGAATATCTAAGGCACCCGTCGGCTCATCGCAAAGGAGAAGTTCAGGATTTTTGACAATGGCCCGAGCTATAGCCACTCGTTGCTGCTGACCACCTGAAAGTTGAGATGGAAAATGATCCGACCAGTCTTCCAGACCGACTTCTCGTAAGATGTCTGAGACAGAGAGCGGATTTTGAGCGATTTCTACAGCTAACCTTACATTTTCATAGGCTGTGAGATTGGGCATTAAGTTGTAGTTTTGAAAGACAAAGCCCACCTCATTGCGACGATAAAGGGTAAGTTCTTGGTCATTGATCTTATGTAGGGGCTGCCCTTTGTAATAAAGCTCACCCGATGAAGCTTGGGTCATCCCACCAATAATATTCAGTAACGT
Organism: Desulfosporosinus sp.; assembly: GCA_027353165.1. Classification (GTDB taxonomy): domain Bacteria; phylum Bacillota; class Desulfitobacteriia; order Desulfitobacteriales; family Desulfitobacteriaceae; genus Desulfosporosinus. The sequence goes on from DAIEHY010000161.1 coordinate 3,945, forward strand.
GGTCTTCCCAGAACCACTTTGTCCCAATACGACAATGAATTCTCCGTAGAAGATCTGGAAGTTAATGCCCTTTAAGACCTCGATTTCGACTTCACCTGTCCGATAATTTTTTCGGATATCTTTCCCGTCCATTAGAACATCCATAATCTCACTTCCTTGATGAATTCTTGTTATTTTTCCCTTGCTATATCAAAATTTGTGAACTTAGTTCTTATTTCCAACGTACATCCCATACTTTAAAATTTCCAAGTACTCTTTATACTCTTCCATAACCTTATCGTAATTCTGGAATAACTCTTGTTCCTTACCTTTAAAATCATTGAGATACTTTTCTCCAAGTGCGCCTAGAAACAGCATGATGACTTGAATTGCCTTAGAGGGTTCCACTCCACTTCGGAAATCCGAATAATCAATATCCTCAAAGAACATCGGCATAATATCCTTTGAGACTTGGAGATACTTTTTTTCGATCTCAGATCTCAAGTCCTGAGGAGACTTTGTAAGACCTTCCATAAATAATTTGATGATATGCGGACGAGCCTGGGTAATCTTCAATTTGATCACTGCCAGTTCACTTAACCTTTGAAAGATATCCCTTGTCTCTGTCAAAGGGTATTTCTTATATTCTGTAATCATTTCCAGAATGCAGTGATCCAAGATATATAAAAATAAATTCTTTTTATTCTTGAAGTAATGAAACAAAATCCCTTTGGAAATCCCTGCTTCCTTAATAATTGT
>DAIEHY010000162.1 GCA_027353165.1 Desulfosporosinus sp.
TACACCATCTTGTAACCCTCCAAAGTCCCCAACCCAGTAACCAGAGTCCATTCCAACTGCCAATCGCGTTCCTATAGGGTAAGAGTCAAATAACGCTACTCTGATACAAGGTACTCCTAAAGATGAAAATGGTGTTCCAAAAAGCATATAGCTGATCCCCTTTCCGTTTATTAGCCACTTAGTGGCAATAAGATAAGAAGATCTAGGGATTTAGCTTATTAGGATTATTACTAATATAACATATGGGAGGGAGTCCTATAATGTTACAAGCCTAAATATCCAGCACTTTTTGTAAAATTTACATGGACAAGTAAGGCCTACTACAACTATGGCTAAAAATTAAAACTGTAGCTCTTTAAGCTTCACATTTTTGGACGAGAATCATATGATGGAATAGGAATAGAAATAGAATAACCCCGCACTCTTCGGAGGTTTAATACAAGGCCCACTCAATCTTCTAGGCCATTCATGGCCAAAATTTTTAAAAAAAGGGGTTATTTATATGGGCTTTGGAGTACCTTCAGTACCAGCTATTCTTGCACTTTTTGACCTGTACCCGATTGGTACAAGATTGCGGATTGGAATTGAAACTGGTGGTTGGTGGCATGGAGCATTTGGCGGTATTCAAGATGGTGTTGCATTGTTAACGAACGCTCACTTTCATAACAACCAAGGGGTTATCGTCATCGGCGCACCGTTCCCGGCTCCATCAATCCCAACAATTCGAATCCCCATCAGACAAATCACGTTTGTTAGCTTATAATTTCCATGACGGGTAGGAGAAAGCTCCTACCCGTTCATATTAAGCTGTGCCTCTTAAACTGCACATTTTAGGACAAGAATCATATTATGGGATTAGAGGAGAAATAATCTGGTATTGTTTAGGGAGCTAAACCAAAGTCCGCTCTATCTTCTTGGCCACTTGATTGGCTAAAACCAAAATAAAGGGGTTATTTATATGGGCTTTGGAGCACCTTATTTCCCAGTTCCACCTGTCGTTGCACTTTTTGACAATTATCCTATTGGGACACTACTTGCAATAGGGATGGATTCTGGCTTCTGGGCTGGTCCATTTGGAGGAATTCAAGATGGTGTCGCACTTTTAACCAATGCACAACTTTTTTCTAACGCTGGTATTCCAATTGATGGACTTCGCCCCGTAGTGCGTATCCCTATCCGTTCAATCACATTTGTCAGCCTGTAAGCATTAAAAAACGGGGGCGTAGCGAATTTAAGTTTCGCTACGCCCCCGTTTTCTGGGGCAGAATTCCGTTACAATCCTTCGTGATGTTGATGTAAACATAATAGTTTATGTTAAAATTTCAAGAATCTAATTTAAATAATGGAATGTATTGCTCCGCAGGAATCAATGTCCAGCACGAGAGCTTGAGGATTACTCCCATGTTGCTCCATAACGTTTAACATTTCCCGAGTAACTGCTATTTTTGAGTTCTCTGGAATAAGGGCTATCAGTGTAGGACCAGAGCCACTGAGTGCAGCTCCATAAGCTCCGGCTTGAAAGGCTGCTTCTAATGTTTCCAACATACCGGGAATAAGAACGGCACGTTGGTTTTGGTGAAGTAGGTCACGCATTCCTTCTTTTAAAAGAGAATATTCTTCTCGAATGAAGGCCTCAATTAGGAGCCCGGCGTGGGAGATATTAAAAACCGCATCTTTGCGAGAAACGTCTGGCGGTAATATCCCACGGGCTTTGGCTGTATTAAGGAGGGTGTTAGGAATCACAACAACCGCTTTAAAATTTGGTGTCTGGGACAGTACGCGGGGAATCATGCCACCTTCTGTCGGTATAGAAAGTGTAACGCCTCCATACAAAGCAGGCGTTACATTATCGGGATGGCCTTCCAGTGCATTCGCAATTTGGAGCAATTTGTACTTGGAGTAGGGTGAACCGGCTAAAGCATTAGCAGCTACTAATCCACCGACAATGGCAGCGGAACTACTTCCTAAGCCTCGAGAAGGGGGGATATTATTTTCAAACGTTAAGGCGACGGAAGGAATTGGGTAGTGGATAAGTTTCCAAAAATGACACATGGTTCGCCAAACAAGATTACTTTCATCGGCAGGAATCCCGTCCTGATAAGACCCCGTTAGAGAAATTTTAAAGGGGCGGCTCGGTTCCACAATGATCGAATTGTACAATTGAAGAGCTAGACCCAAGCAGTCAAATCCTGGCCCGAGATTCGCCGAGGTGGCCGGTATCTTTACGCGAAACATTCTCTTCCTCCTTAGTAAGAATTTGATTTGTCCGATGTGTAATTAGGTCGTTGAGCCATGGTCTCCGTTTTCAAAGCGAATGACGTTATGGATGTTAAGGACCTTGCTATAGGCTCTAACAGAATCTAAGGCTTCTTGGAGAGCCCCTTCACGACAAGGATGAGTCACGAGGACAATCTCAGCTTGATGTTCGCCACGCGGTTTTTGAATGATCGAAGCGAAGCTGATATTGGCTTCGGCAAATAGGAGAGCGAGAGTAGCCAGAACTCGAGGTTCATCTTTAACTAGTAAGCGAATATAAAAGGCTGTATAAAAATCAGCGACGGCTTTAAGTTCGAGGTCTAGGTAACAGGTGCAATTGATGGCTGAAGTGGAGTTGGATTGGATGTTACGGACGATACGCATAATGTCGGAGATGATCGCACTTCCTGTGGGAAGAGAACCTGCCCCTCGGCCATAAAACATTGTTTCTCCAACGGCGTCTCCCACCACGTAAATAGCATTAAAAACACCGTTTACTGAGGCAAGAGGATGGCTAAGTGGTAAGATTGCTGGATGCACGCGAACTTCAATGCCTTCATTTTGGTGTTTGGCAATGGCTAAGAGTTTAATAGTACAACCAAGTTCCGCGGCATAAGCTAGGTCTTCGCGGGTAATCTTTGAAATTCCTTCGACAAAGACGTCCTTGAGAGCGACCCGTGAATTAAAGGCAATTGAAGAGAGGATAGCGAGCTTACGAGCAGCATCTAACCCATCTACATCAGAAGAAGGATCAGATTCAGCATACCCCAATTGCTGGGCTTCAGCAAGGACTTCAGCATACTCACGGCCCTGTTCGGCCATAGCAGTAAGAATGTAGTTTGTGGTCCCATTAATAATTCCAAGGACATGGGTTATGCGGTTAGCGGCTAAGGACTCTTTCATAGCCGCAATAATCGGTATTCCGCCTCCGACACTTGCTTCAAAATATAGATCCTTTCCAGCCGCATTGGCAGCGTCAAGGAGTTCGTGTCCATGAAGCGCGATTAAATCCTTATTGGCCGTGACCACATTTTTTCCGTTTTGTAAAGCTTCTAATATAAAGGTACGCGCTGGTTCGATTCCCCCCATAACTTCGACTATGATATCGATCTCAGGGTCCTGAAGAATTTCTTCCGGTCGATCGGTAAGTATAAAGTCACTCTTAATGTCTCGTTCTCGATGAAGATCACGATCAAGAATTGCTTTGATTTTAAGTTCGCAATGAGTCCGCGTCTGAATATCTGCAGCATTCTCTTGTAATATGCGTACAACTCCAGTCCCTACAGTACCCAAGCCCAATATTCCTATCTGAATTGGCAAGTTAAGACACTCCTCTCAAAAAAACAAATGTATCTAGATAGTGGACATTATACAGCTTTCGATCTAGCTTTGACAAGGAAATTCTTAAGGAATTTCGTAACATTTATTGTAAATAGGGTTGACACTTAGGATGGGATTCTGTATCATATACACAAAGTTCACAATATAAATGTGATATAACAGAAAAGGAAGTGTACCTAGGGTTCCGGGGGTAACCTGTCTGGTCCGAGCGGTACAGAATCCAAATCGGATTTACACCGTGGGTAGAAAAAACCCAAGCGGAAAGTTCCACGTTGCAAGGGGGGACTTCGCTTAGGGTTTTTATTTGTTCGCGATCATTAAGGAGGGCTGATTAAATGGGACTTATTATTTATTTAAATGGTTCGTTTGTTCCTGAAGAAGATGCAAAGGTGTCTGTTTTTGATCATGGCTTTTTGTATGGAGACGGGATTTTTGAAGGCATCCGCGCGTACCATGGTCGAGTGTTTAAATTGGACGAACACTTGAAACGCCTCTATGAATCTGCAAAGTCCATCCAATTAAAAATTGGTATTTCTAAGGAAGAGATGCAAGAAGTCGTCTTAGAATCGCTGCGCAGAAATAATTTGAACGATGCTTATATTCGTTTAGTGGTATCGCGAGGTAAAGGGGATCTAGGTCTCGACCCCAATAAATGTCCTAAGGCATCAATTATTTGTATTGCTGCCCAAATTAAGCTCTTTGAGCAAAGCATGTATGATCAAGGCTTAGAAGTTGCGACGGTTGCCATCCGTCGGAACAATCCAGATTCCTTGAACCCGAGGATTAAATCCCTTAATTATCTGAATAACATTATGGCAAAGCTGGAAAGTATTCAGGCAGGTGTCATAGAAGCAATTATGTTGACACAAGACGGTTATGTTGCCGAAGGAACGGCTGATAACATTTTTATGGTTCGTAATAACGTCTTAATGACCCCTCCACTTTCTGCGGGAATACTTGAAGGTGTCACCCGAAACTCTGTGATAGATCTTGCGAGGGAACTCGGAATGAACGTGAAGGAAGAGTTGTTTACTCGTCATGATTTGTATACATCGGATGA
>DAIEHY010000163.1 GCA_027353165.1 Desulfosporosinus sp.
TGGCGATCCATTTGATATAAATTCGAAGGTATTATTTACGTTTATAAATGGTAGACTTGAATATTCTAATGCAAATGGGGTATATGGGGGTCTAGTACAAAAAAGGGGTTAGACTGCACATTGAGCACAGCCTAACCCCTTATGCTTTATTATCCATTAAGAATTTTTCTTATCAAATTCCTTGAACAGAATATTTTCTGGTTAGATTCATTCGTTGAATATGACATTGGTAGGAATCTCTCGACTTGATCAAGATGTCTATCCATTCTTCATTAGAAAACAAGGTTGTCATCTGGGTTCGACCCTCTAACATTAAAAAATATCGATTAGGATAGTCCGCCTCAATGACATCTAAAATCCCTTTCGGAAAATCATGAACATAGTTCCTTTTATGATTTGTTCTTTTATAATCCGCTAAATCATACATAAAAAACCTCACCAGCAGAATATCTTATTTCTTTGATCAGGATAAACGGTTTTTAAAATCCTCATAACCAAATTGCTTGATAAGCTTAATACCTTCTTGAGGATTAAAAAGTGCGATAGCAGGGAGATTCACGCCGTTGAACATATTGTTCTTCACCATAGTATAGTGGGCCATGTCACAAAATACAAGCCTATCGCCTAATTTTAAAGGCTGCCTAAACGAATAATCACCGATAATATCTCCGGCAAGACAAGTAAGCCCACCAAGTCTGTAGGTATAAGGGTATTGACCCGGCTTTTCGGCATCAATAATCGCCGGTCTGTAAGGCATTTCCAGGACATCCGGCATGTGACATGCTGCTGAAGTATCCAAAATGGCAATTTTCATGCCATTGTCTACAATATCAAGAACTTTGGCGACAAGGTAGCCCATGTTCAAAGCCACAGCCTCCCCTGGTTCTAGGTAAATATCCACTCCATATTTATCCTGTAGAAACGTTATTGTACGAACCAACGTTTCAAGATCATAATCCGGTCTTGTAATATGATGCCCTCCGCCTAAATTAAGCCATTTCATGGATTTGATGACGTCCCCAAACTTTTGATCAACCACTCGAACTGTCCGTTCAAGGGTATCAGAATTCTGCTCGCACATAGTGTGGAAATGTAACCCCTCAATGCCATCAAGCTTTTCATTCTGGAAATTGGCCAACGTCACTCCCAGTCTTGAGTTCTGATAGCAGGGGTTATAAATAGGGGTCTCGATCTCCGAATACTCCGGATTGATCCTGATTCCACAGCTGATCGTTTTGGCTTTTATGGTTTTAACCTTGTCCTTGAATCGGGTCCATTGTTCAAACGAATTAAAGGTAATATGATCACAAGTGCCAAGAATTTCATCAAAATCGTTTTCCACGTAAGCGGGTGCGTAAATATGAACTTCTTTTCCCATTTCTTCGTACCCCAACCTAGCTTCAAACAATGAGCTAGCCGTTACGCCTTTTAGATAGTTGCCCACTAAAGGAAATACGGAAAACATTGAAAATCCTTTTTGGGCAAGAAGAATCTTGCATCCTGTACGTTGTTGGACTGAATTCAATAGTTCCAGGTTTTTTATAAGAAGTCTTTCATCTACAATATAGCAGGGTGATGGCAGGTCACTAATATCAAAGTCCATTAATACACCTCAATCAAGGAGAGTTGGCGAGAACGATTCCTGCCAAGGTAGACCATATTGATTTAAAGCCTCCATGAACGGATCCGGATCAAATTCTTCAACATTGAAAACGCCTGGTTTTTTCCAAATTCCTTTAAGCATCAACATTGCTCCAATCATTGCCGGAACCCCTGTTGTATAGGAAATGGCTTGTGACCCCACCTCAGCATAGCACTCTTGGTGATCACAAATATTATAGACATAATAGGTTTTTGGCTTTCCGTCTTTAAGCCCTTGCATAATACAGCCAATATTGGTTTTCCCTTTAGTTCTCGGCCCGAGAGATGCAGGGTCAGGCAGCACAGCCTTCAAAAATTGCAATGGAACTATTTGTTGACCCTCAAATTCTATAGGCTCAATTGAAGTCATGCCCACATTTCCAAGGACTTTTAAATGATTGAGGTAATTATCCGAAAATGTCATCCAAAATCTAATCTTCTTAATTCCTTTGATATGAATGGCTAAGGATTCAAGTTCTTCATGATACATAAGATAGATACTTTTGGGGCCAATCTCCGGAAGATCATAGACTTTTTTCACTGAAAGAGGGTCAGTTTCGACCCATGAACCATTTTCATAATACCTTCCGTTGGCGGTAATTTCGCGAATATTGATTTCAGGATTAAAATTTGTAGCAAAGGGATAGCCATGGTCCCCTGCGTTGGCATCAACAATATCAATAGAATGAATTTCGTCAAAATAATGTTTCTGGGCATAAGCGCAAAACACGCCAGTCACCCCAGGATCAAAACCGCTTCCTAACAAGGCAGTTAAACCTGCCTGAGCAAATTTCTCTCGATAGGCCCATTGCCACTTGTATTCAAATTTAGCAATATCCAGCGGTTCATAATTCGCTGTATCCAGATAATCAACCCCGGTCGCTAAACAGGCATCCATGATGGTCAAGTCTTGATAAGGAAGCGCAAGATTAATGACAATATCAGGCTTAAAGCTTTTTATCAAGTCAATGACCATGTCGGTATTATCCGCATCAAGTTGAGCCGTTTGAATCTTGGTACGACTTCCAACTAATTTGTTCTTTATCGCTTCACATTTCTCGACAGTTCTACTTGCGATACAAATTTCCTCAAAAACATCTGGATTCTGGCAACATTTATGAATAGCAACACTAGCAACTCCGCCAGCACCAATAATCAAAGCTTTTCCCATTTCAGCACCCTCTCTAATACTTTTACAACAAAGCAAATTATACCTAACCCGCTCAAAATAATCAATTTAAAATGAAAAAACTATCGTGAATTTTCTTTGTTATTCGCCCCTTATAGCGTTAGCCATTATGGCCAAAATTATAGCCTTTTTCTTAACATCCCATATCGTAATTAGGATAGAAATAACTCATTTGAAGAATTACGAGAAACAAGGGTTGAATTTAATAATTCAGCCCTTGTGACTACCAACGTCTAGAACTGCCACCGCCACCGCCTGAACCGCCACCACCACCGAATCCGCCACCACCGCCGCCTCCTCTGCCCCGCAATAACATTCCCAAAATTAATCCGAAAAAGAAACCGTTAAAGATACGCTGATCGGCGTAAAACAGCAGTAGGATTAGGATAAAGAAAATAACTTTAGCCCAAGCTGGTAGGGACTTACCGGCGGTGGCTGAAGAGGACGAGGCAGTTGAAACGGCTGACGCATGGGGCATATTTTCAAGGGTTACTTGATACTCTTTCGCAACCTCCTGGATTAAAGCACTGTATCCATTGAGAATTCCCTGATTATAATCATTCTTTTGAAAGTACGGAATCATATACTCATCCTGAATCTGGCCTGTCTTGGCATCGGGCAAGGGGCCTTCTAACCCGTACCCGACCTCAATCCGAGAAACTCGCTCGGTTGGAGACACAAGAATAAGCAGCCCATTGTTTAACTGTTTATCTCCGATCCCCCATCCCCTCAAGATTGCTAAGGCATATTCCTCTGGTGATGCCCCGTTTAGGCTGTTTACTGTAACCACCACGACCTGAGCCTTCGTTTTTTTTGCCAGCGCCGCAGACGTTTGAATAATCGTTTGTTCCGTCGTTTGATCCAGCACGTTAGCCTGATCTAAAACGAAAAATTCATTGCTTGGTTGTGGGATGGAAATGCTTGCTGCACTTAAGGGGGATGCTAGGGTAAGTAAAAACAATAATGTTATTACAAGAAGGGGTATCCTCTTCATTGGGCTTCTTTCCCTTCGTTAAAGCATATACGGTTAAAATTTAACCGCTGGAACATTGTTTACATTTGCATTGGGCTTAAAGTAATCTCTTTGTCCAAAGCCAAGAATTCCAGCATAGATAGAACTAGGAAATGTCTTAATTTTGGTATTATAGCTCTGAACAGTGTTGTTGTAGTCCATCCGAGCAGTAGCAATGCGGTTCTCTGTACCGGCCAGTTCATCTTGTAAGGCACGAAAGTTGGCATCCGATTTGAGCTGTGGATAACTTTCAGATATGGCCAATAATCTCCCTAGGGCTCCCGTTAATGCCTGATCTGCCTGAGCAGCATCTCCCACAGTCCTAGCGCCTGCCAATTTTGCTCTCGCTTCAGCGACCGCAGTAAAAACTTCTTTTTCCTGTGAAGCATATCCTTTCACAGTCTCTACCAAATTAGGAATCAAATCTGCTCTGCGCTGCAACTGGTTTTGAACCTGACTCCAGCTTCCATTGACACCTTCTGAGATGGTTACCAGATTATTGTAACCGGAAATTAGCATTACGCCCAACAGTACAATTATCCCTACTGGAATTAACCATTTTTTCATCATGAAACGCCTCCTATTGTTCTACCTAAATTCAATTATAGTTTAACATTTGATACATACTCTAACAACCCAACTAGAGAATATGCAATCTTTGTGAAGCTTTAAATTTTTTAGTTCACTGATAAATCTTTTTTGCAGGGTAAATTGGGGATACAGTTTTTTTAGTCTTTTTTTGAAATTTTTTCTTCATACTATCCAGTAGAGAATAGACCACCGGAACAACA
>DAIEHY010000164.1 GCA_027353165.1 Desulfosporosinus sp.
CTTTGAAATCAATGAAGCCTTTGCTGCTCAATTCTTGGCAGTCAATAAAAAACTAAACCTTGATTTAGATAAAGTCAATGCTAACGGCTCTGGAATTGCCTTAGGTCATCCCGTTGGGTGTTCAGGTATTCGCATCATTGTATCCCTACTTAGTGAACTAAAACGGCGTGGCGGGAAATATGGTGTTGCTTCCTTATGTGTAGGAGGAGGACCTGCTATGGCCACTGTTATCGAAATGTTATAGTAACACTCTTAAAAGGGGCTACCCAGCCCCTTTTTCATACTGTAGTTGACAGAAAGCATAAACTGACTGGAATTTATTAAAGGGAGGATATTTAGTATGAAAAAGGTAGTTGTTCTAGGCGCTGGGACTATGGGGGCTGGCATAGCACTTGTTGCAGCACAGGCGGGTTTCTTTGCTTCAGGAAACAGTCGAATTTGTCAATAATTTTGTTAAAGCAATAGGGAAGGTTCCCGTTCAAGTTAAAGAATCTCCAGGTTTTATTGTTAACAGAATGCTCGTTCCATTAATTAATGAGGCGACATTTATCTATATGGAGGGCATTGCAACTGCTGAAGATATTGACGCTGCAATGCGTCTCGGAGCAAACCACCCAATTGGACCTCTTGCTTTAGCGGATATGATAGGCTTAGATGTCTGTCTGGCGGTTATGGAAACGTTATATTCTTAATTTTGATGACTTTATCCAATGTATGGTAATATATTGGAGTAGGGAGAGATACAGGTTGAACGAAGCCTTAAAGACGATTATTACTCGAAGGAGTATTCGTAAATACGTTGACCAACCGATAAGCGAGGATCAGGTACAATGGATGTTACGAGCGGCTATGAACGCTCCTTCCGCCGGCAACGAACAGCCGTGGGAGTTTTTAGTGATTACTAATCGGAATAAACTTAAAAGAGTTCCCGAATTTCATCCATATTCCAAAATGCTCGCAGGTGCACCCTTAGCAATTTTGGTCGTTGCAGATCCGGCAAGGGCAAAGTACGAAGGAGAACTGCGACAACTTTGGATTCAAGACTGCTCAGCAGCTACTCAAAATATTCTTCTGGCTGCCCATTCACTTGGATTGGGAGCCGTTTGGCTTGCGGTTTATCCCGACCCTTTAAGGCATAATGGAATGCGAGAACTATTTAATATACCAGAAGGTTGGGTACCGTTTAGCATCATTTCCATAGGCTGTCCTGTGGAACCAAAACAGGCTGTGGACCGCTTCGATGAAACCCGTATTCACAGAGAAATCTGGTGAAACTGTAATATCTTTGGTCTGGAGCTTTGAACAATGATAAAATATTAATGAGCTCTTTGCATATTTTAGTAGGCAAAGAGCTCATTTTAGTAAAATTTAAACAAATTCCATGATCCTTTCATAGGAGTGTTTAGTATCCTCGTATCCCTGGTGAAGCAGTCTGTAAAGCTTTTGGGGATCTTTTTCTAGTCGCCCAACCTCTAATTTGTTGGAAGGTCTAATGACAAGCGCCTTGCCTTCATCTTCAAGGTGTTCAATATAATCCAAGGTTTCATTGTAATTCTTATAACGGTTTAACATGGTTTCAATTAATTGAGGGTAGTTTTTATAGGTTAGTTTAAGTAGAGCGTTGAATTTTCCGGGACGCTTTCTATAGCCTTTGTTTCTGGTTAAAACAATTATATTCTTGGTATTGCCATCTTGAATGGATTTTTTGATGGGTATGGAATCGGATATTCCACCATCTAATAGCTCATAACCTTTATAGTTGACAATAGGTGATAGCATTGGCAGAGAAGCGGACGCTCTTAAAGCCTGGAATTGAGCACCTAAATCGTCCTTATTCAGATATAGCGGTTTACCAGTTTGGCAATCAGTTGCTCCGACCAAAAAAACACCAGGTGATTCATAAAAGGTCCTAAAGTCAAAGGGAACATGCTGATTGGGAATTTTGTCAAAAATGAAATCCATACCAAAGTATGATTTGCTCAGGATTAAATTTCGTAAACTCATGTACCGCCAATCCTTAACGAACCCAATAATGACCTTTTCATTTCTCCTCTGCTGCCTCGAAATATACGAAGCTGCATTACATGCCCCGGCTGATACTCCTATTACATAATTGAAATATAATTGGTTCTCCATAAAATACTCCAAGACTCCACAGGTATAGAGTCCCCTCATACCTCCACCTTCGAGCACAAGTCCTACATTTTCCATATGAACACCCCACTATTTTATCCCACTCCGATAAGGCCGGAGAAGTAGGAATCATTAGGCGATCTCAATTATTTAGTAGCCCAAAAACCTAAAACAACTATAGCATGGCAACATTTAACATACAACTATAGGTAATGTTTCCTATTTGCCTTAAAAAGCACCCCGAGGGGTGCTTTTTATCTAATCTATGCCCTGATACCTTTATAGACAATAATACTTTTTAGTTATTTTATACCGATTAATTTTGCAAACTCTTCGACATCCTTGACATTCTGAGTTGGGCTATCATCTTTATGCTGATTATAATATTCATCAAATAGTTTGGGATAATCCTTGCGATAAGGAATCTGGCTGACAGCCGGAGTTCCTAATGGGGAGCCTTCAATGGTTACAGGTGATTTAGTTGTATCGGGTATGAAGGCTTGGGTAATATCTCCGGATACCTCATTAAAGTCGGGTAACGTTTTGTCGCCTGCAAGAACTTGTTTCATTCCATCTTGCAGAGAAGGATTAATACTATAAATATAGGCCATAATTTCTTTAATCTGTTCAGACGTCAATCGTCCAATCCAGGGTTGCATTTTGAACGGAGCATATTCCTGATTGCCAATGTCTGTAGGGTCATCATACATAGAGCGCATGACGGCATGCTCAATTTCCTGTTTTAGAATAATTGGATAAAAGACATTGTTGGCGGCTAAGTCTTCACCATCCCAAGCTGGAACGACTAAATCCTTAGAGCCCGGATTTTCAACGCCACCTTTTCCTTCTGGGCCATGACAGGCAAAACATCCCTCTTGAGCAGCAACTTGTTTCCCGGCGGCTATCATCTGTTTTCCATCCTGTTGAAGTGCAACCTGATTAGCCATGTCCATCTTCATAAAGGATCCGGGCGAGTAATTCGTTGCAAAATACCATACACTCCACAACGGAATGACGATATAGAGAACTTTCAAGACCAGAGGAATCCGATTTTGGGCCATTGTTGTTACCTCCTTTTATCTCAATGTTTGCAGGTAGGCGAGTAAATCATCTTGATCCTTGTCACTTAAATAACTAAACGGTGGCATCCAAGTACCTGGATTTAATTGTTCGGGATTTTGAAAGTGCATTTTTTGCCAAGTTTTTGAAGGCCAGCGCGTCCACACATGGCTAAGATCCGGTCCTCGTCGATGCTGTTCAATCAGTACTGGATTTTGTGCTGCATACCACGCTGGTGTAGTGACCTGTCCAATATCCCCTCGGCGAAAGAAGGTGGCCAAGTTCTCTTCACCGGTTCGCACGACTTGAGAGTGACACCACACACATCCTTCACGCATGTAAATTTGTCGACCCGCATTTTGTTGATCAGTATAGTGTACCGTTTCTGCTGTTTCTTTAATATTCTGTGCACTGATTTCAGGAACTATATAGGTTGTCACGACAGCGAAGGAAAAAAACAACAGAAATCCTAACAATAAATAGCCAAGATGTTCTTCATACTTAAACATTCAAACCAGCCTCCTTGCGGAGATTTACAGGAGAAGTTGCATTCATCCTCAGGCTCATGTGGTAATTCAGCGCAAAAATCACTTGTGCAGTGCCAAAGGCTATCCCACTTATCGCTAGAACGACCATATGGGGATGAACCGCTCGAACCGTTGCATCAATCCAGTGCATCCCGGCATTCGTATTTTGCCAGTTAGCACCTTGAATAAGCCCTGCTATTGTAAGGCCTGAGAAAATCCCTAAGATCCCAAAGAGGGATAAACCAAAGTGCCAGTTCTGAAGTCGTCGGCTATACCACTCTCCACCAAAAATTTCAGGAGCAAAAAAGTAAATTGTCCCAATAAGAATAAAGGTAAAGCCTCCACCTAAGGCCAGCATGGCATGAGCCGGAACCCATTGGCTAAAATGCAGATACTCAGAGACAAAGCGCAAGGCCTGAAAAGATCCTTGTAAACTGACCACAAAGTAAAAAAACAAGCCAGTCGTCATAAACGCGAAGGCGGGTTCCTTGAAAAATAGATCCCATTTAGAACCAATCGTTTTGTGGATATTCCAAAGAGCGGATGTCACAGGGATGACCATAAGTATACTGAAAACCGTCGCTTCAGTCATCAGCCAGGTGGGAACTGGTCCGGCCAGAGTATGATGTGCCCCAACTGCAGGATAGCACAGCACCAACGTCCAAAATCCAATGATTGATAATTTGTGATTATAGATTGGATTTTTAGTCATTTGTGGGATCATGAAATATGCGGCCCCAATTCCTAGAGTTGTAAACCAAAGTCCCAAAATATTATGGCCTAAAAACCAATTTGCCACATTATCAAAAACACCAAAGAAAGGGTTGGAGAAGAAA
>DAIEHY010000165.1 GCA_027353165.1 Desulfosporosinus sp.
TTGCGACTTGTCACCCGGGGTATTATAAATGGACTCAGTGGATGTTTCTGGAGTTTTATAAACATGGGTTGGTGTACAAGAAGAAGGCGGCCGTAAATTGGTGTCCGTCCTGTGCCACGGTGCTTGCGAATGAACAAGTGGTGGATGGGGGATGCGAACGCTGTGATACCCTTGTTACCAAGAAAAATTTGGAGCAATGGTTTTTTAAGATCACGGATTATGCGGATGTTTTACTTCAGGATTTGGACAAGTTACCGGGTTGGCCTGAAAAGGTAAAGACCATGCAACGCAATTGGATTGGACGTTCTGAGGGAGTGGAAGTCCAATTTCCTTTGGAGGCACGACCGGAGAAAATTTCAGTGTATACTACCCGGGTCGATACCCTTTATGGGGTGAGCTATGTGGTTCTTGCGCCTGAGCATCCCCTTGTCTTGGAACTGGTGGGTGGGACGGCCTATGAAGCGGATGTACTGGCTTTTATTGAAAAAATGAATGGTCTTAATGAAATAGCCCGAACGTCCACGGATGCTGAAAAGGAAGGGCTGTTTATTGGCGCGTATTGTCTTAATCCGTTGAGCGGGAAGAAAGTGCCGATTTGGATTGCCAACTATGTTCTGCTCGAATACGGTACGGGGGCTGTTATGGGTGTGCCCGCCCATGATGAACGGGATTTCGTGTTTGCTACGAAGTATGAGCTAGAAATTAAAATGGTCATTGTGCCGACTGAAAGTTTATCAGAAGCAAAGGATCAGTCCCTTGAAGCTGCTTACACTGGGGATGGGGTTATGGTTAATTCCGGCTCATTCGATGGTCTCAGCAGTGATGAGGGTTGGGAACGAATTGCCGATGAAACCGAGCGCTTGGGATTAGGTCAACGGAAGGTTAATTTCCGCTTGCGTGACTGGCTCATTTCTCGTCAACGTTATTGGGGTGCACCGATTCCGATGGTTTATTGTGAGACTTGCGGAACAGTACCCGTTCCGCAAGAACAGTTACCAGTCATGCTTCCGCCGATTACTGTGTTTAAAGCTGGAGAAAATCCGTTGGCCACGGCTAAGTCGTTTATTGAAACTACCTGTCCTCAATGTGGAGGAGTTGCTCGTCGCGAAACAGATACCATGGACACGTTTGCTTGTTCTTCTTGGTACTTCTTGCGCTATACTGACCCCCGCAATACGGAGGCAGCTTTTGCCAAACCGGCAGTGGATCAGTGGATGAACGTCGATCAATATGTCGGGGGCGTCGAACATGCAATTCTTCATCTCTTATATGCTCGCTTCTTTACTAAAGCTTTAAAGGACTTTGGATATTTAAAGGCGGATGAACCCTTCCAGAACTTGCTCACGCAGGGGATGGTTTGTATGGATGGATCTAAAATGTCAAAGTCCAAAGGAAATATCGTGAGTCCTGAAGCGATTATCAGTAAATATGGGGCAGATACGGCTCGCTTATTTATTTTGTTTGCCGCGCCTCCTGAAAGAGATTTAGAGTGGAGCGATCAAGGGGTTGAAGGTTGTTATCGTTTCTTTAACCGCATATGGCGCTTAGTGGCCCAGTATGAGCCTCTGATTAAGAAAAGTCTGGCTTCGGGTTCGTCTAAGCGAGCGGGTGAATGGGGAGATCTGGACGAAGCTGGCAAAAAGATGCGCCGTCACACCCACTTAGCTACCCAAAGGGTGACGATTGATCTGGGGACGCGCTTTAATTTCAATACGGCGATCAGTACTATTATGGAATGGGTTAATGCTTTGTATCTTTACAAAGAACAACCAACGGCAGATGCTGAGGTCGGACGTGAGGCTGTGGAGAGAATTTTAATACTTCTGGCACCTTTTGCACCACATATCACGGAAGAGCTGTGGCGAGAAATTGGGCATTCGGAAAGTATTCATAAACAAGCCTGGCCAGAGGTTGATGAGACCGCACTGGTTCAAAATGAAGTAACCGTTATTCTTCAGGTGAACGGTAAAGTGCGTGACAGAGTTCAAGTGCCGACTGAAATCCCAACGGCAGAATTGGAGAAGATCGTGCTGGCTTTGCCTGTTGTAAGCGAATGGACTCGCGGGAAAACGATTGTTAAGGTTATTACTGTACCAGGTAAGCTGGTTAACATTGTGGTTAAGTAATAGAGAGATTGCAAACCTTTGTAAGAATAAGGGGATAGGATTCTTTTTGAATTCCTATCCCCTTATTGGTTTTTCACGGAAAATAATTTCTTTTTGAAGAGGATTTACAGATTAGTTATAGAAAGTACTAAGTGGATAGCTTATTTTGGAAGTAGAGGAGGAAACTATATGAGATCAAAGAAGAAAATAACTTGGGTTGTGATGTTACTAAGTTTACTACTTGTTTTAACGGGATGTAGTGAAAATCAGCAGGTCATTTTTGATGCTGCCCTGAAAATGCAAAATGTGACGTCTTTGCAACAGCAGACAACGATGACCTTTAAGTTAAGCGGCTCAGGGTTTGATCCTGCTGTGCAGCAACAAGTGGATATGGCCACTGCGTTTGTGAATAATGCAAAACTTGATCTAAAGGCTAAAACTAGTGGTAACGAGGAGAAAACTATTAATAAATCGCAAGTCGATATCAACCTGGCGATGCAGGGGATGAATATTGCAATCCCTATTTGGGTTGATTCGGATTTAGCTTCAAGCACTCCAAAAGTAACAGAAATTGTTAAACTTCCTCAAATTGCCGCAGCCTCTTTGCCACCGCAGTTTGCTAGTAAGCAGTATATGGTTTTAAATCCCTATACTATGGCTGCTTCTGGACAAAGTAATCTTGATATGTCTAAGCTTGCTGCCTTAGGCAAGAGTATGCAACTAAAACAAGTTGAATTTCTCACCAGTTTTTCGAAACGCTTTAACCCAGATATAAAGGTTGTTTCTAAAGGAAGTCAGGATATAACTACCAGCGAAGGCACTAAGTTAGCAGAGCTTTATGAAGTTAAACTTAATGATTCGCAATTAAAGGATTTTGTTCGCTATACGGTCAATAACTTTGCCAATGACAAAGAGGCAATGTTGTTTGTCAAGGAGTTCATGGATTCCATACTCGAAGTTAGCCAAGTTCCGGAACAAGCAAAAACCCTCAGCGAGTTTGATCAAGCGTTTGAGGAGTTTAATGTCAACATGCAAGCGTCTCTCGATAAATTTAATGGAGTTATGGATCAATTAAAAGGGGTTACCATTTTAGGGGATCAAGGCATAGCGGTACAATATGCTATTGTCAATGGGTATGTTGTTAAAGAGAGCGGGACTATCGATCTGAAAGTAGACTTGGCTCAAATTAATCAATTGATAAATACTCTCAATGCACAACAAGGAACGCCGCCAGATGCAAAGGGTAATTTGAATTTGATAGTCAACTTTAGTACGGTTACTTCTGATATTAATACCCCAGTAGAGATCCAGATTCCAGAAGTTAACGAAACAAATTCCTTTGATTACATGGATCTAATAAAAACCTTTATTCCAAATCACTCACGTGTGGCAGGGCAGGATGGTTACAAAACAGCTAGAGCGATTGGCGAAGAGTACAGTAAAGGCGGTCAATGTACTAGTATTATCTTAGCATCGGGCGTTAGCTTCCCGGATGCCTTATCGTCCGGTATCCTGTCGAGAAAGTTTAATGCTCCTATTTTACTGGTAGGATCTACTGTAGAAGAATCATCAGAAGCTTTTGACTTTATTGCTTCACATTCAAATCCAGATACGAAATTCTATATTATTGGTGGAACAGGGATAATCGGTACATCCTTCGAAACAGAACTCGGCAAGCTCGGGCATGCAAATATTGAGCGTTTGAGCGGATTCGACCGTTATGATACAGGTATGGCAGTGGTAGAGAAAGCGAACGTAGAGCCAGGGACACCTGTATTCGTAATTTCGGGTGAGAGCTTTCCAGACGTTCTAAGTGCTTCTAGCATTGCTGGGGCAAAACAGTACCCAACCCTTCTAGCAGGACAGAATTATCTTGCGGACAAAACCAAAGCTTATCTTAAGAATAATAAACCTTCGACCGTATATATTGTTGGCGGAGTTTCTGCAGTTTCGCAGTCTGTTGAAGATCAAATCAAAGAGCTAGCACCTACTGCGATCGTCAATCGTCTTGCGGGAAATGATCGTTTTGATACAGCGGGTGTAATACTTAACCAGTTTTCAAGCAGCCCTCAAACGGTTTATTTAGCCAATGGGTTTAACTTTCAAGATGCAATTGCGGGAAGTGCCTTAGCGGCTAAGACGGGCGACCCGGTTCTTCTGATTGACCATACTCTTGGGACACTTCCCCCTGCAACTGAGGCTTACCTCAAAAAACTGCGGGAGGCAGGAAAGCGTCCAATGGTTAGGGCGTTAGGTGGAGTGGTTGTTGTTCCTGATCTGCTTATTAAACAAGCTGAAAATATTCTGGATGGAAAGTAGACCGACAAGAATTTAAGGACATTTATATTTCTAAGAGACAGTTCCTAAAATAAAATAGCTAACTTGGATCAGGGCGGTTCTTGACTTTCATTAACTATGTAAGCAAGAACCGTCTTTGTGTTTT
>DAIEHY010000166.1 GCA_027353165.1 Desulfosporosinus sp.
CTCCGTCACCCGTAAGCAATAAAAAAAGATCGAAGGTGGAAGCTCGGGTCAGCAAAATTTCTTGTGCCTCAAGCATTAACTCTAAATCTGCAGCATTACGGCGTAGACCCGTATTCGCGTAATTATTTTTCCCGAAGACATGGCGCGTATAGACGTTTGTTTTCTCAAAGGTTGTTTGGGTTCGCCAAAACTCTTCACGGTCGAAGTTGGCGTAAAGATAGATGGCCAATAAATCGAAAGAATTTTGCTCTGCATAAAGTTGTAAAAATTGCACCAACTGTTCCGGCGATAATTCATACCCTCGTTCCAATAAACTGGTCCAAATATTTTCGTAATCAACAAACGCAATGGCTTTCAAATCATTCACCTCACTTGCCACTAACCTAACATAATATACGCAAAGCAATGGACATAGGTGACAAGCCGAGCAATAAACGTGTAGTGACTTGCAACTTGTTTGCAAGTTTTTTAGGGTTTCTCGTCTTCAATCAAACTATGAACCTGAGTAACATTCTCGGGATCTTGCTTATCTTGGGGGTCGTCATCTACGTTCAAATTACTGAAAGTCGAGTGGAAATTTAAGCTATGGCAGAAGTAGTGAAAGTTTAATTCGTTCTGGGGGTGTATGAAAACTCAGTCTCCGAAACTTTAAGTGGTTGCAACAAGCAAAAATCGTCCCATTTCACTATCAAAGTGGAATGAGGACGATTTTGTCTTGTTGTTATAGGAGCAAAAGTGGGGATGTGAAAACAACTTAAACGAGTTTTTGTACATCCGGGTGAATTTCAGTCTCGATAATTGATCGTTGTGGCACATTCACTGGCTTCCCCTTTGAGGATCTGAATTCCATGGGGAAGCGCTGGGGCAATGGCCGCAAAGCATTCGCGCACCGCTTTAGGACTACCTGGCATATTTATAATTAAGGTTCGCTTTCTAAGGACGGCAATCGCTCTACTTAACATCGCTTTAGGAGTAACTTTAAGACTTTCCATTCTCATCACTTCAGCAATTCCTGGGACCATACGATCTGCTACCGCTAACGTTGCCTCAGGCGTCACGTCCCGCATCGAAAACCCAGTTCCACCCGTCGTTAAGATTAAGTCAAGGCTACGTTCATCTGCCCAAAGGCGCATGGTATCCTCTAGCAAGACCTGGTCGTCAGGGAGCACCACATACTCGACAACCTGTCCACCGATTTCTTGAACAAGCGTAGCGAGGGTTGGCCCGGATAGATCCTCCCTTTCACCGCGCGATCCTTTGTCACTCGCTGTAATTACCCCTACTTGGATCATGAGGGAATCACCTCAATGTTGTCTCCGACGCGAACCGTCCCGCCCTCTAGCAGTCGGATAAAAATCCCTTCTTTCGGCATAACACAGTCCCCGGCTTGATAAAAAATAGCGCACTTCGTGTGACATTCTTTACCGATTTGTGTCACTTCTCCAATACCGGTTTCCCCGATTTTAAGCTTAGTTCCAATCGGAAGCGTAAATAATTCCAAGCCTTCGGTTGTCAAGTTTTCTGCAAAGTCCCCTGGACCTACCTTTAACCCTTTATCCTGCATTGTCTTGATGCTTTCCATGGCCAGTAAGCTGACCATGCGATGCCAATCCCCGCCATGCGCATCCCCTTCAAGTCCAAAATTAACTTTTAAGACCCCCTCTCCAACATTCTTCTTGCGCATTCCTTTTCGTTCACTCGTACAAACAGCGACTATCTTACCCATTTTTAAGTCCTCGCTTTCATCTCTAGTCATCATAGCGCTTATCCAGGGACTTACCGGACAAAATGTCCGCTTTTGCCACCCAGCTTTTCGACCAAATAAATGTCCTTGATCGTCATAGTTTTATCAATGGCTTTACACATATCATAAATTGTCAAGGCAGCAACACTCACGGCTGTTAGGGCTTCCATCTCTACTCCAGTTTTTCCATAAACCTTGACGCTTGCTTCAATATCAATTTCATCCGGTTCCACTAATCTAAAACTAAGTTTTGCACCGGTGATCGCTAACGGATGACACATAGGGATCAATTGTGACGTTTGTTTAGCCGCCATAATTCCTGCTACTTGCGCTACTGCCAAAACATCCCCTTTGGCAATAAGACCTGAGCGAATGCGCTCGAAGGTTTCAGGGTTCATCAGCACCTTACCTTGGGCAACCGCGACCCGCGCTGTTTCCGCTTTGTCACTGACATCTACCATCCAGGCGCGCCCTTCTTCATCAAAATGTGTTAAATCCACTTCGTTACCCTCCGATCTGAGACATGACACGTGTATCTTGCCATGCTTGGCTATTCATGTGATGTTCTGCAGGTTTATTCCAAACTGCTTGCGCAAACAGCTTCAAAAGGTCTGCGTCCGAACTATCGTTGCGCAAGGCCTCCCGCAAATCGACTTCATGGCGGCTATGCAGACAAGGCCTTAGTTTCCCATCCGCGGTTAAGCGTACCCGATTGCAAGTATTGCAAAAGTGGCGGCTTAGTGCGCTGATAAACCCGATACTCCCTTTATATCCACTCGGCCGAAAATACTCTGCAGGTCCACCCCCACGAATATCCTGAGTTGGAGTTTCTTCAAGGATACCCAAGCGTTCTTTCATTTCTGTTATTGAGACGAAGTCCGTTCGATGATCTGAACTTACTCCAATTGGCATGAGTTCGATGAATCGAATATGCAAAGGATATTGCTTAGCCAGCTTGAGAAAATCGGGCAACTCCTCCGTGTTAAAATCTCGAACCACTACGACATTAATTTTAACCGGATTTAGACCCGCTTCAAGTGAACGGAACACCCCTTGAATCACTTTTGAAACATCGCCACCTCGCGTATTTTCGGAAAAACGCTTTGGATCCATAGTATCCAAACTAATATTAACGCGCTGCACACCCGCCGCTTTTAAGTCGAAGGCCATTTCCGGAAGCAACATACCATTAGTTGTCAGCATAAGATCCTCAACCCCTGGCAGTTGAGCCGCTTCCCGTAGAAAGTCCAAAATATCCTTGCGCACCAAGGGTTCTCCTCCTGTGATACGGAAACGCCGAAATCCTAATTGCGTGCTTATCCTCATCAATCTTAATATTTCTTCGAATGAAAGAATATAATCGTGGGGCATCCATTGAATTCCCTCAGTTGGCATACAGTATTTACAACGCAGATTGCAACGATCCGTTACTGAAATTCTGAGATAGTCAATCTTTCTTAGAAATTGATCCTGCATAGCCACTCCTCATTTCAAATAAATGCGCAAATAAAAAAACCCGCGGTCTGTAAACAACCGGGGAATTAAATCCACCTGTTTGACAGACTCCTTTCCAGCAGGAGATATTACAGTTTCCCATAATACCCGAGTGTCTTTAAGACACCAGTCTGGTCACCATAGCCATAGGCTTTAGGGGATCCAGCTTCGGAGCAAGACAATTAAATTTTAACCTTTTTTATATAGTTCGCGATCAAGAGTGGAATTCCTTTATTCTACTTCATTTTAATCTATTTTTCAGAAAATGATTCATGTTTGTTTAAAACTATTGTACACTAGTAGAAAGGAAAGAAACGCATCAAGGAGGTAGCAATGTCAAACGAAACGGTTACCCACTCCATTCTTAAAGCCAACGGACCACAACTTGATTGGATAGAAGACACTGTAGTCAGAGAAGTTCCTTTGACCATCCATTATAATCGCGAGGAGATCGCAACACTCTTATGCTCTCCCTTCCAAACTGAAGAACTAACTCTGGGTTTTCTGATCAATGAAGGCTTTATTCAGATTCCCGAAGACGTCTATGAAATTCGCCATGATCCCCTTGACCACTTGGTTTGGGTGGAAGGAAAGCCCTGTCTTCTGCAGAAAGAACTGATGAGCAAACGCTTTGTTTCCGCCTGTTGCGGCAAAAGTAGAGCTTCCTTTTGTTTTGCTAATGACGCTCTGATGGTTAAACCAGTCACGTCAACCTATAGCATATTACTCCAGGAAGCCTATGATTATGCAAAATTTTTACAATCCTATCTCCCACTCTTTCAAGAAACGGGTGGCGTCCATAGCGGCGGAGTTGGAAATCGTGGCGAGGCTGTCCTGACAAGCTATGACATTGGCAGACACAATGTCTTTGATAAACTTAGTGGTAGTGCCTTTCGCTCTCACCTTAGTCTTGAAAACCATGTCATTTTCTTCAGTGGTCGGGTCTCCTCGGAAATCCTGCTTAAGGTGGCCAAAATGAAAGTGCCCATTCTTATCGCTCGTGGTGCACCGACAGATATGGCACTTTCTCAGGCGATCGCTTTAAACATCACAGTCATAGGGTTTGCCAGAGAACAACGCTTAAATATTTATACCTGTCCAGAGCGAATTATCCGCTGACTTCCTTTATCATTTAGGATTGCAGACCATTCTTCTGGTGTATTTACGTTACAGAAAACATTCGTTAAATCCCAAAAGATCTTAAGTTCCGTTTCCTCCACATACTTTACTGCACAACTAGGATAGAAATCGATAATCTTGAGGCGATCCGCCTCAAGATTATTTTTGATTAGGGGAA
>DAIEHY010000167.1 GCA_027353165.1 Desulfosporosinus sp.
GAGCTGTGCAGTATCGTTCCTTACAAGGATTGGGAGAGAGTGACGTCGCTCTTGCTGTGGTCATTCAAGAAATGGCACCGCATGAGGTCTCGGGAGTGGTTTTTACAGTTAACCCTCTTTCCAATGACTCAAGTGAGCTGATGATTAATGCTGCACACGGTGTCGGGGAGGCTTTAGTTCAAGGAGAAATCGTCCCTGATCAATGGCTTGCCAGACGTCCTGATGGTGCCGTTCTTCAATTCACTCCTGCTCCGAAGAAAGGACAATCGCCTTCACCCTTCATTCGTACTGGGCGCCCTGCCCGAGGGTGTTTAACCTCCCAACAGGTTCGGGAATTGGCCTGTCTATGTCTCCGGATAGAAGAACATTTCAATGGAGTACCTCAAGATATCGAGTGGAGCTATGGCTTAGGGGAATTTTACCTGCTTCAAAGCAGGCCCATTACTACGATCAGGTATTAATATAAGCAATGCGGCCAATCACAATGCCCCGATTATTTTGGCGAAAGGCAATCTGTCAGATCAGGTCATCAATTATTTGAAGGGCAAAAAACTGACTGGAGCGACCCTATTCGGCGGAGAGGCCGCTGTTAGTAAAGGCATTGAGCAGCAGCTTGGACAGTTGATGGGGAAATAGCAACGAGTAGATTATCAGAGATAACCTTGTAAGTCCGCTAACGAATTAAGTTCCCCCCTTGCGATTAAGTTTGAACGTGATCATGGTTCGGAATCGCGAACCAGGCAAAGAGGTCTTTGTAGATTGGAAAGGTGACATCTTGAACTGTGTTATTGACAGGCCGCTTGAATTTCGGTTTGTCCAACTATTGCAGGGGCAATTGGAGATTCGAGGAGAGGTGAGCGATAATGGTATATATATACTATGGTATAATTATTGTAAATCTTCCGGAGAAAGGAGAACGGGATTGAAGCTAGTTGTGGAGCAATCATTGGATTGTAAGGAAACCGAAATCAAAATAACCTGCGGACTTATGGATCAACGTTTGAAGCGACTTATTGAACAAATCAGACTGTTCTCATTTTCTGTTACTGCTGAAAAAGACGGTGGGACACTCCCTATTGCTTTAGAGGATATTTATTATTTTGATACAGTTGACAACAAGACGTTTCTATATGTAGAAAGGGATGTGTATAGCTGTGACAAAAAACTATATGAACTCGAAGCGCAGCTTGATAATACTCCTTTTACAAGGATCAGCAAGAACTGTATTGTAAACATAGGCGTAGTTACTTCTGTGCGGGCGCAATTTAGCGGAAGATTGGAAGCAACATTGAAAAACGATGAAAAGGTGATTATTTCTAAACACTACATAAAAGGTTTCCGCGATAAACTTGAGCAATAGGAGGTAGCATGATGAAAAAGATTGTGATTATTACTTGCTCCAGCTTCACCGCAATCGTGTTGTTGTTTGCTCTATTCTCAACCTTCAATATGGTACCTGAGCTGTCAAAAAGCATTGTTTTGCAACTGTTTACCATGGCTGTGTCGATTTCAGTATTGATGTTCTTCGGCGAAAAACTTTCGGACAAATTGGTTGTAAGTTCGATGGCAGTGGACGCACTGATACGGGTGCTTATCTGCTATCTGGTGGTATTTGTGGAAGGCTGCTTGTTTGGAATGTTCCCCTTTGGTTGGAAAGCCATTGCCTATATTAGCCCTATTTTAATCCCTGGGTTTGTAATTACTTATGCAATTGGGTACTTCACTATTGTTGATTGTGCAAATGAAATCAACAAAAACATAAATCAAAAAAAGTAAATCAAGAGATATCTTCAAGCTGACGAAATTTCGTCGGCTTTTTACTTTGCCTTTTTGTCATCTTACTGTTTGATTAAGTCACATCACTTCTATACCTATTGTGAATAAAAACTACCTTGATATGATCATAGCAGAAACGAGAAAGGAGACTTTAAATGTCTAATATTATAATCGTTGAAAATCTTAAAAAATCCTATGGTGAGATCAAAGCTGTCAAAGAATTGGATTTTTATGTCGAAAGTGGCAAGCTGTTTGCGTTCTTGGGCCCGAACGGGGCGGGTAAATCGACAACAATTGATATACTATGCACCCTACTTGAACCGAGCAGCGGACAGATCACAATTGACGGTCATGTCCTTGGCAAAGAGGATGACGCCATTAGAAATAAAATAGGTGTTGTCTTTCAAGATAGTCTGCTTGATTCACTTTTAACAGTCAGAGAAAATCTGACAACAAGGGCACGTTTCTATGGAATGAGCAAACAAAAAATCAAAGAAGCAGTAAGAATGGCCGCACTCACAGCGGACGTTATGGAATTTATCGACCGTCCATATGGGGAGCTATCGGGAGGGCAACGGCGGCGAGTAGATATTGCCCGTGCGCTTGTAAACACTCCAAAAATCCTATTTTTGGATGAGCCGACCACGGGTCTGGACCCAAAAACCAAAGAAGGTGTTTGGCAGACTATATTTGAGTTGCAAAAGAAAACGGGCATGACCGTGTTTCTCACTACGCACTATATGGAAGAAGCGGCATTAGCCGATTACATCATCATTATTGACCAAGGGCAGATTGCCGCAAAAGGTACTCCTTACGATTTGCAGGAGAAATACAGTTCCGACAGAATCCACATTAAGCCCATAGATAGAAATGCAGTAATAAAAATTTTGGACGGCGAGCAAATGTCATACACAATAAAAAACGGTTTAATTACCGCCGACATATCTTGTACCGTTGCCGCAATCCCGTTATTAGAGAAGGCAAAGCCGTATATTGACAGCTTTGAGGTCATTCACGGCTCCATGGAGGATGTTTTCCTTAAAATCACAGGAGGTAAAAAATATGTTTAATCTCGCAGCGCGCAACTTAAAGATATTCTTTCGCCAGAAAAGCACCGTGTTCTTCTCTCTTTTAGGAGTGTTTGTCATTATAGGCTTATATGTTTTGTTCTTGGGTGATGTTTGGATAAATTATATCCCAAAGGGTTTATTGGGGGCTGATAATCTTATGAAGAACTGGATTATCGCAGGCATCGTTTCAGTAGCATCTATCACTACAACAATGGGTGCCTTTGGGATAATGGTTGAGGACAGAGTGCGGAAAACCAGCAAGGACTTTTTTTCAGCACCGATTAAACGAAGCAAAATCGTCGGTGGATATATTCTTAGTGCATTTGTTGTGGGTATCATCATGAGTTCCATCACTCTTGTGATCGGAGAACTATATATCGCTGTCAGCGGAGGAACGATTTTATCAGCTGTTTCTATATTAAAGTTTTTTGGTGTAATGATAATTTCTGTAATGTCGTCCAGTTCTATGGTATTTTTCCTTGTCAGCTTTTTTTCAAGCACGAGTGCGTTTACGACAGCAAGCACCATTCTCGGAACGCTAATAGGCTTTTTGACAGGGATTTATCTCCCAATTGGAACATTACCTGAGGCAGTGCAATGGATAGTCAAACTGTTTCCGGTATCCCATGCTGGCGCACTTATGCGGCAAATCATGCTTAAAGAATCTGTTGCCGTCAGCTTTGCAGGTGTTCCAGAAAGCTATGTTTCTGGATTCAAGAAAATGATGGGTGTTAACTATTCCTATGGTGAATACACGGCCACAGCTACAGCACATATTATTGTTCTTATTAGTGTCGCTTTTGTATTCTTTGCCCTTGCATTATGGAATGTTTCAAGGAAAAGAAAAGCGTAAGATTATATGGAGTTTACCATATGTGTAGATGTCAGGAGTATATCGTTAATTTGTATCATAACTCTGGACTCTAGGTACTTTAGACTATGAACCCAATAGTGACTATACCCTAATACGCATGATTTGGCATGATTTCTTCATACGAAACTCTTTGAATGGATTTCAACTGAAAGTTTTGTTGGAGAATAGCGGCAAGTCCATCAATGGACTTTCACCAGATTTTTGTGTAAAATCTTTATGGAAAACTAAAATGGGATTGAGTGATTTGAGATGGAAAATAAAATGAAAATGGGTGGACATCCGCTCGGTAAAGGTGGTCATCCAGGTGGGCACCCAGGAATGAACGTTGACTACGATAAGAACCCGTTCATCGTAATCTGGGAAACTACTCGTGCATGCGGGCTTAAGTGCCAACACTGTCGTGCAGATGCGCAACCTGATCCGCATCCAGAGGAGTTAACGCACGAGCAAGGGATTGCGCTAATCGATGAAATCTACGAAATGGACAACCCGATGCTAGTTTTCACGGGTGGGGACTGCATGCTTCGCAAAGACCTTTTTGAATTAGCAGACTACGCTATTAAAAAAGGAATGCGTGTTTCGATGAGCCCAAGTGCCACTGTTGAAGTAACAAAAGAGCGCATGGACATGGCGAAAAAAGTTGGGATTTCTCGTTGGAGTTTCTCAATTGACGGTGCAGATGCTAAGAC
>DAIEHY010000168.1 GCA_027353165.1 Desulfosporosinus sp.
TGACCAAAATCTCACGATCTTTACTACTCTGTTAAGTCGATGCGATTGTCTCTTCGCACTCCGATTAAAGGGTAGTTCTGAAGTCCATAAAGGGCGACTGCCACATCATAAACATCTTGGTCAGTGCTACTCGATTTTATATTGGGGAAACTACGCTGACTTAATTTAGGTGAGCCTTGTGCGGTCAAACCGGTTTGGAAGGTTACAACCATCACAGCGTCTTTATTACTGGCAATAACTGGCATTATCTCACTTCCTTTCTAAATAAACAAACACTCTCGATAGAAAAAGCAGTCGATATCTGCCGACTGCTTTAACTGACCTAGGGTTTCACAAATCTCTAGGGCAGGTAGAGATCCTGTGACTGTTCCCTGCCCGAGAATGTTTGTCCTAATTCTAGTATATTTAATTAAATTCGTTTCTGTCACAATTTGGTAAATAACAGGAATACAATCACACCTGACTCCTTTTTATACTTATTTACCGTATGGTTATTGGGTTAAATCTATGAAATCAGTCCAGTCACCACCAACTACCTCGGCAATCCGTTTAGCCCATGATGGACTCATCTTACGTTTACCTCGTTCTAAATCACTGATAATATTAGCGCGTATTCCCGTCTTCTCTGCTAATTCTTTTTGTGTTCCAATAGCCGCTTCGAGGCGAGCTTTTCTCATTTTTTCATTAGCATAGATCACATAGCTTCTCCCTCTCAAACTTTAAACTTTCCAAGCCCCTTATAAGTTTCGTATCTAATTATTATATGGACATGTATTTCTAAATGTTCGACTAAGAACAGGCTATTGATCATCGAAAAGGCCCATCAACGATCAACCAATCGTTAATGGGCCTTTTCGATATTATTTAGTTTTACTCTTTTTCCTTGGTTATACTAATACTAGCATTTTGAGCCAATGCTAAACCTGCCGCTACTTCGATCGTTTTCATAATCCCAGAAACGCCTGGGCAACTCGGATGTGGGCTATGCTTAGCAAAGACTTCATACACTTTTCCCATATGGAGTTTCTTGAAAATTTCTTGGAAGGCATCAACTTCATCTAATTCTTGCGCAATTTTTTGGTAATTAGGACAATCACTTAAAATCTCAAGTTTAACCTTATTACCATCGTCGCATACTGCTTTAACGTTAATCGTAAAACCGCAGGCTCCGGCTTTAATAACTCCTGTTGCTTTTGCCATAATATGCTCCTCCAAAAACTAAAGTTTTATTTTTTTAGTTTGCTCTCCGGACGTTTGATACCTAAAATTGGTGCCGAGTGGTCTTTTCCTAAGAAAAAATTGGACCAAGAGGAAGTCTGATAGAAATCCCAGTTAGCAGGTGGGACCGGAGGAACATCTAAGGATGCTTCTTCTCCATACTTTTTGAGTCTCGCATAAGCTCTAACCCAAACGCATTTCTTTTCCTTTGGATAAACTTCACACCAGCCATCTAAACTTCCACCACACGCACCGTTGCGTTGATTTTTCGGGCATTGAGACATTGGGCAGAGGTACGCCAAATCCAGCATGGCACAATCTCCACAATCCTTGCAATCAAGCATGACGACTTTGGCAAGATGCTCGACGGCATGCAATCTCTTTTCGGTTTTTTTCTTACCTTCTGCCGCACTATACATACTGCGCATCACTGGGAAGAGCTTTTTATTAGGAGTAAACAAGAGACCATGCATCCCTCGCATCATAGAGTACATCGCGCCAGCTGGAGCATCTAAGGGGCGACTAGATCGATTGGAAGGCCGATCTGTATTTAAACCAGTTTTCTCATCTTTTTCAAAGTAGTAGAATCCATTAGTTTGAGGATAATCAAATTCCTTAACAAGATCTTGCCAATTAGGGCTAAGTTCTTCTCCTTTGTCAAGAATGTATTCTAATTGTTCGTATTTAAGGTTATGCCCTCCAATATGAACTCCTGCGCAGCCTATGCCTTTCAGGATTGCGTACAATTTGGCGGCCCGCAACATCCGCTGACCTACCCCTTTATCTGGGGCACTCTTTTCCTCATTGAGTTCAGCCAAAAGTTTATCTGTGACAACACACCCCGGTAATTTGTTCTGATTCATAACATTTGCAGCCCCATAGGGGAGGACATAAATGTTTCCTACTACTGGAATATCCAGGTTATTAACCTTTAAAAACTGAATAACTTCATGACATTTCCGAGCATCATACCCCAGTTGGGTAACGACAAATTGAGCGCCACCTTGAATTTTCTTTTTCAGTTTATAATACTGAACCATAAGTTCAGCCTCTGTAGACTTGAAGGGAGAAACTGCAGCGCCGGCAAAAAAATCACTAGGCGCATGATAGATGGGTCCCTTCATACCTGGAACTTCTAAGCCCTTATTCATTTCAGTAATTAGTTGTAAGGTGTTTGACGGATCGAGGTCGAAGACTGGCTTAGGGCGCCCTTTAAATCCAGAATAGGTATAGTCGCCGGTCATCACTAAGAGATTGCGAACCTTTGCACGATCTAAAGCGTATAGCTGGCTTTCCATTTGGTTGCGGTTCTTATCTTTGCAGGTAAAATGTACTAATGGTTCAATCCCCATTTTGAGAATTTCCATGCCCAAATAATCGGCAAGGATTGCTGGATTACCACCAGGGTTATCCGTAATGGTGAGTGCATGTACTCTACCACCTTTAGCAGCTTGCTCTGCCGACGCGATAGCACTCTCTTGGGCCTTTTCTGTGGCACCTCGTCCAGGTACAAGTTCCCACGTTACTGATAGGGTGTTTTTGTCCAATATTGACTCTTTAAACTTATTTACCATTTCCTCAGACCTCTCCCCTTTTCCTATTATAGAATCTTATTTTCTCACATTATTATACCAGTACCTATTATAACCCTTCTTGGACAATAATTTAAGATGTTTTCCGTCTATTTTAAAAGATTCAATCAACTTAGTCGCTCTAAATACATGCTATTCATAAAATAATTGGAGAATATGGAACTTCCACCCAATTCAATATGTTTAATCTGACGGTATAATTCCTCTGCCCTATTCATTTCTCGGAAATTGAGAAGGGCTCGTATCGCTCCAACGTGTGCTGCGTTACCGACCGTTTTAATTCGTTCGGGAGATATATCTGGAACAAGACCAATATTCAAAATGTTATTCGCCTTAAGATAAGTCGCAAAAGTTCCTGAGAGAATCACTGAATCAAGTTCAGATACCGTAATACCCGCCATTTCAACTAACGTTTTAATCCCGGCACAGACGGCTCCTTTGGCTAATTGCATTTCCCCGATGTCCTTTTGATTTAAGGTCACATCTATCCCGTGCTCGGACCCATCGGTTAAGACAAATTCACGTCCTTTTTCACCCATCCGAATCCGCTTAGCTAGTTCTGGAGAAAGCCCTTCACCCTTTTCGGGATCATACAATTTCCCTTGTTTGTTAATCACTCCGGACTTTCTCATCTCATCGATTCCCTCAATGAGACCTGACCCGCAAATCCCGATGGGTTTATGTCCACCGATTACATTAAAGGCTACTCCAGCCTCCGTGATCGTGACTCCTTCAATCGCTCCCTGTTTAGCTCTCATGCCATAGGCAATACCGGCACCCTCAAAGGCCGGTCCTGCCGCCGTAGAGCAGGCCATCATATCATCTTCGGTTTTTAAGAATAGTTCACAATTTGTCCCTAAATCAATGAGTAAATGATTTCCTGTTTCCAAAACTTCTGGTGCGCCCATGATTGCACCCATAGTATCTCCACCGACAAAACTGCCAATGTTAGGCAAAAGGATAACCTTAGCTTCGGAATTGATCTCAAGTCCCAATTCCAGGGCCTTGAACATTAAGGGTTGATTGCATACCGAAACAAAGGGGGAAACCGCCAAATGAGAAACATCTAAGCCTAGAAGAAGATGCTGCATGGTCGTATTTCCAACGATGGTCATTTTATAGATCTCATTTTGATGGATGTCCATCTTTGCGGCGAGTTCTTCGAGTAAATGGTTGATAGTTCTCCTCACAGAACTCCGTAACGTCAAGGCATTCTCTTGACTTTCTGTAGCAAAGGAAATACGGGAGATAACATCTGCACCATAAGCTGTCTGTTGATTTTCCGTGGATACCACTTTCAAGACAGTTCCTTGTAATAGATCCACTAAAGCAACTGCTACGCTCGTTGTACCAATATCTATAGCAACCCCATAAAGTCGGTTTGTCGTATCTCCCGGTTCGATATCCAAAATCTCATCTTCGGAAACAACCACAGTTAGGGCGTACTTATCGGCACGTAAGACTTCCGGAATCTTAGTTAAGACGTGTAGACTTGTCTTAGGGTAACTTCTATTGGTGACCGTGCTTAGGGTATCTACGACACGGTCCCAGTCCCCTCGT
>DAIEHY010000169.1 GCA_027353165.1 Desulfosporosinus sp.
AGACAGTGTCTTCGGGCGCATTGGTGGCAGTGTACATCCTTGTACACTGCCCCGTGTATGGGGTCGCTTGAACGGAAGTTTGCTAATCTGCTTACGTAAAAGACGTCGCTGATGTATCACACTGCGTCCCGGGGGTAGGAACCGGCTGGGGTTAGTGCCTTGAGGATGGTTTACACGGGGTACGTAATAGGGTAGGCGGCCCTTTATGGGCACCGCCTCGTTTGGGCTTTGGGATTTGTAGATACGATATGTGTTCAAAATGCGTGTTGTATAGTCGTCATAACTTAAGGTTATGGTAATGAAGATTAGAATATAAATAAAGTATTAAGATAGGGAAGTGACTTCACCGTTGGTTTCATCATCATCAAAAGAATTCCGTTCTGGTTTTGTGTCTGTAATTGGCCGGCCAAATGCGGGAAAATCGACTTTGCTTAATCATCTACTAGGGCAGAAAGTGCTGATTATGTCAGATAAGCCCCAAACTACCCGAAATCGTATTCAGTGTATTTTGACGGAAGAACGAGGACAGATTGTCTTTTTGGATACTCCAGGAATTCATAAACCCAAACATAAGTTAGGGGAATATATGGTCGGCAAGGCCAAGGAATCTATGCGCGAAGTCGATCTTATCCTTTATATTGTGGATCTTTCCGCTGAATATGGCCCGGGCGAAGAGTATGTTATCGAGATGCTTAAGCAATCGAAAGCTCCATGCGTATTAGTTTTAAATAAGGTTGATCTACTGGCGAGCAAGGATCTGTTGATGCGTAAAATTCAACATTTTTCTACGCTTGTTGATTTTAAAGCGATTGTTCCTATTTCGGCAAAGACCGGGGAAAACTCGGATGAACTGTTAAACGTGATTTTTGCTCAACTTTCTCAAGGACCTATGTATTATCCTGAAGATGAAGTGACTGATCAGCCGGAACGCTTTATTATGGCGGAATTGGTGCGCGAAAAAGTGCTTCAGCTGACCCGCGATGAAATTCCTCACTCAATTGCAGTGGTGATTGAAGAGGTAGAAGAAAAGAAGACCCTTGTTAAAGTGCGAGCTTTAATTGTGGTTGAACGGGAATCGCAAAAAGGGATCGTTATAGGGGCAGGTGGGAGACAGCTCAAGGAGATCAGTAGCTTAGCTCGTTTGGACATTGAGGCCTTATTAGGGAGTAAGGTGTTTTTAGAAGTTTGGGTTAAAGTTAAAAAAGATTGGCGTAATCGAATGGATAGTTTACGTAATTACGGTTATGGAAAGGAACGGGAGTAAGATGAATCTTGCAGGTATGACGGATCATACGTTATTAAAGCCGCAAGCGTCGGAAAAGGATATTGTGGCACTTTGTCATGAGGCTCAATTACATAAGTTTGCGACAGTTTGTGTCAATCCGATTTACGTTCAAACTGCAGCTAAGCTCCTACACGGCACAGGGATTGGAGTTGCAGCAGTTGTGGGCTTTCCTTTGGGGGCAACGTTTACTGAAGTGAAAGTCCAAGAGGTTTTTATGGTCAAAGCACATGGCGGTAAAGAAGTGGATATGGTTATCAATATCGGTTGGGCTAAGTCTGGGCATTGGGATGCGGTAGAACAAGATATTGTACGTGTGGTTGATGCGGCTCACGGGTGTGGCTTAATTATTAAGGTGATTATTGAAACTAGCTTACTTACGGAAGATGAGAAAAAAATGGTGGCTGAGATTGTGAAACGTGCAGGAGCAGATTACATTAAGACCTCGACTGGTTTCGCCGGAGGGGGAGCCACGGTTGAGGATGTGCGAAATCTTAAAGCGTGGGTAGGGGAAAATGTTAAGGTTAAGGCGTCAGGTGGAATCAGGACTAAGGAGTTTGCGCTTGAGCTTATCCAAGCGGGAGCGGAACGGTTAGGAACCAGTGCCGTCCTTGTGTAGGGACTTGTGTGTACATCCGTGTACACTGCCCCGTATCTGGGGTCGCTTTCACGGAGTTTGCTAATCTGTTACGTAAAGACTTGGGACGAGGAAATAAAAGGTTACGTTACTATGGAGACGGACATTTTATATGCACCGTCCTTAATATGGCCTAAAACGACTTAAATGTATATCCGGGTCAGATATACATAAAATAGAGAGGGTGAGTGGGCGTGGCCGTTTATCATGCGGACGCGTTAGTGATCCGTAGTAAACAATTAGGTGAGTCGGATCGAGTGCTCACTCTTTTTTCTCGTGAGATGGGGAAGCTTCAAGCTGTGGCAAAAGGTGTGCTTAAACCTAAAAGTCGTCAAAGGGCTGGGGCTCAGTTGTTTACTTATGGGGATTATCTGATCCATCGGGGAAAAACGTTGGATACAATTAGTCAGTGCAGCCCGAGGGAAAGCTTTCCTTATCTATGGAATGATCTTGATCGATCGTTTGCGGCGACAGGTATTGTTGAACTTTTAGATATTTCGACGATTCCGGCACAGCCAAACTCAGAACTTTTCGCGCTTACGTTGACTTGTTTGTTTTTACTGGAGCATTTTGAACCTACTCTTGTCCTTAGTGCTTATGCATTAAGGTCGATGGCGTTGTTGGGTTATTGTCCGCGTTTAGAGGAATGTGCTGAGTGTGGTGTTGCTGTAAAGGGTGAGCGAATATTTTTTAGTTCGGTGGCGGGTGGTACGCTCTGTGGAAATTGTTTAGAAAACAATTCAGGTCGTTGGATTCGGGCAGGAAGTATTGCTTTTATGCGGCAACTGATTCGGGCGGATCTTACTAAGTTGGACCGGTTGCGTTGGAATGATTGGATGCAACAAGAAATTGTGGAGACGTTGCGGATTTACCTAGAAAATAGATTTGAACGGCCTCTCAAATCCTGGCGGATGGGAAGTTTGACACGGGTTGAAGTGAGTAAACAATGTGATGTAAAGGAAGGGAAAAACAATGATTGAGCCGTTGACGGAACTTGAAAAAGTGGATATTTTAAGGGAGCGTATGGGAATAGGGTATGAAGAGGCTCGTAATGCGCTGAATTTGGCTCAAGGAGACGTTGTAAAGGCGTTAGATGATTTGGACAAGGCTCAAAAGGGAGAAGGACGGGTGTGGGAATTCAAAGGTCCGGGGAATGGAATGTGGGATGGCATTAGATCTTCAATGGCAAATATTAGTCACTCTACGATTAGCCTGAAAAGACACGAAAATACGATTGTAAGCCTTTCTGCTCCTTTGGGTTTAGCCTTAGCGTATACGGTATGGAGGAAGCCGAGTTTAAGAATGCTCGCACTGTTAGGCGCTGTTGGGGCGGCGATAAACCATTTTGAATTGGAAGTGTCGTCTGAACAAAAGTATCCTTATGATGAGGCCTCGGAAGAATTTTAGAAGAAAGAGAAGACAAATGCATTTTATCGAGTTGATAAAAAAGTATATTCCCTACAATGAGCAAGAGAAAAAGGATAAAGCAGTTATTTTGCACTGTATTGATCTATTTGAGGATGTTTTAACTAGGGGTAATGAGATCACTCATGTTACGAGTTCGGCGTTTGTCGTTAATAGTACCAAGGAAAAAGTACTTGTAGTTCATCACAATATCTATAATTCGTGGTCTTGGACCGGTGGTCATGCGGATGGGGAAGCTGATTTATTAGCGGTTGCCATTAAAGAATTAAAGGAAGAGACCGGAGTAGTAAATTGTCACTTGGCTACTCCAGGAATATTCTCTTTGGATATACTCCCAGTGTTAGGACATATTAAACGAGGAGAATATGTGTCCCCTCATCTACATTTATCGGTTGCATTTTTGATCGAAGCGGATGAAACTGACGTTTTGAGTATTAAAGCAGATGAAAATAGTGGGGTTAAATGGATTCCGTTAGAGGAATTAAAGGTCTACAGTAATGAACCTCATATGCACAAGGTGTATGACAAGTTTATTTCTAAAATCAGAGAGTCTGGGAGTTAGAAATAATTGTTGAGGCCGTATTTGATTTGACACAATTTCTTCCACAGCATATAATAAGTAAAATTAATGCCTTTTAGGATGCAATGATGGGAAAGAAGTTCATGAATCCTCTCTTTTAGCGAGTTCGGGTGGGTGGAAGCCGAATGAGAGAAGTGAATGGGGCAGCTCTGAGCACATAAAATGAAGGGGACCCTGAGGGGTCAAACAGGGTGGAACCGCGGGAACAAGTTCTCGTCCCTGTAGCTTATGCTACGGGGGTGAGGGCTTTTTTGTTTGGGGTTTTGAAAGTAAGGGGACATTGCACGTTCACACACGTTCCCGTTTACTGGCTCGTTGGATGCTGAAGCTATTCCGCCAACCTCTGGGTAGCGCAAGATGTGAACCTGGACGGTATAACTGCTTCAGCATCG
>DAIEHY010000016.1 GCA_027353165.1 Desulfosporosinus sp.
CCAAGTACAATCAACTCTTTAACTAAGACTTTCTTAAACTTACCCAATCGCGATGCTTCATGGCCATGGCCATCCAACGAAGCGCCCTACCGACCACCAGTTGAGTCGGCTCCTAACCCAATTCTCGATCCCATCCTTGGTGCTGATCCATTGGCACCCCCACAAGATGGCACACCCCAGACGCCAATTCCCGCACCGATACTTGGGGAAGTCAAATACGATCCGAAAACCTCCCAGGTGACCATCCCGATCACTAACCCTGCAGGTACAGAAAAATATTCTACAATTATCTATATTCAACGTCCAGGTCAACCTGCAGGAAGCATAACCGTTAAGAGTTCAAAGGGATTCCTTTCCTTCTCACTCGTAGTTAATGACGAAGCCCCTATCCCAGGTTCCTACTTCTTCAGAGCTTCTTTTCAAAAATCAAAAGAGTCAGCGGTCGGACCGTCCTCGAATATCGTTAAATTAGTCCTCACTTAGGATAAGCCCAATCGCCATGCGTGGCCCACCAATAAGGGGCGGTAAAAACTTCTTCAAGTTTTTACCGCCCCAATTTATTTTAAGAACTTTGTTTATGTTCGTATTGAATCTACCTGAGTTCTACAACCGTCACTCCAGAGTCTCCTTCTCCATATTCTCCGATCCTGAAGCTCCGCACATGGGGATGCCCTCTCAAGAAATCCTGAATTCCTGCTCGCATAGCCCCAGTACCCTTGCCGTGAATGACGTAAATCTGACCGATTCCTCCGAGTACAGCGTCATCGAGATACTTATCTAAGGCTTCAGTACCCTCCTCAACGAGCATTCCTCTCAGGTCAATCTCACTGCGAATCTCCTCCGCTTTTCGGATTCCAATTCCCATTTCCCGCGAATATTTAGGTTTGGGTTTTTTTTCTTCCTGCGCTAATTTCAATTCTGACAGTGGTACCATCACTTTCATAATGCCCGCTTGAACTAAGACGTCTCCATTAGCATTAGGAAGTTTGACAACTTGCCCTTTCTGCCTAAGCTTAGTCAACTGTACCGTCTGCCCAAGCATGATCTGATCAGCCGACAATTCACTCCCTGCGCGTTTTACTGGTCGGCCCTGATCCAGCTTCGTAGAAATTCGGCGGAAGCCTTGACGGGCCTTTTCAATATCCTGTTGCTGTTTCGTCTCTTTTTTAAGAGCCGCTTTTAACTCCTCTATTAAAGCATCTGCTTCACGTTTAGCTTCCCTGATGATTTCGCTGGCTTCATCCTTCGCTAAGGCTAGCAAGAGTTCGTACTCTTCATCTAAACGGACCGACTTTTCTTCTAAAGCCTTGCTTTGTTTCTCGACCGCTTGCCTACCTGTTGTCGCTTTTTGCTTTTCTAACTCGATTTCTCGGTGGGTTTCTCCCAAGTTTTCAATGAGATCAGCCACCTGCATTTCCCGCTCCGTCACAAAGGAGTTGGCTTTTTCCAAAACTTGCTCACTCAAACCCAACCGGCCAGCAATCGTAAAGGCATTACTTTTCCCCGGTATTCCTATTAACAACCGATAGGTTGGCCGCAAAGTTTCTGTGTCAAACTCCACTGAAGCGTTCTTAACTCGTGGAGTTTCATAAGCGAACGTCTTTAAGGCACCATAATGAGTCGTTGATACCGTTCGACAGCCTCGTTCATGCAGTTCGGACAAAATCCCCATCGCCAAGGCTGCCCCTTCAGTCGGATCGGTCCCCGCTCCCACCTCATCGAGCAAAACTAAAGACCGTCCGTTTGAACGATTAATGATCTCCACAATGTTTTTCATGTGCCCAGAAAAAGTGCTTAAGGATTGCTCGACACTTTGTTCGTCCCCAATATCCGCGAAAATCTGGGAAAATACCCCCATACGCGAGTCGCTTTCCGCTGGAATATGAAGACCTGACTGATTCATAGCGGCCATAAGTCCAACTACTTTAAGGGCCACCGTTTTCCCCCCAGTGTTAGGCCCGGTAATCACTAAGGTATCAAAATCGACCCCTAATTCTAAGGAAAGTGGAACCACCGTTCCACCAATCAGTGGGTGCCTTGCCTGCACCAACTTTATTTGTTGCCCTGGAATTAATTCCGGAGCACCTGCGTTCATCGCCACACTTAAATGCGCTTTGGCAACCACTAAATCTAGCCCAGCTAAGGCTTCGTGAATATCCGCAACTGCATCCGCACGCACCTCAATTTGAGCGGAAAGCATTTGAAGAATGCGCTGGACTTCACGTTGTTCTTTTAAAATCACTTCGCGAAGCTCATTGCCCAACTGAACTACTGGCATCGGTTCAATAAACAAGGTTGCTCCGCTTGCTGATTGATCATGGACAATACCAGGAAATGCCGACCGATATTCCTGCTTGATCGGTACTACGTAACGGTCAGAACGCTGGGTAATAATAGGGTCTTGAAGCATCTTCTGATAGCTTGAGTTGCGCAAAGTGCCCTCTAAGCTTTCTCGAATACGGTTCTGGAG
Source organism: Desulfosporosinus sp. (assembly GCA_027353165.1). GTDB lineage: Bacteria > Bacillota > Desulfitobacteriia > Desulfitobacteriales > Desulfitobacteriaceae > Desulfosporosinus. The sequence continues at coordinate 2,471 of DAIEHY010000016.1, forward strand.
ACGACTTATGGCTCTCCTAAAGTCTGCTAGTTCTGAGGATGCATTGTCCGCGACCTTCCCATCTTCCGAAATACAACGGGAGATTTCATCCTCAAGATCCTTCTGGGGTTCAATAGGTAACGCGATATCCCATAAACCGGGAAACTCCTCTTTAAACTCCAGAAGGAGTTGTTTTATTTTCCGCCCTACTCCTAACGTATCACGAATCTCAAGGAGTTCCTCCCCATGAATCATTCCTCCACGTAAACAGCGCTCGATATAGGGACGAATTTCCTTGGCCCCACGAACTGAGAAAAGGGGGTTTCCTCGCAAAAGATCCTTTCCCTCGTCTGTTTCCTGTAGTCTTAAGCGAACCGATTCCAAATCAACAAAGGGTTCCAAGCCAATGGCCAGTTCCTTTGCTCTTGGAAGGATACAATAATCTGCTAAACGTGCCAACACCTTTGGAAAGTCCAGTTTATTTAGGACTTTATTTTCGATTCCCATAGTTCCTCCTCAATTCATTAAAACCCATTATCAAAAACAACTTGAATATACCTTCATTCCGGTTGTGGCCGATCGACCAATACTAAGGCTATTCGAACGCATATGTCCTAGAGTACACCGCGGAAGAAATGCCCTTTTGTAAATCCCTCCGGGAAAAGAGAGGTTAACTCATTCATCCCCTCATCTGACATCCAGGTAGCCCTTTTACCTTCATGTAATGTATCCCAAGCTTCACTAAACAAACGAACAATCTGTCGAACTTGACCAGGAGTTTGCCGAGTTAATTGAAGACGAACGGATGAAATCCCCATACGCCGAATTTGGGCAAGCTCTTCAAATAGATTAAGAATCTTAACATTAAAAAGATGCATCCGACACTCCTGGTCGGTCTCCACTGGGAAATCATAATGCATGCGATCGCGCAGATAGTGCGGTTCTTTTACACATGTTCCGGCACAGTGTTTTCCTTTTTTCCCGCCCAGTGCTGCTCCCACGGGACAGTATTCGCTTACCATCATCTCCAGATCTCCGAACACTAGTAGCTCCACCCCCGGCCATTTGGCTAATGGACCAAGTTGTTCGTGGTGGAGTTCGGGAGAAAGCGTCACCGCTTTAGCGCCCTGCCGTATAAAGTAAGCGAGGCTAGCTTCATTAAACACATTTAAGGAGTAATCTACTTCAAAGGCCCAATCCAAATCTACGACCTTCAAGATCTCTAACTCTCCGAGATTTGCAACCATAAGCTTCGGTTTTTCTGCCCATCCACTCGCCTTTTCCAAGTCCGCTAAAAGATGTTCACTCTGACCCTGATTTAAGATGCGGGGTAACCTCCATACACAATCAATCCCCTGCTTACGGCACCTTTCAAAACTACTTCGAATTTCCTCGAGAGAAAACCCTCGTCGAGAACGCCAATGTTCCCCACCAATGAGGACACGCTTCGCTCCCGCTTGGATGGCAGCCTGAAGTGTTTCCGGATCGCTCACAGCCACCGATATCTGAGGAATCATGCTTTTGATAGTTTGTAAATCTGCCCGTTCTTCCCCTTGACGGTGTTTCCAGCGCTCTACCCTCTGACGATAAATTTGTCGGTCAACTGTTTGCTTAGGCTTGTCCTGCAGTAACTCTTCAATCGCTAAGCGACGCATTTCATTTAAGTCGCTCACTGGAAGCATGATGCCTTCATCAATCTCTAGCTCCAATTTATCAAGCCAAAAAGGGGTTGTCCCTAATCGCCCTAACTGTTGGAAGGCATACTCCCAAGTCAGGGGCCTTTTCAATGCCTTTTGAGCTGGGTTCGTTGAATAAACAGTGACGCTGTGCTCGTTACCTATGACCTCTAAACACAATTTTTCCCCTTCATGCCCAGAAAGACGCAAGGTCAACGGACTTTTGCGTTGCTCTCGCCCCTCTTGAAAACTTTGCCGAGCCTTTTCCATCAATAAGGCGTCGTTAGTCTTGAAAACTCGGTCTCCCGCCTGGGCTACTCCGGAAAATTCAATCTGTACAGTCTCACCGGGCAATCCTTCTGTAATCACTATTTGGTCCTTCCAGATCAGTCCAACGGTAACCCCTTCTCGCCCACGACCCGTCCAAAATTCGATTCCATCCCCCGGGTGTAGTGCGGCCTCCAGTTTAAGTGATAACCGCCCGGCTTCTAAGCGAGTCACTCGTCCGAGACGCGTCCCTCGATTATTAGGTCGGCTATAGCTCATAAGTTCTGCGCCGAGGTTTTCTTTGAAATACCCAATAGTAAAATCTCGATTAAATACCTGTAATAATTCCTGATGCTCTCCTGGGGTTAGCAAGGGAGCAACTGAACTTCCTTCTTGCCTATCTAAAACTCCGCTCCGGTCGATTGCTTGCCGATAGAGCCGTATCACTGTTGCTACATATTCTGGACGCTTCATTCTACCTTCTACCTTTAGGGAATAAACGCCAACTTGCTTTAACTCTGTCAGTTCCTCAACTAAATTTAAATCTCGGGGGCTTAACAAGTGTTCACCTGTGCTTTTCTGAATTAAAAGATTCTCTTTTTTTTCATTAACTAGCTGATAAGTCATTCGACAGGGTTGGGCACACGTGCCGCGATTTCCACTCCGTCCACCGATAAAACTCGACATCAGGCATTGTCCGGAATAGCCGATACAAAGTGCACCGTGCACAAACACTTCAAGCTCCAGAGACGTCTGTTCGGCAATTGCTTTCATTTCAGGCGCCGAGGTTTCCCTTGCCAATACCACACGCCTGAAACCAAGGGATTCTAGGTGATGGACTCCCCAGCTAGTATTCACCGTCATTTGTGTGCTTGCATGGGTTTCCATTTCCGGAAGAATTGTATGAATTAATTCCGCGACCCCTACATCTTGCAGGATCACAGCATCGACACCTATTTCGTGTAAAGTGTAGAGATAGTTCAACAGCTCTTGAAACTCTTGATCAGCAATGAGAATATTGACTGTCACATACACTTTGGCCTGTCGTTCATGAGCATAACGAACGGCTTTTTGCAGCTCTTCTATGTCAAAATTTGCAGCACTTGCCCTTGCACTAAAACTTTTTCCTCCCAAGTAGACCGCATCAGCGCCATTTTCTACCGCAGCTTTAAAGGCCTCAAAGCTGCCTGCAGGGGCCAATAGTTCTAGAGTTCGGGATTGATTGTTTTTGATTTCATCCATTTAATTGTTACTCTCCCATTCCGGTCACAAGGATTATTAAACCAACATCGTGCGCTGGCTGTGGACAATAACTCTATTATAATTGTTTAACTATAATTTGTACAATTGGGGCTTTGTTGAAACTCTTTCACAAATAGCTGATGAAATAAACCATAAGTTCCCTGAATGATATTATGTGCATAGTAAAAAAGCAGTGTACTTGTTATTGTACAATGCCTTTTTTTTCACTTATAGATTTTCAATCTGCCAGTCTATGGGGGTTTTTCCCTTGGAGCTTAAAAAATTATTTGTTTTAGAAAAGGGCTTACTCCCTAAAAAGCCGCGCGATGCTGAGAGAGGGCTAGGGTGAGGTGATTTTATGATATAGTGGTTCGGGTTAGTTATTATGCCCATCTTGGAAAGAGCGTTGTTTCCCCATAGTATAAATACCATCGGATCCTGTCGCTCGTTTAAAAGAGTAATCACCTTATCAGTAAATGTCTCCCAGCCCTTATTTCTATGCGAATTTGCCTGGCCAGCGACCACAGTTAATGCTGTGTTGAGTAAAAGAACACCCTGATCTGCCCACTTCTTTAAATAGCCATTATTCGGAATAAAGCAATTTAAATCACTCTTAAGCTCCTTAAAAATATTGACTAAGGAGGGTGGTGGAGCGATTCCTGGTTTAACTGAAAAACTAAGACCCTGGGCCTGATTAGGTCCATGATAAGGGTCTTGTCCTAAAATAACAACTTTAATATCTTTGTAAGCGGTATAATGAAGGGCATTAAAGATATCATGCATATCCGGGTAAATTGTCTTTGTCCTGTATTCTGTTATTAAAAACTGTCTTAAGGTCTGATAATATTCTTTATTAAATTCTTCACTTAATAAGTTCTGCCAATCGTTGCTGAAAATAATCATAACTATCACCCGTATAAATTATATCATATTTTTGGCGTGGAACTCATCCTGCTCTCCGAAGCTTTTCACGCATTTGTATAACAATCTTCGCAGAGAACATTTTTGTTAAGTCTCCCGACAGCATGTAATCAGTCACAATACCCGCAATCAATCCCCAAAAAGGTGCTCCGACTCCAGCAATTGATATGCCGGATAAGGTAACCAAAAAAGTAATCAACGCAGCTTCCTTTTGGGTATCTTCCTTCATGGCAGAAGCTAGACTTGAAGCTATCGAGCCAAATAGAGCTAATCCAGTAATTACAATGATCAATTCACTAGGGAAGATTGCAAAAACAGACACGATGGTTGCACCAAAAATGCCAAAGATAATATAAAATACACCCGCTGAAATTCCAGCAATATAGCGTTTGTCCGGATCACTATGGGCCTCCTTTCCAGTACAGATCGCAGCGATGAGCGCAGACAAATTGATACCGTGTGCCCCAAACGGAGCAAATAGGATTGAAGCAATCCCCGTGATAATGATCAGCGGATTTACCGGAGTATCGTATCCATCAGCCCTTAACACCCCAAAGCCCGTAGCATTTTGCGAAGCCATAGTTACAATACAGAGGGGTATACCTAGACCTAGCAGCGAACTCAGTGAAAACGTGGGTGTTGTAAAGATTGGATGAACGAGAAATACACTGACTCCTTTAAGGGTTACTATGTTTAGACCATATGCAATCAATAAACCCAGAAGCAAACTTGTAACGACTGCGTAGCGCGGAAACCAGCGTTTGGACACCAGATACCCGAATATCATGGGTAGCGCTAGCATAGGCAACTGTTTTGAGGAAACAAAGACATCTACGCCAAACTTAAGTAGAATCCCCGCGAGCATCGCTGTGATGATCGCGTAAGGAATCCGTTTCATCAAAGAAGAGAAAAGACCTGTAAATCCGAGAATAGTAATAAGGACCCCCGCGAAAATAAAGGCACCAATCGAGTCTGAATAGGCATAAGCACTCCACCCCGAGATTAACATAACAGCCCCCGGTGTTGACCAGGCAGTGATAACGGGTGCCTTGAATCGAATACTTAAGATAATGGACGTCAGGCCACTAGCAATAGATATGGCCCATATCCACGATGATAGATTAGAACTACTTAAGTCTATGGCCTTAGCCGCTTGAAAAATCAGCAATACGGGTCCCGCAAACCCAACCGTAACGGCAATTAACCCAGCGACAACAGCTGAGATCGAAGCATCAGACCAGATTTTTTTAAGGAATACTAGAAAATTATTCATGTCTAAAAATTCCCTTCTATAAATTATTGAGCGTTATAACGCACATTTTTTAAAGTATATCATGTGTACGTTATAACGCTCAATAGTTTTCAGAAATTAATTTATCCGAGCCAAGATTTGAACCCCATTATGACTCGAACAAGGATTTCGAAATTAGAACAACGCCATAAATGGCTATGTGTCGTAATAGCAGCGCCATGATGGCGCCAGTCAGTTATCCGGTCTGACTCATACCTAGAAAAACACGACTAAGCCAGTTGCTAGTCGTGTTTCATTACCTATCTACAGTTATATTTCGTTACGAAAAATAGTAGATTAAATGATGGAAACTGGTAAGTTGTTCGGAAAGATTTCGATAAATGTGTTCTTGATTAGCTAGATATCGGATAGAATCTCCTTTATTTAATAAATATACATTTTCTCCGATAACTATTTCTAGGGTCCCTTCTATAAGGCTGATATATTCTTCAACCCCCTCGTCATGAGGGGGTGATTTGTGAGTACAATCTGGTTCAAGTTCAATAATAAACACTTCAAAGCCTCTATTGCTATCAAACATGAATTGCGGATATATTCTCATCTGCCCATTTTCTTCACTGACTGGCTTAATATCCGCGCGTTGTATGAAAAGGGTCTCTTTATCTTCCTCCCCATTAGCTAATAGGGAGGAAAACGATACTTTTAGCCCTGTTGCGATTTTCCAAAGGACGTTTACTGAGGGAGTAGACTCCCCTCTTTCAATCTGCCCCAACATTGCTTTACTAACGCTTGTTAATTCAGCCACTTTGTCTAGACTTAGTCTCCGTTTTTTTCTGACGTTATTGAGGTTTTTACCAATCGCAAATCTCATGTTTGATACTCCATGCTACTCTGTCTTTTCTCCAAGTAGCTGCATTAAGGTTTCTTGTTCTTCTTTAAGCTTTGCAAGTTCATCGGCTAAATTAAGGGCGGTCAAAACGGCAATCTGTTGAACATTCAAACGAGGTAGCCTCTGAGCAATCAGACGCATTTTGTTGTCGACATCATGCGCTAATCCTAGGATAGATGATGCTGTCCCATCACCGCGGACCACATGCTTTTCCCCAAAAATCTCGACGGTGATTTTGACTGATTCATGTGCCACAATTTCCCCTCGCTCTCTCTTTGTCCTACTTTTTCTCTATTTTCGCCACTCCGCGCCAAATTCCTGCTGAATACCATCTAAAATACGCGAATTCAGTAGGTTTACTTCCTCATCTGTTAAAGTTCGTTCTAAGGACTGGTAACGCAATGAGAACGCTAAGCTTTTATGATCATCCGGTATTGGCTTTCCTGTATAGACATCAAAGACCTCAACTTGTTGCAATAATTCCCCACCGAGTTTACGTATCTTAGCCATCACTGCTTCAGCCGAAATTTCCATAGACACGACTACTGCCAAATCTCTTTGAATCGCCGGAAAACGCGGGATGGAATAAGCACGAACAGTTTGTCTCATCTGCTCAAGCATTGGGGGCAATTCTAATTGGAAGACGACTACTCGCTCAAGTCCCCACTCTTTTTCCAAAGTAGGATGCATTTCGCCGAGGAACCCGATACATTGCTTCTTTAAGTAAATATCGGCTGAGCGACCAGGATGTAATAGACTATTATTTTTTGCTGAACGATACTCCAATTTAAGTCCAAATTCCAAGGCCACTTCTTCTAAGATACCCTTAAGATAGTAAAAGTCTTTATCGATTGGCTGATTAAGCCAATGCTTTCCGCTCTTACCCACTGCAACTCCGGCTACACGCAATTCTTCTCGCGGAAGATCCTTGAGGGGTTGCTCTTCTCCCCAATACGTATTTCCTATCTCGAAAATGCCCACTTCCATGTTGCGACGCGCTACATTCCGAGCCGCCACATCTAGGAGTCCCGGCACCAACGAGGTGCGCATCACACTAAGTTCATCCCGCAATGGATTTAGCAAAGGAATCGAATGCTGGGCACTTCCCCATTGTGCATCAGACTCTGCACGTGTAAAGGTATAGGTCAGCACCTCATCCAGCCCAGATTGGACAAGGACCCTACGCAAGCGACGGCGAAATTCTTGCCCTGGGGTTCTGCTCCCTTGAGTTAAATCCCCTTGAGGTAGAGTTGTAGGAATTCGGTCATACCCAATTAGGCGGGCCACTTCTTCCATAAGATCTTCTTCGATCTCAAGATCCGAACGGTAAGCAGGAATCTCAACCTGGAATAATCCCTTCTGTTGTTGATATTTAAAATTCAAGTTATCTAGGACTTGACGAATCTCATCCACCTTCAGTTCAACCCCCAGCACGGTTGAGGTATGTTCTGCAGAGAGGCTAACTTGACGTCCAGAGGGGAGTTTCTTCACTACATCGACCAAGGCCACCGGACGACCTGCCCCTAATTCTAGGAGTAAATCACAAACACGGCCTAGTGTCGCTACGATTCCGTGGACATTAAGACCCTTTTCGAAGCGATTAGAAGCCTCCGACCTAAGTCCTAAGCGTCGACTTGTTCGGCGAATGCTGACCTGAGAAAAATGAGCCGATTCAATCATGAGCCGCTTGGTGTCCTTCGTTACTTCACTGTCCAGGCCACCCATGACGCCAGCCAATCCTAAAGCTACATGGTCATCGGCAATCAGCAAGGTGTCTATTTGAAGGTTCCGTTCCACTCCATCTAAGGTGACAATTTTTTCCCCCGGATAGGCACATCGAACGTGAACATCCCCTTGTATCTTATCTCGGTCGAACGCATGCAGCGGTTGTCCCATTTCCATCATACAGTAGTTTGTAATATCCACAATATTATTAATGGGACGAACGCCAGAGGCTTTTAAACGTTTCTGCATCCATTCCGGAGAAGGTTCAATCTGAACATCTTCCACCACTAGTCCTGCATAACGCCAACATAAGTCTTCATCTTCAATAATAATCCGAAGATCCGAAGCTGTTGGCAAAGGGAGTTCTTGATCCTGGTCGGCCCATTTCGGCAAATGGGGCTTTTTCTTGGTAAGAGACGCAACTTCACGGGCAACATTGACCATCGCTAGACAATCTGGCCGGTTTGGATAGAGTTCTAAATCTAAGACACTATCTTCACGCCCTAAATAATGCCCAAAATTCTCTCCGATGGGAGCATCGGGTGGCAAAATGAGGATCCCACCTGCACTGCGGTCTAATCCTACTGCCTCATCCAACAAAAGCTCTTCACGCGAACATAACATACCCAGTGAGACAACTCCTCTAAGTTTGGACTTTCGAATTGAAAGCTCATTAGGAAGAGTCGCTCCCACCATAGCAACAGGAATCCGGTCTCCGACTAATAAATTTTGGGCTCCGGTAACGATCACCACTGACTCTTGACCCACATTAATGTCACAGACTAAAAGTCGATCAGCATCCGGATGTTTCTCTAAACTGACTAGTTCTCCAATCACCACTTTTTCGAATCCTTTATTGAGATTCTCGACACCCTCTACTTCAATCCCGCCACGGGTTAGGGTCTCCGCTAATTGTTCTGCACTTTGGTCCAAATCGACAAGCTCACGCAACCATTCCATACTGACTTTCATGACGTTTCCCCCTTAAAACTGCTGCAAAAAGCGCAAATCGTTATCAAATAAGAGCCTCATATCTTCAATCCCAAACTTCAGCATGGCAATGCGCTCAACCCCCATACCAAAAGCAAAACCCGTCACTTCTTTTGGATCATATCCGCCGGCCTCTAAAACCCGTGGATGAACCATTCCCGATCCTAATATTTCAATCCAGCCCGTTCCTTTACAAAGTCGACATCCTGCTCCCCCACAAAGCATACAGGAAACATCCACTTCAGCACTTGGCTCCGTGAACGGAAAAAAGCTCGGTCTTAAACGAATTTCTCTTGAATCCCCAAACATTTGGCGCGAAAAGTTTAAGAGGATCCCCTTTAGGTCTGACATGCGAATCCCATGATCGACGATAAGCCCTTCCACCTGGTGGAACATCGGAGAATGTGTTGCATCGTCATCATTGCGATAAACTTTTCCCGGCGCAATAACCTTGACTGGAAGATAAGGAAACAACTTCTCCATCGTGCGAACTTGAACAGGAGAGGTTTGAGTGCGCAGTAAAATTTCCTCGGTAATGTAGAAGGAATCCTGCATTTCACGGGCCGGATGCTCTTTCGGCAAATTAAGCGCTTCGAAGTTATAATAATCCGACTCGATTTCGGGCCCTTCAGCAATTTGAAAGCCCATACCCAAGAATATATCTTCAATTTCCTCCATAACCTGGGTAAGAGGATGGTGATGTCCACGCTGAACCCGTCTTCCCGGTAATGTGATATCAATCCGTTCCAAAGATAACCGTTTCTCTAAGGCTATTGCTTCAAGTTCCGCACTACGTTCTTCCCAAGCTTGTTCTAAGCGACTACGTACTTCGTTGACGACCTGCCCCATAATAGGTCGTTCCTCCGGACTTAAGCCTCCCATTTGACGTAGCAAGGCTGTTAAAGAGCCCTTTTTCCCAAGGATTTTTACTTTCAGCTCTTGGAGTGCTTCTGAACTTTCCATATCTTTCAGGACCTTTAACGTTTCCTCTCCAATGCGTTGGATTTCATGCTTCAAGTTTTACCACCCTTTCACTAAACCCTCATCTATTATTTAAAAATAAAAAAACTCCCGCCCCCTATGAAAGGGACGAGAGTTTCATTCTCGCGGTACCACCCTAGTTTGACCAATCCGGCCACACTTAAGTTCCTGTTAACGGAGGAGACCGGGCCTACCTACAAATCAGCAGACCACTCTCAGGCGAACTTTAACCTCTTCATATTAATGAAGGAGGTGGGTACCTTCTTAGCTGGCTCACAGTCTTGGCCACGCCTCCCTGAGAAGAAAACACTCCATTTTAACCTGATCATCGCTTTATTTTATGTAAATTTCACATAGAGATGTTCACAGAAAATTATAGCATTCTCTATTGAGTTTTACAAGAAACCCCTTTGACGCATAATTTCGTAGAGTAAGATACCGGTAGCCATGGCTACATTTAGGGACTCCACATTTTGCGCCATCGGAATCGTTACTCGCCGAACATCCTTAGTTTTAAAGGATAGCGACGGACCCTTTCCCTCATTTCCGACAACTAACGCCAAAGGCCCCTCAGTCAATGCTGTATGATAAATCGATTCCCCCTCGATATCCCCCATCAAGACATTTAAACCCTGTTCATGACAAAAGGCTAAAATGTCCTTCGGTTGCCTTAGGGGCAAAAGAACTAGCGAAAAAAGGGCCCCCATCGTGCTCCGCAATACTTTAGGATTATAAACATCCACCGTCCCCGGCGTCATACAGATGTAATGGACTCCCGCGGCCAACGCTGTGCGTAAAATTGTCCCAAGGTTTCCTGGATCCTGAATACCATCAATAATTAGCAAGACGGTTTGCCGGTCAATGACTATCTCTGACCACGAATTATTGGTTTGTCGTACAATCGCTAAAATCCCTTGTGGCTCCTCAGTCGCACTCATTTTACGCAGAACACGTTCATCCACTTCCTCAAAGGGAATGTTTCGTTCTCCTAACCTGTTGAGCAGAGACTGCCACTCTGACGGCTCACGTTCCAAGCAAACATAGACCTTTGTGATCGGAGCATCTCTTAAAACTGCTTCTTCGACGAAGCGCCACCCTTCGACCACGAATAACTGAGCCTCCTCGCGGACTTTACGTCGCTGTAACGAGACAACCTGTTTTACCTGCTCATTCTGTAAGGACTCAATCATCTATGCACCTCCTAGGGGGAGTATAACCAAAAGAGGATGCTTTCGCACCCTCTCTTTCTGTCTTTAAGCCTTGACCTGCGCCTTAGCAACATTGACAATTTCCGTAAACGCTGCAGCATCGCTGATTGCAAGTTCAGCCAGTATCTTACGATTGACTGTAACTCCTGCTTTCTTCAATCCGTCCATCATGCGGCTATAGGATAAACCGTTCATGCGGGCAGCCGCATTGATTCTGGCGATCCAGAGCTTACGGAAGTTACCTTTGTTATCTTTTCTATGAGCATAGGAATATGCTAAAGATTTTAAGACTTGTTCATTAGCGGGACGGTAGAGTTTACTTTTCGCTCCACGATATCCTTTAGCTAATTTTAATATCTTTTTGTGACGAGCATGTTTGGTCATGCCTTTTTTTACACGGGCCATGTCAAAGAAACCTCCTTTTTAACTCAAGTATTTATAGATAAGCAATTAAATTTGCAATCCGTTTTGCATCAGATTTGTGCATTACAGCAGATTTGCGCAAATTTCGTTTCACCTTTGGTGATTTTTTCTCTAACATGTGGCTAGTGTATCCATGCATACGAATAATCTTGCCAGTTCCTGTTTTCTTAAAGCGCTTTGCCGCGCCTCGGTGAGTTTTCATTTTAGGCATTTTCGTAATCCCCCTTTTGCTATTAATCGTGTTTAAGTGAAGCCAAAATCATAATCATGTTTCGACCCTCAAGTTTTGCTTCGCGCTCTACCGTACACTCTGCCTTACAAAATTCGGCAAGTCTCACGCATAACGCTTTACCCAACTCAGGATGCGTGACTTCCCGACCTCGGAACATGATCGTCACCTTTACTTTATCCCCATCCAACAAAAAGCGTTGGGCGTTGCGGGCTTTGGTTTCGAAGTCATGGTCCTCAATGTTAGGACGCAATTTGACTTCTTTGATTTCCATACTCTTTTGTTTTTTACGAGCTTCTTTGTCCCGTTTGGCCTGCTCGTATTTGTACTTGCCATAGTCCATTAGTTTACAGACTGGGGGTTTGGCCGTCGGTGCAATCTCTACGAGATCTAACGATTTCCCGATTGCGAGGCTCAAGGCATCTCTAGTCGCCATGATCCCAAGTTGTTCTCCTTCTTCTCCGACGAGACGAACATCCCGAACCCGGATTTCGTCATTGAGTCTTAAGTCCTTGCTAATAAGAAACCACCTCCAAAAAATTTATTTAGCACAAACAAAAAAGACGGATGCATTACCACCCGTCTTCTATATAATCACGAGCACAACTAAGCTCAAGACCAGAAGATACCTTAACAACGAACGTCGTAAGGTGAGAAGCGGATGGCTTCTACTTGACTTAAATATCTTACCTCAAAAACCTTCTCATGTCAACATGTCAACTTTACATCTTGCAGTTCTCTGTCGTTGACACTGCCATGAGTACAAAGACTCGCTGGTAATCCCCGAGGCATTATTCCTCTTTGAGATTAGCCTTTAAAAGTTTCTTACTCTTAATTTCTTCTTGGATTAACGCGCTAAACTCATCAACCGACATTTTTTCTCCGGCATCCCCTTGTCCATATCTGCGGACTGCTACCTGATCAGATTCGGCTTCCTGGTCTCCAACGACCAACGTATAAGGAATCTTTTCTGTTTGAGCCTCTCGAATCTTATAGCTAATCTTTTCTTTGCGCTCATCCGTTTCCACCCTGATATCTAATTCATTGAGACGCGAAGCTAGCGACTTGGCGTACTCGTGATGCCGCTCACTAATCGGCAGGATTCGAACCTGAATCGGTGCCAGCCAGACGGGGAATGCGCCCGCATAATGCTCTGTCAGCAGAGCAATAAATCGTTCAATACTTCCATACACAACCCGGTGAACCATGACTGGACGATGCTTTTGACCGTCTTCCCCAATATAGGATAAGTCAAACTTCTCAGGCATTTGGAAATCGAGTTGAATCGTTCCACACTGCCAGGTCCGATCGAGGCAATCCTTGACATGAAAGTCGATCTTAGGTCCATAGAAGGCTCCATCCCCAGGATTAATCTTGTATTCGATCCCCTTATCTTCTAAGGCTGCCTGAAGGGCCTTGGTGGCTATTTCCCAATCCTCATCCGAGCCCATAGAATCTTCAGGCCGGGTCGATAATTCAACATTATATTCAAAACCAAACACTTTGTAGAAATAGTCAACTAGTTCAATAACCCCAATAAGTTCTTCATTGATTTGAGAAGGGAGCATGAAAATATGCGCATCATCCTGAGTAAAGTTTCGAACACGCAGTAAACCGTGGAGTGCCCCCGAAAGTTCATGACGGTGTACAAGTCCCAGTTCCCCGACCCGAAGCGGGAGGTCACGATAACTGCGCATTTTTGTCTTATACATGATCATACCACCCGGACAGTTCATGGGTTTCACGCAAAAATCTTGGTCATCAATCTTGGTGAAATACATGTTTTCCTTGTAATGATCCCAGTGTCCCGATTGTTCCCACATCGAACGATTAAGAATAATCGGAGTCTTAATCTCTTGATATCCACGTCGTCGGTGTTCCTGCCGCCAAAAGTCTTCCAGCGCATTGCGCAAGATCATGCCTTTAGGATGGAAAAACGGAAAACCGGGGCCCTCTTCATGTAAGCTAAAGAGATCAAGTTCCAAGCCAAGTTTACGATGGTCCCGTCGCTTAGCCTCTTCCAATTTGAACAAGTGATCTTCTAGGTCTGCTGGTTTAGCAAACACAGTTCCATAGATCCTCTGAAGCATTTTATTCTTTTCACTCCCACGCCAATAAGCACCCGCTAAGCTCATAAGCTTAAAGGCCTTGATCGTAGCCGTGGAAGGAAGATGCGGCCCGGCACAAAGGTCTGTGAAGTTCCCTTGCGAATACATTGAAATCGTAGCATCGTCAGGAAGACCCTCGATCAGTTCAACCTTATATTTCTCTCCCAATTTGCTAAAATGAGAAAGCGCTTCGGCTCGGGAGACTTCTCTCCGTTGGAAAGAATGCTTTTCTTTGACAAGGCGGTTCATTTCCTTCTCTATACTTACCAGATCCTCAGGCGTAAATACATGTTCAGAGTCAAAGTCGTAGTAATACCCCTTGGCAATCGCAGGACCAATCCCAAACTTTGTGCCTGGGAAAAGATTTCCTACAGCTTCAGCCATTAAATGAGCTGTGGAATGCCTTAAAACCTCTAACCCTTCCTCACTATCGATCGTTACGATTTCTACTGTCGCATCTTCCGTAAGTGGATAAGCAAGGTCCTTCATTTTATCGTTGACTTTTCCGGCAACAGCTACTTTTGCCAGTCCTCGAGAAATAGATGACGCTAGCTCTGCAATGGTCGTTCCTTGTTCAACCTCGCGCATTGAACCGTCCTTTAAAGTGACCTTAATCATACATTTCACTCCTTAATAAACTAATAATAAATAAAAAACTCCCGTCCCTAAATAGGGACGAAAGTTCTACTTCCGTGGTTCCACCCAATTGAAAGGTTCAAAAATGCACCTCTCACTCGATTTCCCTTAACGCGGGGAACGGCAGAGCTTACTAAATTTCAGCCCAACACTCAAGGGTGGTTTTCTCCTGTACGTCCATGAGGAAGCTTTCAGCCTTGGCGTTCCCTCTCTTGCACGGTAGTTTCAGGATACTCTCCCTGTCAACGTTTTAAACTAGATTCACGAACTGCCTTATTATAACAAGCTACTCACTTATTTGTCAAAACTTTTCACAGAGAGAACAGCCTTTACAATCACACACTCGATCTCCGAAAACGCTTCGAATTGTTTGTAAGGTATCTTTGTACCCATCATAACGTATATGCAATGTAATTTGACGAGGTGCGACAGCTATTAGAGCACTCACTAATAGATCTTCATATCCTAGCTCATGAATATTATCCAATTGATAGTCTTCAAGGAAATGATGAGTCACTTTGACTCCTTCACTATTATAGAGATGGAATTTCCCTTGGGGTGTCATTCCAACATGTAAACACTCCAGACGTGGTCTTTGACTATCCACAAAATGCTTTAACAGTTGAATAAATTCCAAATATTCCTTTTCAAGAACATACTCATCAATCGCGTATTCTACTGCTTTGTTCACCTCATTTCTGTACTCCTGGGCACGGAATTTTAAAAACCCCTCTATGTCAAAAACAGCGCTTTGAGTTAAGCAACTTAAAATCTGTTTGACTAGGATCGTTTTTCGGTTAACATGATAGCCTTGAACCTGCCCTAATCCATTATTCAAATAATCCAAAGCCTTATTGAGAATTACCTGCCAGTTATTTTGTTTTAGGTATTGCCTTTTTTTAAGAATTTGTACAACGCGGTCTTTTTCCCAATGATGTAAAATTGTTTCTGCTAAAGCATTAGCTAGATAGTAACGATGTATTTTTTGAACCATCGCTTCATTTTCTGTGGCGTCTAGTGAATGGTCATGAAACTGACACTTAATAATCCAACGTTTCCCATGCTGATGTTCTATGATTTGAAAGGGGAGTTTTTCGCGGTCGCGTAGTTCGAGCAAACGTGAACAGATACTCTCCCTGTAGTATTGCGTTCCTAATTGTACGGAATGTTCCACTGGCACCCCTCCATAATAGAGTATATGACCTTCTTTAAGCCATATTTCGGTTAGGCCAATCTCCTAGCATTTTTTATTTTTTAAATGCTAGTGACACTCCTTAATATTTCCAAAAACGCAATATTTCATTCTTAAAGTTGCACTTATACGCTAGTACAAGTAAAAGGACACCCATGGGTGTCCTTTTACTTGTACTAGTTCATATACTATAAAAAGTCTCCTGTTCGGGAGACTTTCATTTGATATTCTATTCCTCTGCACTTACTAGTAGCTCTTTTACGTAGTTAGGTAGCGCAAAGCACCCTTTGTGAATCTCAGTGTTGTAATACTTTGTCTTAATCTCCAAGCTGTTCCACGCTTGCTCATCTATATCGATCAGTGGATCGTAGGTTTTTGAGGCAAAACCAAACAGCCAGTGACCCGACGGATAGGTTGGGATATGCGCCTGATAAACCCTACAAACTGGGAAAAATTCTTTAATCCGTTTGTGTGCTCTTTGCATGGACTTGGCATATTCCTTATAATAGGGACTTTCGTGCTGATTGACAAGGATTCCATCTTCTTTTAAAGCTTTGGAACAGTTACCGTAAAACTCTTTTGTAAACAGCCCTTCCCCTGGTCCGAAAGGATCGGTTGAATCAACAATGATTAAATCATAGGCAGCTGCTTTGGAGCGGACAAATTTCAGCCCATCTTCAAAATACAAGTGCACTCTGGGATCATCCAGTTTACAGGCGGTCTGGGGCAAATATTCTCTGCACACATCGANAACCAATTTATCTATTTCAACCATATCTATGTTTTCAATGGTACTATAACGTGTCAGTTCTCTTACTGTTCCGCCATCCCCCGCACCAATCACCAAAACATTTTTAATGTTTGGGTTGGTTGCCATAGGCACATGAACAATCATATCATGATAAATAAATTCGTCCTTCTCAGTGACCATCATCAAGCCATCTAGAGTAAAGAAAGTCCCAAATTCCTTAGAAATAAAGACGTCAATTCTTTGGAACTCGCTCTGACCGGTATAGAGAGGCTTATCCACTTTAATGGAAAAGCGAACGTCATCAGTATGCTGTTCCGTATACCATAATTCCATAATTCTTAAACCTCCACTACTCTAATGTTTTTGATGTCCATATCCTCTGTCCCTGTCAGAAAGCAACCCTTTGACTTAGCATAAGCGATATAATCAATAATTTCCTCTGTGATTCGTTCTCCTGGAGCCAAAATAGGAATACCTGGCGGATAAGCCATCACAAATTCTCCGCTTATATACCCTGTACTGTCTTTGATGGCGACAGAACGTTGCTCGGAATAGAAGGCTTGCTGTGGTGCCATAACCACCTCTGGATTAATATACTCATGATCAAGCATTCCCGTTTTATCCTTCATATATAGTCTTTTTATTTCAGACAAAGAAGATACCAGTCGTTCCAACGCCAAGGCGCGATCTCCAACCGAGATAATAGCCAAGATATTCCCGATATCTCCGAATTCGATCTGAATTCCATAATCATCACGGAGAATGTCATAAACCTCAATTCCTGCCAGCCCAATGTCTCTAGTATGAACAGACAGCTTAGTTTGATCAAAATCAAACACCGAATTTCCATTAATAAGTTCTGTGGAAAAAGCATAATAGCCACCAATTTTATTGATTTCTTCCCGCGCATAGTTGGCAAGAGAAGTGGCCTTTCCAAAAATGTTTTTTCCGTCTAAAGCTAGATTACGTCTAGAAATATCGAGAGACGAAAGCAGCAGATATGAACCGCTGGTAGTTTGTGTTAGGTTAATGGTTTGGCGCACATGACCAGTGCTAAGACGGGCATTTTTTAGTAAAAATGAGCTTTGGGTCAATGACCCACCTGTTTTATGCATACTGACTGCAGACATATCCGCACCCGCTGCCATCGCACTAACCGGCATACCCGCTCCAAAGTAGAAATGGGTTCCATGTGCTTCATCGACTAAGACATACATATTACGGCGATGGGCAAACTCTGTAATGGCTCTTAAATCGGAACATATACCATAATAAGTAGGGTTATTGATAAAAATTGCTTTGGCATCTGGATTTTCATGGATGGCTCTTTTAACTTCATCCATGGACATGCCTAGTGGGATCCCCAACATATTATTGACACCGGGATTCACATAAACAGGAATTGCTCCACTAATGATAAGAGCATTAATGGCACTTCTATGAACATTACGCGGCATAATAATCTTTTCGCCCTGTTTACACACACTCATAATCATAGCCTGAACAGCTGATGTCGTGCCATTAACCATAAAGAAAGCGTGGTCTGCACCAAAAGCATCTGCAGCCAGTTCTTCGGCTTCTTTAATGACTGAGACGGGATGAGCAAGATTGTCTAGCGGCTTCATAGAATTAACATCCACTGAAAGACATTTCTCACCCAAAAATTCAGTGAGTTCGGGGTTACCTCTGCCTTGCTTATGACCTGGCACATCAAACGGTACAACCCGCATCGATTTATATTTTAACAGCGCTTCATATATTGGTGCCTTGCCTTGATCAAGTAAATGCATAAAGCCACCACCTTTCTAGCCCTAATCATTCGACACATTATAATCAATATTTACTACGACCCATATCTTCACGAGATTATTCGTAGTAAAAGAACATTATTAAGTATATTAGACAATCGCCAAAATATCAATGAACGACCGCCATGCCTATGCATCATCATTGGTCCTGCTTATTCCTGAGCCGATAGTCATCCCAACATGGATCAACTGGCAAAGTCTACTTGTAGCAGCCTCAACAAGCTCCCCAGCTGAGTCCATGCATTCCTCTAAGGTCATTGGCTGGGATACGATGCTCATTAGCCCCTTTATTCCTTTTTGTAACACATCCTCATAACCCGTACCGAGCCCTCCAGAAAGACATATCGTAGGAACCTTGTATTTTTGAGCAAGCGCGGCTACGCCGACAGGTGCCTTTCCATGAGCTGTTTGAAAATCAGTTCGCCCTTCACCGGTAATTACTAAATCAGCGTGCTTAACTTTTTCCTCAAAGTTTGTAGCCTCAAGGACAATTTCAACACCAGGTTTAAGTTGAGCTGAGGTAAAAAACATTAAACCTGCACCCAGCCCTCCAGCA
>DAIEHY010000170.1 GCA_027353165.1 Desulfosporosinus sp.
CCAAAGCGGTCAAAGCCCACAAAAACACCCGTTTTCAAGACCTGAACCTGATCAACTAGATTAGTATTTCCACACATATGACCGATGACAATCCTACTTGGATCGGCTCCTTCGGAAATAAGCAAATTCGCTTGTTCGGCACCCATAGTCCCTTCTTGCGTATGCGTAATAATAGTCACTCCAGTTTCCCTTTGTACTCTGGCAGCCGCTTTAAAGAAAACTTTTTCATATTCCGTTATCACATCTTTGCTGGAAGCCAATTTGATAACCCCAGCTTTAATCCCTGTTTTCCCAATCCCTTGTGTAATTTCTCGTGTATACATTTCGTACACTTCGGCACTCATGTCACCCAAGCTAGCCCGAAATTTAAAATAGGCAGGTGCGGACTCTCCTTCATAGTAGTAACCGCTTGAACAAATAATTTGCAAACCCGTTTTCACAGAGATTTCTTGCAAGAGTTCCGGGTTTCTGCCGCATTCATTGGTCGTGGCATCTACCACAGTATTTACCCCATAGGCTTTGAGTCTTTCTGCAACGTTAATCCCCACTTGCAGTGCCGCTTCTCGATCAAATTCCCCTAGAGTGGTATCTCCTTGAAAACCAGCGTAACCGAAGACAAAATGTTCGTGGATCAAAGTTTTTCCTAATTTTTCTGCACTGATTGGCCCTAATACCGTGTTAACTGTAGAACTCACTTTCATCCTTCCTCTCCACTATATTCGGGCTCTTTCCCTTTCTTCCTCCTGTAATTGACGCCAAAGGAGTTTGCCTGTGGCTGACATCGGCAGACTGTCCACAAACTGCACAATGCGTGGATATTTATAAGCGGACATGACCCCTTTAGCCCACTCGATAATCTCTTCTTCTGTCACTTTACCTCGCTCGGGTTCATGCAAAATGACGAAGGCTTTAACCGTTTCTCCCCGTTTAGCGTCTGGCACCCCTATAACACAGGCCTGCTTGATCGAAGGGTGATTGAACAACTTTGACTCTACTTCTGTTGGCCATACTTTAAAACCAGCAGCGTTAATCATTCGTTTAATTCGATCGATGATAAAAAAATATCCTTCTTCGTCAAAGACACTAATATCTCCTGTGCGCAAAAACTGCTTCCCTGAGAGGGTGATGAATGCCGTTTCAGTTTCTTCAGGCCTATTCCAATACCCTGTCATCACCTGGGGTCCATTCACAACCAGTTCGCCCTGTTCACCAGGACCTAATTCCTGCAAGGTATCCGCATCAATGATTCTAGCATCAACGTCAAAGGATGGAATGCCTATACACTGTAATTTAGGACGATCCGGCGGGTTAAAATGAGTTTGAGAAATTGTTTCACTCATGCCGTACCCTTCGGCATATCTCACGCCCAGCAATTGAAATAACTTCTCACCCACTGCTTCTGGCAAGGGTGCTCCTCCACCTCCCACTGCGGTCAGAGTGTCCAACGTATAGTCTGTCAATTTTGGATTGGCGAGAAAATCAATCACCATGGTGGCAATGTTAATCCAGTGGGTACACCCATAGCGTTCCACCAAAGAGGCGGCAAGGTCGCGATTCCAGCGCATTAACAACACGATGGTTCCGCCCACGAAAACTGGTGCATTCATACTGTGTTGCATCCCCGTGACATGAAATAAAGGTAGGGTAGTCAATGAAATAGCATTAGCCGTCATTGTGAACCAGGCGGATGCTCCAACGGTATTTGAATTAACTGTCCCATGGGTATGAATACATCCCTTAGGGGTTCCTGTGGTCCCTGAGGTGAAGGACAAGACTGCCATATCACGGTCAGTAACTGTTAATGGTCCAGGTTTCATACCGCTCGAAATGATATCTTGCCAATCAATGATTTTGGCGTTTTCAAAAACCTGGCGAGGAGAACTTACTTCAGGGGGAACTTCAAAATCAAATTCAGATGACACATAATCGCTATAGACCGCTATGATAACGTGCTGTAACGAGGTCACTTTCTGAAGTGGAGCAATTCGGTCATATAGCTCTTGACCGACAAAGGCAACCTTTGCCTCGCAATCTTTGATATAGAATTCCAATTCTGTGGTAACATTCATGGGATTCATAGGGACAACCACAGCGTTAGCCCGTAAAATGGCATAATATGCGATGATATACTGAGGTGAATTCTGCATATAGAGCAATATCCGGTCCCCAGTAACGACCCCTAACTTACTTTGCATAAAACCTGCCATGCCCTCGACTTCCTCTTGAAATCGCCTATATGTCACGGAGCCACCATAATAGTGGATAGCCGTTTTGTCGGGATACCTCCTAGCTGAAACCTCGAGATTATCGTATATGCTGGTCTTGGGCACTGATAAACTACGGCCAATACGTTTAGGCCAAAATTCATAATGTCGTGCTATCATAAAAATGCCACCTCTGTTACCACTCCTTTCAAAATATTCAGAAATGTCAAGTTATTTAGTCTCTGTTGCAATTTTTGTGCCATTCATTTAAAAACATAAAAATCCGTGGAGATGGGACTATCAGTCTGAATGATTTTAGATATAAGTATATAAAAAATACACTTAATGAATCTCTAACTTGATTTCTGTATGGAAACCATACAAATTCAAGTTAGATGCCAACCAATAAGGCATAAAAAAAGGACTTTTTAAGCCCTAGTAAAATTATATTACTTTCAATATGGACGTTTATGACCTTTTTGTGGTGATAAAAGGAGTGTTACTACCTCTAAATCCCCTAAATCCTTTCAATACACTCAATAAGCTCTCCTGCTACATATTCCGCATCATCGACGGAGAGCATCGAATAAAGTGGTAATGAAATTTCATTGGCATACTGAGCATGTGCATTCGGGTAATCTTCAAGTCTATAACCGAGGTCCCTATAAAGCGTAAACATGGGTAGCGGCATAAAGTGCACATTAGTGGCAATATCTTTTTCGCCCATCATTTGTATTACGCGATCCCTCTGTTCTTCGCTAAAATCCTTCAGTCTTAATGTATATAAGTGATAGCACGTTTCTACTTCGTCATCTTTGTCAAAGGGAAGGATTGCCCATTCTTTCGAACCAAGTATATGATTGTATACTTTATGGAGTTCCGCTCTTTTTCTTAACATTTCATCATACCTTCGAAGTTGAACACGGCCTATTGCTGCCATAATATCGGTCATATTACATTTAAATCCATCGGTTAAAATATCATATTTCCAAGCTCCTGCTTGCATCTTTGAGAAAGCATCCTTATTTTGGCCATGTAATGAAGTATACTTTAACTCCTTATATAAGTCTTCTTTGCCATGGAAACTGTTGTCATTGTAAGTAATTGCTCCACCTTCTGCCGTCGTCAAGTTCTTTATGGCATGAAACGAGAAAACATGGAAGTCCATCTGTCCTCCAACTTTCTGGCCTTTATACTTCGCGCCAAAAGAGTGGGCGGAGTCAGAAATCAGAGTAATATCTTCACGATTTTTCGCCTTTAGGACTGCCCTAATCGCATCATAGTCAACGGGTACTCCAGCTATGTCAACCGTCATAATCGCTTTCGTTTTCGGCGTAATTGCCTCATAAACCTTTTGCTCATCAATTAAAAAGCTATCTTTTTTGACATCCACAAATGTAGGCATTATTCCCCTATGAACAAGTACATTTGAGGTTGCTGCATAAGTATAAGGCGTCGTTATCACTTCATCATTCCTGCCTATACCCAAGACCTTTAAAATAAGCTCTAAACCTGCTGTTGCACTATTTAAGGTAACCGCTTGTTGAGTACCACAGTAATTTGCTAATTCTTGCTCAAATCGAGCAGAATTTGGACCCGTTGTAATCCATCCGGACCTAAGTACTTCCGAAACCGCATCAATTTCCTCCTCAGTAATATCAGGAGGTGAAAAGGGTATTTTTCTAATAGCCATCATCAAGTTCCTTCCCTTCCTTTTCCAAAAACCAAATACCCTAACTTGTTTTAGTTTTTATAAAAGGATTTAATCGTTTCGCATATAAATTCAACTTCATCTATCGTCATTTCCGGATAGATCGGAAGCGCAATAATCTTATTCGCAACCCTCTCCGCGATAGGAAAATCTCCTTGTTTATAGCCAAGATCTCGGAAACACGCCTGTAAATGAAGCGGTCGAGGATAATATATACTGTACCCAATTTCATTTTTAGCCAAGTGCTCTGCTAATTCATTCCTATTCTCCGCCAATATGTTAAACACATAGTAAACTTGTTTCTGCTCCCTTTTTGCATAGGGAAGCCTAATATTTCTACAGTCTCTTAATGTTTCCATATATTGCTTCGCAATCGCTTCTCTCTTGCTT
>DAIEHY010000171.1 GCA_027353165.1 Desulfosporosinus sp.
CACTAAACTCGGGATTTGGAGTTTCATGGTGGTATTTGATCGCTGGGGCAAGAATTTCCCCCGATGGAAAACGCTCGACTATCTCCGCTCCCATTAGGCAATGTTCTTGTAAGATACGAGGATCTCCGTTATAGGCCTGGAAGCAACCAAGCGCGCCAATATCGTGTACTAGCCCCGCTACTGTAACCTGGACCAGCGATTTTTTACTAAGTTTAAGGCTCCTGCCCAAACGCATTGCTATATAGGCAACGCGTTCTCCGTGTCGTTGCCCTAAGGCAAATTGTAAACCGTTTTCGATTTCTTCATCCACCAAACCGAGATCAAGCGCACGGGAGAAGCTCCACATCCGACGGATGTAAAAGGCATCTTCTGTCATAATCCGCTCCTTAAATTCTTACATACTCCTTACATTTCCCGTTGTCTTAGGACCCAAGCCAGACGGTGCACATAAAATGTGCCGTCTCCACGACCGTCCGTTCTCCGACCTAAGCCCGGGACGCAGTGTCACACAAGGACCCTAATC
This sequence comes from Desulfosporosinus sp., assembly GCA_027353165.1. Lineage (GTDB taxonomy): Bacteria > Bacillota > Desulfitobacteriia > Desulfitobacteriales > Desulfitobacteriaceae > Desulfosporosinus. The sequence goes on from DAIEHY010000171.1 coordinate 524, forward strand.
CCGCAAACCCATTTGGGCTAAAGAGGTTGCCGAGTTGGCTACATCCTCAGAGGCTGCCCCGATCTGACCTGCAGTCATGGATAAGGCATCAATCTGTTGGGCAATTCCCTGAACCTGTTGGATACTGGCATTAATCGCAGACATAATCTCACCAAAACGATTCACCACTTCCCCAGCCTCAGTAGCAGCACCGTGCATAGCCTCAGTCGTTTGAGCAATCGATTGGTTCACAGCAACGGTATTCTGCTTCGTAAGCGTAATTAATTCACTGATCTCTTTAACGGACTGTTCTGAGTGGTTGGCGAGCTTTTTCACTTCCTCTGCGACAACTCCGAAACCTCGACCGCTGTCTCCAGCTCGTGCTGCCTCAATGGCGGCATTGAGCGCTAAGAGATTAGTTTGCGAAGCGATTTGCTTGATTACATCAGTGACAGAAGCAATCCGGGCTGAGCTTCTATCCAGTTCGGTCATTTTACTCTGCATCTCAGAGGTCATTGTTGCTAATCGCAAAATCGTTTCCGAAATCATTTGAATCTTCCGAGCACCCTCTTGAGCCAATGAATCGACTTGACGAGAAAATTCGGCTGCTTCAGAGGCATTAGTAGAAATCTGAGTAGTCGCCTCATTCATTTCCGCCGCAGATGCTGCCGTTTGTTCAGAAGTTGCCGCTAACGCTTGACTTGCTTCGCTAACGCTTCGTTGCAAATTATCAATTTCGTCTAAGGCTTTTTCTAATTCAGCCTTTTTGTCTATTTCGACCATATAGGATTGAATATAACTTGCCATAACAACCTGCTGATCAAAACTTAAAATTCTTTGCAGAGCTGAGCTGGCATAGATGGCCCGATCAACTTTTTTACGATAAAATATAAAAATCCTCGGCATAATCTCATCCGAAAGAAACTGATTGGCACTTAAATAATAAAATGGTGGAAGATTAATCCGATTATGTACCTCTCCGATGGTAATGCGCCACTGTATGAATTCTTCATCGATTTTATCTGGGAAGAGTGTTAATAAATATTTCTTCATGGTTACTTTCAACTTCTCGACTGAGGAAAATTGGTCAATGATGGCCTTAAGACCTGGGAAAGCCGTCACATGGTCATAAAATTTCCGAATTATTTCATCTGAATCACGTTCAATGATTAATCTAATTTCTTTAAGTACTGCAAGTTGCTCCGCATCTATCCTCAATAATTGAATAGACTCTTCTATATTAAACTGATGTAATCGCCCCAATACTCTCATCCTCTCTCAATTTAACATTGCGATCTAAACAAAACTAATTTGAAGTTTCTTTATCCTTTTCTGTGACATAGCCTTTTCCCTCTAGCAAAATACCTAAAGCTGTCAGTACGACATTAACGGTACAATAGGAATCGTGTTCATCTGTTGCACAATTATCACAAATACTTAGTACCTCAACGAATGCTTCTTGAAGTTCCATGTTTTTATATCGTTCAGGTATAAGTGGCACACTTCGAAACATATCCAGAATGTCCTCAGGAATTTTATCCGTAAATTTTTCCCCGGTCTGAGCGGATAGACTAAGGAATTCTTTGGCCATGAATAATTGACACAACGCAGAACATTTACACCCCTGCGCGCAAGCTTTATCCATTTTCGAGAAAGCCTTATAGGCGCTCAGTTTACTAAATCCTTGTGTTGCCATTTACCTTACCCCTTTTTACATTTCAATTAAGTTTTACGTATAACCCATTTGGTCGAATTAAGTTGAGCTTAGTTGTTCTTCCACTGCCTGCTTAAAGCGCTCAAATCCCACTTTCTCTATAACATGGTAAAGTCGGGCCCTCGCACCAAGGTCCTCCCCCAATTCCGTAGCACTTGCCACATAAGTTTCCAAAATCCGCTTTACCACGGGAACTACTTGTTCTCGGGAGATCCCCTTACGCACTAAAACTCCGTGTTTTGGATTCATTCCCGACTCTGTCCCACCTATCCAAAGCGAATATTTGCCACGTGGTTCCGCCATAAGTCCTAGATCGTGGCATTGTACACCCGTGCAGTTACGAGGGCAACCGGAAATTCCGATTTTAAAATCCCAAGGAAGTATGGTAGCGTAAAAGGCTTCATCGAGAATTTTGGCTAGTTCTAAAGTATCTCCACGAGAGTTAGCTGAAAACCCCTTGCCCGGACAGGCTGAGATATTTCGCACACTTTTATGTAAGTTAGCCACACGAAGTCCTACCGCTTGAAGTTGTTCCAAGGCAGTTGCAACTTTCTCTTTAGGAATCAGAAGGAGAGATGTCATACGACGGGTGTTTTTGAGGACCCCATCCTCTCCTATAATCTGAGCCAAAACACCCACCTGTTTACCCGTTAAAATTCCGCCAGGGGAATTTACAATCATTGCCACCAAGCCGTTTGCTTGTTCCGCGATACCCCAGTGGATCCCGCTCTCACATTCTACCGCTTCACCCGTCCATTGGAAGCTAGGATCTCGTTGCAGTTCCGTCATAATCTCTCTCCTCTCGTAACAAGAAAAATACTTATCTTGTTATTTCTATAAATATCGAGGGAATCCTGCAATAAAATCGCTGATCTGATATTAATCCTTATAAAAGCCAAAGGAGAGCCATTCGATGACTCTCCTTTAGCTTTTCCACTATGATTAAACTTTCAATTTTTGCTTATGTTTTCAACCAGCTCGACGACGAGTAACTCTCTGAGGTAATGTAAGAGATCGAGACTCAGATAAAGATTCTAAGCGTTCCACCGACCCATCTGACAAAACTTCATAAATCTTTACCACTCCGTCTCCGTCTCCCTTCGTCCATTCATGACAACATTCTCTACAGTAATAACGTTCACGGCCAATTCGGCCGACCTCACGCGCTTTACATAACGGGCAATTCATGATCTCGCCAACTCCTATCAGGGTTTCCAGTATTGATTGTTATTATATCGTAAAAACAAACGGTCTTCTTTAAGAAATTGTGAAACTTTTGTGTTCTTTTTTTCTAAGACAATTTTTGAATTCTAAAAAACGGACTGAGAAAACCATGTCTAATATTGCACTTTTATGGAATAATTTTTAAAAATGGCAAGGAAAAAGAAGGATTTTAAAGATATAGGAAGAAACAATAGGATAAAAATATCTAATACAACCATTAAAGGAATCTATGAATTAATTGAGAGGAGACCAACTAAGGTGTTTTCAATGAAAAGGCATTCCCAATCAGGAACTGCCCAAATGGCCCTTGATAAGGATGAACTAAAAAAGTTGGCGGAGTGTTTAAACAAGTGTGACCTCAGAAAACCACTTGAAGTAGAGCTCTCGCCCTCCAGCTCACTTTCAAGTACTGTACAACTGATTAACGATCTTATTAATTCCCGTCAAAACTCCGTTACCGAATGCATGCTTGATATTAACAGTGTAGTCGGGCAAATGACCAGCATGACTTCAATCCGGGAAATGCTTCAGGGCATTCAGGAACTAGCGCCGCAAATGGAAAATATGTCCGTTCAAGCCGAGGAAATGGGTGCCGCCGCACACTCAACAGCCTCCTCCGCTTCAAATGCGGCATCCTTTGTCGAACAATCCCTGAGTACTGCAACCTCTGGAGTTGAAAAAATCCAACAAGCCGTCAACTTCGTTGAACGCTCCTTTACCCAGTTTGAGCATGTAAGCCAACAAGTACAGGATGTTCTGAATTCGATGAGTGAAATTGAACAGATCGTCAATGTCATTGCTGAAGTTGCCGAACAAACCAACCTACTAGC
>DAIEHY010000172.1 GCA_027353165.1 Desulfosporosinus sp.
AAGCTGTTGCTCGCTATGGCACTTCAGATTCGCTTCAGGATCTAGGTACGAGTCGAGATATCTCGGATCCGAATGATCTCTTTGAGGATTCGGATGAAGTGATAGGGGCGGTTGAAACTATCGAAACTATAGAAACCGAGAGAGAGCCGGAAGGGCGAGGAAATACAATTCACTATAGTAAAGAGCACGGTAGGACATAGGAGTCAATCATAACAGTTTGCCCCCGTTGGAGCCCTGTGTTAAGATGAGAAAAAGAGCTATAGGGGGTAGTCGGTTGTTGGTTTGGCTTTCAATGATTGGAGTATGGGGTATCGATCGTTTAGTTAAGGTTTTGATTCAAACAAACTTTATTCCGGGCGAGACCCTGAAAGTAATTCCGAAGATATTTCATTTAACCTATGTCCTCAATCCAGGTGCGGCCTTTGGTCTGATGGCCGGCCGAACTTGGATTTTTGTCGTGACCGCTTTTTTAGTAGTAGGCGGAGTGATTTATGGGCAGTATCGAATTTCTCGAAAGGAAAGGATTACACGTTTAGCTTTAGGGATGATTGGAGGTGGAGCACTGGGGAACCTCTATGATCGGCTCATGATTGGACGTGTGGTTGATTATCTTGATTTTCAAATTTGGCCATATGTCTTTAATTTTGCGGATAGCATGATTGTCGTTGGGGTCGGGTTACTGATGCTTGCCGTATATATGGAGGAAAAATCCAATCGTAAATCTATCAGCGAAAAATAGAACATAGTATGGGCGGTTTTGAGAGTGGAAAAAGTATTTAGTGAAGTTATGCCGGAGGATTTTGAACTCGATGAGCATGAATTATGTAAAGAAAATCTGCCGATTGGTTCTAATTTATCAGCAGATAGATTAGAATTTGAACTTCCTGAGGGAATTCGACTAGACGTCGGAGTGACGGAAGTTATGGGGAAGAGCAGATCTTTCGTTCAAGGAATTATTGCACAAGAGCACGTTAGGGTCAACGGTTTAGCCAAAAAGGCTAACTACAAAGTACATCAGGGGGATACAATTGAAGTAACTATCCCTTCTCCAAGAGAGTCTACTGCTGAACCGGAAAATATCCCGCTTGAAATTCTATATGAAGATGAGGATGTTCTGGTCGTCAATAAGCGCCAAGGTATGGTGGTACATCCTGCACCGGGAGCATGGACGGGTACCATGGTCAATGCTTTGTTATATCACTGTCACAATCTATCTGGAATTAACGGAGTATTACGCCCAGGGATTGTTCATCGCATTGATAAAGATACTTCGGGGATTTTAGTGGTGGCTAAAAATGATAATGCCCATGAAGGGCTTGCTGCTCAACTTAAAGCGCACACGATGGAGAGAAAATATTTAGCGTTAGTCCATGGGGTGGTATTAGAACCTTCAGGTACAGTCGATGCGCCTATTGGCCGTGATCCTTCGGACCGTAAGCGTATGGCTGTAGTCATGCATCATTCGAAATCGGCAGTGACCCATTATACTGTGTTAGAACGTTTTCGTGAGTATTCATTCTTAGAAGTACGTTTAGAGACTGGGCGAACTCATCAGATCCGTGTCCATATGCTTTATGTTAAGCATCCTGTTCTAGGGGATCCCGTTTATGGGCCCAAACAAAATCTATTTGGGCTTAAAGGGCAAATGCTTCATGCCGCACATTTGGGATTTGAACATCCGCGTACTGGGATGTGGATGAAGTTCGATGCTCCTGTACCGAAAGTGTTTGCAACACTCCTTGAAAAATTACGTATAAGTTAAAAAAAAGCAGCATCTTCAATGTTAACAATATTGATCAGCCGATGTTGTTAATCTGCACATTGACTTTTGGACGATCCTTTAGTAAACTGAGTAACAAGTGTTATGGCCTTTAATGAAGTCCCGAGAGGCTTGGGAAGGCAGACGGAAGCGTGGGAGAACTGTCTGCTATACAGACGGTTTTTTTTATACTTTCAGGGAGATGAATTTTAAGTTTTCTGATACCTTTCCTTCCAAATCTTCGAATCTCAGGATAAGCCCTGCTATATCAGAAAGTATAACTTTAAGTTTTAGGGTGAAAGGAGTTAGTAAGCTGTGGAAGTAGGCACGGTTAAAAGCAAAATCTTAGATGCTGACGGGATTCGTCGGGCGGTAACTCGCATCGCCCATGAAATTGTGGAAAAAAATAAAGGAACTGATAAACTGATCTTAGTAGGAATTCGGCGCCGGGGGGTGCCGTTAGCTGAACGAATTCAACAATACATTGAGGAATTCGAGGGAGTAAAGGTTCCTCTAGGAATTCTGGATATCACTCTGTATAGAGATGATTTAAGTACCATTGATGTTCATCCAGTTGTCCACGAAACAGATGTCCCGGTGAGCATAGAAGGTAAAAGCGTGGTTTTGATTGATGATGTCCTCTACACGGGTCGAACTGCGCGGGCTGCCTTAGATGCGACGATGGACTTAGGAAGGCCGGAACGAATTCAGTTGGCAGTTCTAGTGGACCGTGGACATCGAGAGTTGCCAATCCGAGCGGATTATGTTGGCAAAAACCTACCCACCTCGCGACGTGAAATTATAGCTGTACGTTTGCAGGAAGTTGATGGCGACGAAAACGTTCTTTTGTTAGAACGAGAAGAAACTTAATCGAAAATGATAAGAGACTTTACCCTTTAAATATTATCCGGAGAGATAATCAAGGGGCGAGTGAAATTTAGGCTGTGCCTATTTCAATCCTCTCCCTTTGGGAAGAGGATTTTATTATTTTATGGAATCGGTTACGGTTGGTTACCCAGTCAAGCCAGAAGCCAGACTATGACAAGTAGTTTCAAAGAATGCAAGTCAAGAACCGTCTCCAACTTGCACTTCTTAAAAAATATTAGGAGGTTTCTCATGAAATGGCAGCGTAAGGATATTCTCGCGATAGAGGATATGAGTGTTGATGAAATCCAGCAGATTTTGCATACTGCGAAAGTGATGAAAGAAATTTTAATGCGTCCGATTAAGAAATTACCAACGTTAAAAGGTAAATCAGTAGTTAATCTTTTTTATGAGGCTAGTACCCGTACTCGAACTTCATTCGAAATGGCTGGGAAGGTTTTGGGGGCCGATACCACAAGTATTGCAGTAGCCCAGAGCAGTGTGAGTAAAGGGGAAAGCTTGCTGGATACGGCCAAGACGATTCAAGCAATGCGAGCGGATCTCGTGATCATTCGACACCCTAGTTCTGGTTCGGCTAAGTTTTTGGCGGATATTCTCAAGGCAGGAGTTATTAATGCAGGAGATGGTCAGCATGAGCATCCAACGCAAGCTTTACTGGACATTTTTACAATGCAAGAGCGTTTAGGTGACTTAGAAGGAAAGAAAGTTGTCATCGTTGGAGATGTCTTGCACTCGAGGGTAGCACGGAGTAATGCGTGGTGTCTGCAAAAGATGGGTGTCGATGTTACCTTTGTCGGTCCACCAACCTTGGTTCCGGTCGAGTTGGAGGGATTGGGAGTTAAGCTTACCCATAACCTAGATGACACTCTACCTGGAGCAGATATTGTAATGGCGCTTCGTCTTCAACTTGAACGCCAGAAGAGCGGGCTATTTCCTAGCTTGCGTGAATATAGTCATCTCTATGGTCTTACAGTAGACCGTCTCAAGAAAACAGGAAAACAAAGTATCGTGTTACACCCTGGGCCCATGAATCGGGGCGTAGAAATATCGGATGATGTAGCAGATAGTGTGGACGCTTTGATTGAACGTCAAGTTACCAACGGGGTGGCCATTCGCATGGCTTTAATTTATTTACTGATAGGAGGGTCCAGCAATGTGGTGGCTTAAAGATGTTTGGGTTATTGACCCAAGTCAAAAAATATCTTCCTCTCAGAACGTTCTTGTTCAGGGTGGTCAGGTTGTGGAGATTTCCCCCTCGTTAACTGAAGAAGAGGTCTTAGCAAAAGCTCAAGGAGAGTCTGTGGAAACCATTAACGGAAAAGGGAAGTTCCTTTTCCCAGGTCTGATTGATGTTCATACGCACTTGCGTGAACCAGGGCAAGAGGACAAGGAAGATATTTTAAGCGGTTCACGTGCTGCAGTGCGCGGAGGAATTACCGCGATTATGGCCATGGCTAATACGTTACCTGTGATTGATAATCGGGCTCTAGTAGAATTTGTACGCTTGCAGGGGGAACGCGCTAATTATGCCCGAGTTTATCCAATCGGGACAGTGACAAAGGGAATGCAAGGGCTTGAACTGGTCGAAATGGCGGATATGAAAGCGGGCGGAGCGGTC
>DAIEHY010000173.1 GCA_027353165.1 Desulfosporosinus sp.
CCGGACCAGAAATCGGCAACACCACTCGCCAAAATGCTCCCTGAATGGTACATCCGTCCACTCGGGCAGATTCTTCTAACTCCAATGGAATATTTTCAAAGTAGGAAACCATAATCCAAACGATGAAAGGTAGACCGACTAACATATGACTTAAAATCATCGAAGTGTAACTATCAACCAGATTCAACTTGGAGAAAATAATGAACCAGGGGATCAGGAAGGTAATACCCGGAACAATTCGAGCGACCAAAATGGTTAGTCCCAACTTGTTTTGACGATACCGAGCAATTGAGTAAGCAGCAGGTAATCCGATCAGTAATGAAAGAATCGTTGAAACAGTTGCAATGAAAAAGCTGTTAAGAATAAACGTCATAAAGCTGTACTCTTGAAATACATCCAGATAGTTCTGGAATGTTGGCTGGAAAACAAAGACATTGTTAGTGGAAAGAATTTGCTGTTGGGTCTTGAACGAGGCTAAAATCATCCAGAAAAAAGGAAATAGAAAGGCTAGCACGACGGCTATGAGGAGCAGCTTTTGCAAGAATTTAACGGGATCCCTACGTTTTGACATACCTTAAGCCCCCCAGCGTTTCCTGGCAGAAACCAGGAGCATACTCATACCAAGTACAATGACAAAGAAGATCATTAAAAGTGATGACGTCATCCCTAACTGAAAGTACGAAAATCCTTGGACAAAACTATAAATGTTAATGGTTTCCGAATGAAAATCAGGTCCTCCTCCTGTCATGGCATAGATGATGTCGAAGGTCTTCAAGGCATCAATACTTCTGAGGAGCACGGCAACCAGAATTGTCGGTTGTAAAAGAGGTAAGGTAATTTTGGTAAGCACTTGGAATCGTGTTGCACCATCAACCATAGCCGCCTCATAAGGTTCAGTCGGCAAGGAGGATAGTCCAGCCAAAACAACTAAAGCAATCATGGGAGTCCATTGCCACACATCAACTATAACTAATGATCCTAAAACTTGCTGGGACGAGGCCAACCAAAGTTGCGGAGGAAGATGCAAGAATTGCAATACTTTATTGGCAAATCCGATGTTTGGCTCAAAAATCAGCATCCATACAAGACCTATTGCTACCGGGGTCGCAATCATGGGTAAGAGAAATAAGGTCTTCAAAACATCTTTGCCTTTAAACTCTTGGTTAAATAAGATCGCGATTCCCACACCGAGGATCGTTTCAACAGCCACCGCTCCTATGGTGAAGGAAAACGTTCGCCAAATAGACGCCATAAAGCGAGGATCACTAAACAGAAGGGTTTTATAATTCGCCAGTCCTACCCAGGTTGGTGGCACTAGAGCGGACATGCTCCACTCATAAAAACTCAACCGGAACGTATACACAATAGGAAACACCATCATCAATAATACAAATAGGACTGCGGGAAGGGGAAACACAAATCTAATATTTCGCTCCAGCCAACGACTAAACATAAAGACCCCCCCTAGGTGCGATTTAAAAGGAGAAACCGAGCCTTTCGTCAAAGCGAAAGGCTCGTTCATTGAAAAGAGGAGTGTTTGATCGTAGACTTTTTTACTTTTCCTTGTCCAAGATCGCTTGGAAAGCAGTATTTGCTGCATTGGCAGCTGCTGCTACATCTTGTCCTTGGATCGCTGCTTGAATTGGTCCACCGACAGCATCGCGGGCAGGTCCAATATTGATAACCAACGGACGGTCATGATCAACTGATGTCTTCATAGATTCTTTAACAGTAGCTGCATACTCCGCTGGGAAGTTCTTTAGTCCCTCTGGATTGTTCCAGACTGATTCGCGAGCACCAGGGTTACCAGCTTGTTGCATTTTCAGAACTTGCTCTTTGCTTGTTGCCCACTTTATGAATTCCCAGGTAGCCTCTTGATTTTTGGACTTTGCGTTCAGGCCTAAAGCCCAAGAAGTAATATTATAAGGCTTGGAACCGGCAGCCCCTGCAGGGAAAGGAGCAAACCCTACTTTATCCGAGACTGTGGATTTCTTAGGGTCAGTTAAGTTCGTATACAGGCTGTCAGCATCTGGCATGAATACTGCCTGACCTTGTTGGAACACAGCGAACGCTTGAGGCCAAGCCATGTTCAGTGTTCCTGGAGGCCCATAGAGACGTTGTAGGTCACCATAGGTTTGATAAGCTTTAATAGCTTCCGGGCTGTTAACAGTTGCTTTGCCATCTTTAGCAAAGTCACCACCCATGCTATAGAGGAAACTAGACAACTGAGTGACCGCAGGAGATCGTTGTCCGCGGGCTACAAAGCCATAAAGTTTTTTGCTTGGATCGTTTAACTTCTTAGCATCAGCAAGAAGCTCGTCTAAGGTTTTCGGAACAGCTATGTTATTTTGTTGCAGAATGTCTTTGCGATAATAGAGGATTTCTCGTTCTGTAACAATAGGCACTCCGTAGAGCTTCTGATCCATGGTTACTGTACCGATCGCACCTTTGTTGAAGTCACTAACATCCCAAGTTTTATCCTTCTGGGATTGAGCGGTTAAATCATTTAACCAACCGTTTTTCGCGAAAAGCTTCCCTTCTTGAAGTGGGCGAAACATCATAGCATCAATCGTGGTCGTTCCTGAGGTCAGTTCAACCGTTAGTTTTTGGGTTAGCTGATCTTCGAAATAGTTCTCCAGATTTACCTTGATTCCAGTTTTTTGTTCAAATTCTGGAAGCTGGGCTTTAATAGCATCGGCCCAAGGGTGGTTAGCAAATACCACGCGGAGTTGAGTTCCAGCATACGGTTTATCCGATGCTGTTGGTTGTGGCGTTGCATTAGTCCCACAACCTGCGGCCAAACCTAAGGCCATAGCCAAGGTTAAAACCATAGCAACTCCTCTAAACAATTTGTGCGGTTTCCTCACAGTGTCCCCTCCTACATTTTTTTTGTGATTAACTTCTATTATGTAATATACGGCAAATGTTTTTCAATTCCTCCTTGCAATGAAAAAAAAATTCTCGTTTTATATACTTTGTGAAAAAATTATCCAAAAGCAGGGAAGCAGAGGGACGGTTCTCTTGCTTCCACCAGAGAACCGTCCTCTCCCCTTAGCTTTCCTCTTCACTTAATCCTGAAAAATTGCCCCAAGATTTGCTGAAGAGACTCTGTGGGAATACCTTTGTAAGAGACGAGAAGCTTCTTTCTGAACAGGAACAAAGCACTCTCGACGAGCCGCCATTTCCTCACTTGAAACTAAAAGATCCAGCCGTCTATTTCCAATATCAATAAGTATTCTGTCCCCATTTTCGACTAGGGCGATCGGCCCTCCAGCAAAGGCCTCAGGAGAGATATACCCGGCAGAGACTCCACCCGAAGCTCCGGAAAAGCGACCATCTGTTAAAATTGCCTTGCCTCCACGGACTTGCAAGAATTCCGTCACTCGATGTAACTCTCTCATACCTGGGCCACCAGCCGGCCCTTCATAACGAACCACTAAAATTTCTTCGGGACCTACATTTTCCGCCGCCAAGCATTCCTCTTCGGAGTTAAAGACCCTTGCTGATCCTTCGATTTGAGTTTCCGACCCACTGATCGCTGAACGTTTAAGGAGAGCTCCTTCTGGCGCCAGACTTCCGTATAACACGACTAGACCGCCCTCTTGTTGAAGCGGATTATCCAGGGTATGAATAAGTTCTCCAATTTCTCCAACTTGACGCAAGTTTTCCTGTACGGTTTGCCCTGTGACCGTAATTATGTCTTTATGCAAAAGAGACTCCAAACGTTTCATGACGGCCTGAGTCCCTCCCGCTCGGTGAATATCCACGACAGTATGGTCTTGGTCATTGGGTACGACTGCCGTTAAAAATGGGGTACTCAAGCTTAAACGATCAAAATCTTGTAGTGTGAGACTTAGGTCAATTTCTTTAGCCAGGGCCAGGAGATGGAGAACTGCATTTAATGACCCTCCAGTCGCTAGCAAAACACGAATCGCATTTTCGAAGGCTTCTTTACTCAAAATTTTTCGTGGAGTAATCCCCGCTTCTATCAGTTTGACGACCTGAGCTCCCGACTCTTGAGCTAAACTAGAGCGCAGCGCACTTTGTGATGGTACAAGTCCGTTGCCTGGCATCGCTAAACCCAAGGCCTCTGTCAGCATCCCCATTGTATTCGCAGTGCCTAAATAAGGACAAATTCCTGGACTTGGGTAATATCTGAGGGTCTCTTCTACCAATGTCTTTTCGTCAATCTCTCCCCGCATAAAACGCTGACGGGCGGCCTTGGAATCCCGAGGTTTGATTT
>DAIEHY010000174.1 GCA_027353165.1 Desulfosporosinus sp.
TGCAAGTTGGGGACGGTTCTTGACTTGCATGTGTGTGAGAATGCGTTCCGGGCATGAAAAGTATAGCCCTAATTTCGAGATAGTTGGGAAACCATACTTGGATAACTTAGGGTTTTGGGAGACGGCACATTTTATGTTCACCGTCTTGCTTTGGAGATCAAGGGAGAGGAGGGCGATTCTCTCAAGCTAAGAGGATGCTTTGCCAGCCATATGTACGGAAATATGGTCGGTTATCAAGTAGGAATTCTAGACAATGCGAGAAAGTTTATTACATAGATAAACGGAGTATACTCAATAATGTCATTAGGGTAAATAATAGACAATTTACCCATTGTGCTCAGCATAGGCTAAGTGATGGAAACAAAATAATCAAATAAAAGCTTGCTAGGCTAGGCCTTATTCACATATAAATTCAAAAAATATTTTATTGAAATTATTCTTGACAAAGCGAAAATGAAGTGGTAATGTGAAGACATCAAATGTTAGCACTCATTAAGAGAGAGTGCTAACAACGAGTTGAACGTCGAACTTAAATACTCAAATTAATTAAGTTCGTTGTAAGTCTTCTTACTAAGGAAGTATTGGAAAGGCGGAAAGCATTATGCAAATGGACGAACGAAAACGCAAAATACTACGGGCGATTGTTCAGGATTATATTGCTACCGCTGAACCGATTGGTTCTCGAACGATTGCCCGTAAGTTTGATCTGGGGGTATCTTCCGCGACGATTCGCAATGAGATGGCAGATTTAGAAGATTTAGGGTTCATTGAACAGCCTTATACTTCTGCGGGGCGGATTCCGTCTGATGCTGGATATCGGTATTTTGTAGATTGTCTGATGGATCCAAAGGTTCTTAACACTGAGGAAAAGGAATTTATTGAGCGGGAAAGCACGAAAAGAATTCATGAGATTCAAGAGGTTATAACCCATACCAGTAAATTATTATCAGAGCTTACGAACTTGACGAGTCTGGTACTTGGACCCCATAAGGCTAAAAGTACGTTTGGGAAATTGCATTTTCTGCCGTATCAGCCGGGACAGGTTATTATGGTCATCGTGAAGGAAAACGGCGCAGTAGAAAATCATATTATTGAGGTTGGGGAAAATCAAACTGCGGAAGAGCTTCAGCAAGTGGCAGAAGTTTTTAACCAAAAAATGCGTGGGTATTCTTTAAACCAAGTTAAACGCAGTATGCTGCATGAAATCTATAGCGAATTGTCAAGGCAGAGGCTTTTAATTGATAATACGCTCGATATGTTAAGAGCTATTCTGGACGACAGCGAGGAAGATGAACGTATCTGTCTTGGTGGAACTCTTAATATGCTAAATCAACCTGAATTTAAGGATTTAGGGAAGGTTAAAACTTTATTTAAAGTTTTCGAAGAAAATGAGCCTCTTAAAAAACTATTACATCCTCACCAAGAGGGACTAAATGTCACAATCGGTGGAGAAAATATGATGAAGGAATTTAAGGATTGCAGTGTCATTTCTGCTACTTATAAAGTAAATGGTCTCACCATTGGTGCAGTGGGTGTACTTGGCCCAACGCGAATGGATTATGCTAAAGTCATTGCCATTGTTGATTTTATGACGCGAAGTTTGACGGAAGTCCTGACGAAACGCAGGCGGTGACTAAGCTGCAGATGGTGTGAATTGTTGGGCCAACGAGGGTTGGCGACGAGATATTATGCGGGTGATTGAGCCTTTTAGGTTCATTCTTATATAAATTTGGTACTAAGTGATGAGAGGTGATCATGCATGGCGCGAATGAGAGAAGATACTCTCAGAGGCCGAGAGCTAAGTATGGACGACGATAATTTGGGAGATGCTGAAAAATCCATATCCGAAGAAGAAAGTCTGGATAGCGCGGATATGAGCCCTCTGGAGAAAATCCTGACGCTAGAAGCGGAGCTTATCCAAGCCAAAGCAAAAACAGATGAGCATTACGATCATTTGCTGCGCTTGCAGGCGGATTTCGATAACTATCGAAAACGGACACAAAAAGAGAAAACTGAAATCATTAAATATGCGTCTGAACGTGTTATCGGAGATTTGCTTCCTGTTTTAGACAATTTTGAGCGAGCGGTGAGCGCTGCTCAGATCAATCCTGATTTCTCAGCTTTTTCACAAGGCGTAGAGATGATTTTACGTCAACTACAAACTGCGCTTAGCAAGGAGGGTCTCAAGGCAATTGAGGCCATTGGGCAGCAATTCGACCCGAATCTTCATGACGCTGTACTTCGGGTGGAGTCAGAGGAGCATCCTGAGAATACAGTTGTAGATGAACTGCAAAAGGGATATTACCTTAAAGAGAAAGTATTACGTCCTAGTATGGTTAAAGTTTCTAACTAGTTAAAGGAGGAAGAAAATAATGGGTAAAATTATTGGTATTGACTTAGGTACAACAAACTCTTGCGTGTCAGTTATGGAAGGTGGAGAGGCAGTTGTTATCCCAAACGCGGAGGGAAATCGCACAACTCCATCTGTTGTAGGTTTTTCGAAAACAGGCGAGCGATTAGTAGGACAGGTCGCTAAGCGGCAATCCGTTTCCAATCCGGATAAAACTGTAAGTTCGATTAAACGGCACATGGGCTCAGATTTTAAAGTAAAAATCGACGATAAGACATATAGCCCACAAGAAATTTCCGCAATGGTTCTCCAAAAGCTCAAAACGGATGCTGAAGCCTATATCGGCCAGCCTGTAACCCAAGCGGTTATTACGGTTCCTGCCTATTTTACGGATGCCCAGCGTCAAGCAACAAAAGATGCAGGAGCGATTGCCGGACTTGAAGTACTACGGATTATCAATGAGCCTACTGCTGCTGCTCTAGCCTATGGTTTAGACAAAAAAGAAGATTCGACCGTTTTAGTGTTTGACTTAGGGGGCGGAACATTTGATGTCTCAGTCCTTGAATTAAGCCAGGGAATGGTTGAAGTTAAATCAACCAGTGGGAATAATCATTTAGGTGGAGACGACTTTGACCAACGTTTAATTGACTATATGGTGGCAGAGTACAAGAAAAGTCATGGAGCAGATCTCTCTAAAGACCGAGTTGCTCTCCAACGTTTAAAAGAGGCTGCTGAAAAGGCCAAGATTGAGCTTTCTGGAGTTACGAACTCCAACATTAACCTGCCGTTTATTACGATGACAGAAGAAGGACCACAACATTTAGATATGAATATTTCTCGGGCCAAGTTTGAAGAAATTATCTCCGACCTGGTGGAATCTACTCTTGGGCCAACACGTCAAGCGATTGAAGATGCGAAACTCTCTTGGAGTCAAATTGATCAGATCATTCTTGTCGGGGGGTCCACTCGTATCCCATCCGTTCAAGAAGCGGTCAAAAAGTTGAGCGGAAAAGAGCCTCATAAAGGGGTTAACCCTGATGAAGTGGTTGCTATGGGTGCTGCGATTCAAGGAGGCGTACTCAGTGGCGAAGTAAAGGATATGATCTTGCTGGATGTTACCCCGCTTTCTTTAGGGATTGAAACCCTTGGCGGAGTATTCACACGGATTATTGATCGAAATGCCACGATCCCAACTACTAAATCACAGACGTTCTCAACGGCTGCAGATAACCAAACCTCTGTCGATATTCATGTTCTTCAAGGGGAACGTGAAATGGCGAGTTACAATAAGACGCTCGGACGTTTCCAATTAACAGGAATTCCTCCTGCACCACGTGGCATTCCGCAGATCGAAGTTAAATTTGATATTGATGCCAATGGTATTGTTCACGTCTCGGCAAAAGATGTAGCCACTGGAAATGAACAAAAAGTAACCATCACTTCTTCCACAGGTCTTTCTAAAGATGACATTGAAAAAATGAAACAAGATGCTGAACTTCATGCTGAAGAAGATAAGAAAAACAGAGAACTTATTGATGCTAAGAACCAAGCAGATTCGCTAGCTTATCAAACTGAAAAAACGATCAAAGAGTTTGAAGGTAAGGGAGACGCTGCTGAAGTTGAAAGCGTTAATAAGGCAGTAGGAGATCTGAAAACTGCAGCCGCTGCGGACAGTGTCGAGGAGATCAATGCTAAAATTGAAGCTCTAAATAAAGTTCTTCATCCATTCATTGAAAAAATGTATCAACAAAAGGCTGCTGAAGAGCAGAACGCTGGAGCACAACCTGGTGCCGGTGAAGCCAAAAAAGATGATGATGTTGTAGATGCTGAGTTTACTGAAGTGAAGAAGGAATAGAATTATTATGCGCGGGCTGGAGTAAAATTGCTCCGC
>DAIEHY010000175.1 GCA_027353165.1 Desulfosporosinus sp.
AGACAAGCATGGGCGAAGTTTTGGATTTCCCATCAGATGTGGTGGGAGAAGGTCCTAAAATTACCATAATTGGACGGGGTCAAATATTGGTCGAAAATTATTACAGCATTGTTAACTTCTCTGAAGAAGAAATTCGTTTGGAAACAGCTGAGGGAAATGTCAGTTTTAAAGGTAAGGGGCTAATACTAAAAGTCATATTATCTACCGAGCTGCGAATCGAAGGAGAACTTTCTTCCTTATCGTTTGGAGGAGGAGAGATAAAGTAATGTTTGATTGGATACGGACGTTTTGGTATGGTCGAGTTCTTTTCTTTGCTAGGGGAGAACAATTGGCTCGTTTCATTAATCAAGCCTTAAAAGATGGTGTCATTTTTTATCATACGCAAAGGTCTAACCGAGGAATGCGAGCCCAGATTAAATTGGCAGATTTTCGGCGTTTGCGTAAGGCGGCTCGACTCACTCATACAAGAGTACACATTGTGGCCAAATATGGCTGGCCTTTTGTTGCCGCTCGTTGGTGGCGGAGGAAAGGACTTTTACTTGGAATTTTCATTATAGCTTTAGTGTTAAGCGTAATGTCCCAATTGGTACTCTCAATTTCTGTGACGGGAAATCGAAACATATTGTCCACCGACATTTTAGAACGTGCTGAGAAAATTGGGCTGAAAACTGGGGTCTTTTCAAGGAATTTGGATTTAAACGGGATAGCTAAAACACTTCAAGAACAATTGCCAGATGCCGCTTGGGTAGGGATAGAACGTCAGGGGACGGGTATTAAAATCAAGATTTCCGAGAAAATTCGTCCGTCCATTCCTGAAGAGGTGGGTAATCTTGTTGCTAGTCATGCAGGTGTTGTAAAGGAGATTATGGTAATTGAAGGAACCCCTCTGGTTCACGAAGGAGAAACCGTTCGAGCTGGGCAAGTGCTCATTAGAAAGCCGGAAGCTAATAATGTGCAGAATGCTAAACAGGCCTTGCCTGCTTCGGTAGCCAAAGGCTTTGTTCGTGCAAGAGTATGGTATAGTGCGGAAACTCAAATCCCATTGGTGGAAGACAAAGTGGAGGAAAGTGGTAGAATTGCCACAGGGTGGGGTATAAAATTTGGTTCCCGCGTCATAATGGTAACAACGCAGGTTTCACCTTTTGAGCAAGGAAGTGAAGAAGTGGTGAACCTATCTGTAAAACTGTGGAGGAATTGGCGTTTCCCTGTCGAAGGTATAAGGGTAAAGTATATCGAACAGCGTAAAGTGCATTTTGAACGTTCAGTCTCAGAAGCCCTTCAACTGGCTGAACAAGATGCTCGGTCAGAAGTTCAGAAGAAAGTAACACCTAAGGTTCCGATTGTGCAAGAAACCGTCAAAGTGTTAACTAATAATTCCGATACAGTACGCGTCAGGCTTGAGGTGGAAACTTATGAAGATTTGGCAGTATACGCTAATCCATAAGGGTTTTGGATGGTTATTTAGGCTTGAAAGCGTTTAAACTTGGTAGGGGCACTTGGAAGTAGGATGATGGTATTGAAGTTTAGAACCGTTAAAAGTATCTGGATGAGGTTATCAAGTAGTATAGATTTTCTTAAACATCACACCACATGGCTACGTGCCATTGTTGGGGTGGTGTATTTTCTGTTATTTGTCGTTCTATTATCCTCCAATATTTTTGTCCCCACGCTTCAATTAGAAATAGGGGAGCCCAGTCCCCAACTGATCACCGCTCCATGGGATAAGGACATCGAAGATACTGTAGGATATTCTCGAGATCAAGATAAAGCAGCGAAAGCGGTTAAACCAGTTTACCAGCCTGATGAGGAGTATTTGAACTTACTGACCAAGGATTTAGAAAAAACGTTTACCACTTTGCGTGATACTTTGTCAACCGCAGGGGATGATCGTACTCGCATTAGTAAACTGAAACAAGCTCAGCTGTTTATGGATTTACCAGAGAAAGTATTGGCGTCTTTAGTAAAAATAAAACCGGATGATTTGAATGCGGTCGAACAGATCAGTAAAGGCATTATCCTAAGCAGAGCGAGCAATGTAGATTCCGGAGCTCGGACTGATGCAGAAATGGCTGGATTTCGTGAGCGAACTAAAACCGATCTTAATCAGTCGGGGTTGAATGAAGAGGTAAAAACTTTATTAAAGGTCTTTGTGGACCAAGAAATTACTAAACCAACTCTGAGCGTGGATGAGGTAACAACTGACGCTTTACGTACAACGGCCAAAAACCTTGTTAAAAAAAATGTGTTGCATTACAAGGCTAACCAAAAAATCGTTGGGGCAGGGGAGATTGTTGAGGAATCGGTTTACCAAGTCTTGAAGGCCTATGGTTTGATTAATAGTCATAATACCTGGAAATCAGCAGTAGGGATTGCATTGATAGTTTTCGCTGGAATGGGAACAATTCTAGTATATTTGCTCCAGTATAAACGGGATATTTTACGTTTGACCAATCGAATGGTGCTGATTGGCTTAACAATGAGTATTGTTTTGGCCATAGGGCGTGGGGTAATGGCCTTGAATTTAGGGCCTGATTATAATAATTTGTCTGGGATGCTAATTCCGGTTGCTTGGGCGACTATGTCAGTTGCGATTTTGATTGGTGTAGATGTCGCAATGTTGGTTTGCGTAGTCTTAGCGGTGTTTGCGGCTGTCTTAGTGGACCCTTCACTTTCGACTGCTTTCGGCTTACAAGCAGGATTGGTGGCTCTTTTTGGTGGAATCGTAGGAGTTTATAGTGTGTCCCATTTGAGTCAGCGTTCGGATTTGGCTCGGGCTGGGATATTTGTATCAGGGGTTAATATCTTGGTGATTAGCGGAATTGCCTTTAGCTCGGACATGCGATTGATGGTCTGGGTGGTTGGGGTGATTTTGGGGATCGTGAATGGATTGGCTTCGTCGTTTTTAACGGTGGGGGCTTTGCATTGGTTTGAATCAGGATTTCGAATTACTTCTTCTGTGCGGCTCTTAGAATTATCGAACCCGAATCGACCGTTGCTTAAACGCTTGTTGATGGAGGCACCAGGGACCTACCATCATAGTATTTTAGTAGGCAATTTGGCTGAGGCCGCAGCGGAAGCAGTTCATGCAGATTCAACTTTGGTAAGGGTTGGCTCAATGTATCACGATATTGGAAAGTTGAAACGCCCCTATTTTTTCATTGAGAATCAGTTTACCCAGGAAAATCCCCATGATAAAATTGCTCCAACTTTAAGCTCGCTTATCATAACGTCTCATGTCAAGGATGGTATGGAATTAGCAAAGGATTATAAACTTCCACAGCAAATTCAAGACATTATCTCCCAGCATCATGGAGACAGTCTGGTCAGTTTCTTTTATCATAAGGCTCTTGAGGACAATGAAAATATTCCAGAGGAGGCTTTCCATTACGAAGGACCAAAGCCTCAGACCAAAGAGGCCGCTCTGGTTGCCTTGGCGGACAGTGTGGAAGCTGCAGTGCGGTCCATGAGACAGCCTACCCCGGGGCGCGTTGAAGGTCTAGTCCGTAAGATTGTTAAGGACAAGCTACATGACGGTCAATTGGATCAATGTGATTTGACGTTTCAAGACTTAGATCGAATTGCGATGGCTTTTGTCCGTGTGTTGAGTGGAATCTTCCACTCCCGTGTGGAATATCCGGAGATGCCAAGTACCCGTGAGCATGGGAACGCCAGTTTGAATAAGAAACTCTTGGGAGAGGCTAGTCAAGAGGACGGTAACGACTCTCAAACCGATAAGTTACTTGAGAATCACGAAGGGTCTGTAGAAACTAAGCCTTCTCAAGAGACAAAGCAGGCCCATTCAGGATAATTCTTAGCCTCTTAGAAGTGCTAAGGATAAAAAAGAATCTTTTAAGGGGGGAAAGGATAAATTGCTTTCTGTTTTAAACAGGGAGAAGGTTTGTCCGAAGACGTGATTTTGGATATCTCTTGGGAAGAGGAGTCTATTTTATTGGAGCAGCAGGACGTTCTCTCCGCTTTACTAAATAACGCTATTACTGAAGCTATCCACTTATCCGGCGGGCCTGATGAGGCTGAAGTGAGCTTAATGTTGGTTAATGACCAGCGCATTCATACGTTAAACCGGGAGTATCGAGGAGTGGATCGACCGACAGATGTTCTTTCGTTTGCCTTGCAAGAGGAAATGGATGAGGAGCCCGATTCAGAGTTTGAAGATGATATGCTGGGGGATATTGTTATTTCCGTGGAAAGGGCAAGAGAACAGGC
>DAIEHY010000176.1 GCA_027353165.1 Desulfosporosinus sp.
CAGCTAATAAATTCTCAGGAGTGTCTGCCATTCCGGCGGTTTCAATGGAAATCGAAACATTGGCAACTCCTTGAAGCGGAATCCCTTGATTAATAGTCAGGACATTACCTTTTACCGAGGCAATAAAATTCAGTACGTGAGATAGTACACCAGCCTTATTTTCTAAAAGAAGGGAAATCGTTATGATTCTTTCCTTACTAGCCTCATAAAACGGAAAGACACCATCTTTATATTTATAATAGGCGCTTCGGCTTAGCCCAATGAGCTCAACGGCCTCATGAATTGTATAGACTTCTCCTTGAGCTAGGAGTTCTTTGACCTTAGCGGTTTTTAATATGGCTTCGGGCAAAATACTTTTACTAACCATTAGAAAATCATGAGTCTTGCCAGCCACTTAATCGCTCCTATCTATGCTCAACAATCATTTATGTCCTGTAATCTTCAGACATATTATAAGCTAATTTGTATAAGTTTGGCAAGGATGAGACATTATCTAAGAAACGTCAACATAACTGATGCAGCTATTAAAGTGCCCATTACACCTGTGACATTAGGATGCATTAATAAGCAATTTTTGTTTTCTTTTAAGAAAAGATTCATTAACTTTGCTTAGCTAACAGGACTCCACTCGCTGTAGAGACTGCAAATGCACATGTATGTTGCTAGCGTTTCTTGCTTTCATTTTGATTCTGATTATTTTTTAACCGCTTTAGTTTCCGAACTACTGTTGATTGATTAACCCCTAAAGCCTCCGCAGCTTTAACCGTGGTTCCGTGTTGTTTCATGGCTAACGTAACAAGTTGTTGTTCTAAATCATCGATTGCTTCTTTAAGAGGAATTAGCCCAGCCACGGTAACCGATCTGAGAGGGCTTTGTTCCTTTTCATAAAGTACGAGGTCAACTTCCCTAGGGGAAATAAACTTGTCATTAGAAGTTACCACCAACCGCTCTATGACATTTGCCAACTCCCGAACATTACCTAGCCAGGAATAGTTTAAAAATAATTGAATTGCTTCCGGAGAGAAAACTTTCTCCAGCCCATGACGCTTATTGTTTTGCTCGAGATGAAAAAGAACGAGTGGAATAAGATCCTCCTTACGTTCCCTTAAGGCTGGGACCTTTATAGGTACTACATTGAGGCTAAAGAAGAGTTCCTTGTGGAAAAGGCCCTTTTCCACTAACTCTTTCAAAGGACTGATGGTACTGGCAATAATTCTAACATCGGCAGAGATGGGGTTGAGTATCCGCAATAAACGCTGTTGTAAGCTTAAGGACATCTTACCAATATCCTCAAGGTAAACTGTCCCTTTTTCAGCTAGCTCAAATATTCCCTTTTTCCCCCTATGAGCTATATCCAAAGGGATCTCTTGTCCAAACAGTTCAATCTCTAACAGTTGATTAGGTAGTGATCCACAATTTAATTTGTAAAAAGGCGCTTGAGCACGTTTACTTTGAGCGTGGATCAATCTGGCAATTTCCTCCTTGCCTACCCCCTGTTCCCCGACCAATACTACGGGGGAATCTACTTGACTAACCCTAAATGCGAGATCCATGACATTGTTCATGATAACGGAACAGGATCTTAACGCAGCTCCTATATCCTGATGATTTCTCATCTGAGCGATTTGTGACTGATATTTCTCAGAAAGTTGTTTACTCTCTTCAAGCGCTTCTCGTAAAAATACCAACTCACTCATATCTCTAATGTTGATGACGATTTTAACGATTTCCCCGTCTTCACTATAAACTGGGTTACCTGTGATCACTAGGGAATGCTTTGCCAACGGCCTTTCCAGAAGACTGACGAGAGCATCCTGCTTTTTAACTAAATAAACAATATTTTTCTGGAAAATGCCCTTATCTACGAAATCTTTAAAGGGCCTTCCCACAAGTTCCGTCCATGTAAGATCTAATATCCTCCCTACTGCAGGATTGCAACGCAGGATCTCCCCCTGACCATCACAAATGATTAACCCGTCATAGGAGGAGGCTATGATTGTTTGGAGTTCTTCATTAAGTTGTTTTACACTTCTTAGTTCCTGCAGAATTTTTTCTATCTCAGAAACATCTTGGAAAACTCCTACCGCCCCTACTACTTCCCCATCTTTAAGAATCGGTGTTCGATTGGAGATATACAGTCGGCGTCCCACTTGGAATTTTACGCCAAATTCAGGGATTCCACTGCGCACAACCTCTAAGAGGCCAGTCGGGATAATAATATCGTTTAAGAAATGTCCGACCGCTTTCTCTTTAGTTGAACGAGTAGGTCTTTCTGCCGCTGGGTTGAGGGATGTAATAATTCCTTGGCGATTGATTGCTAAAATACCATTGTGGGCCGAGTCAAACACTGCCTCGAGTTCTTGACTACGTAACTGGACTTGTTGAAGATGAGCCTGCATCAAAGCATATTTGGTCACCACTCCCGTAATTTCTTCTTGATTATTGAAGACCGGGTATATTTCAAATGGTAAATCTCCCACATCTTCTACTAGCGTCTCTTCTTTCAAAGGAAGAAAACGGGTTGTCAAATAGTCGATCGCTTTATTCTCAGCCGTAAACTGTTCAAGACCCTTCTCAAAAATCTGTTCTTTGGTAACCATCCCTAGCAGATGCCCCTGATCGTTGAGTATAGGCAAGCCAGTTACCTTTTTTTCTTTGATCAAAGTAAGTGCATCCCCGATAGTATGGTAACTGTGAAGACATACAGAAAGTCGTGACATTACTTGCCCAACACGCAACAAACTATTTCCCTCCCATCAAGTAACTACCTATTCGGCTGATAGCCAAGTTCGATTTTGGCAATAATCTGCATATGGATGTTGGAAGTCCCTTCCAGAGTTTCAAACTGCTTAGCATCCCTTAACCATCGACCGCACGGATATTCAGTTGAATAACCATATGAACCGTAGATTTTCATGGCCATATTTGCTGCATGTACCGCTGCATTGCAACCGAATAGTTTGGCAATCGAGGTCGCCTGCTGATTAGGCAATTGCTGGTCTTTTAGCCAGGCAGCCCGATAGACAAGATATTTTGCCGCTTCATCTTCAAGTTTCATTTCCGCAATTTGCTGCTGGATCATTTGATGTTTTCCAATTGGTACACCAAACTGGATACGCTCATTGGCATACTGAACTGAGCCCTCTAAGCAGGCTGCCGAAAGCGCAGCGGAACCGGTAGCACAACCCATTCGAGTATTATTCAACATCCACATACAAATCTGGAAACCCTTATTAACTGGCCCTAAAAGGTTTTCTTTAGGAATCACGGCGTTTTCAAAAACGAGTTCAGAAGTTGGAGCAGGCCACATGCCTACCTTCTTGAGAATTGGAATTCTTGTGATGCCCGGGGTATTATTGTAATCGACGATAAAACAGGATAAACCCTTAGTTCCTCCACCTTTTTCAGTTGCCGCATAGACAAGCCCGATATCGCAAGTATGCCCGCCCGATATCCACATTTTGGAACCATTCATCAACCAGTGGTCACCCTTGTCTTCTGCGAAGGTCTTCATACTCCCCACATCGGAACCGGTGTTTGCTTCAGTCATCGCAAAGCTACCAACTGCTTCCCCACTGACAAGACGGGGGATATACTTTTGTTTTTGCTCCTCTGTACCCCATTGATTAATCGTCATGGCTGGTCCCCAAACGTTGCCGCTAATACTTAGCCTCCAAGAAGTATGCACCTTAGCTATTTCATATAATGCCACAACGGCTTCCATCCAACCCATACCATTTCCGCCATACTCCTCCGGAATACTCCATCCCAGCAGTCCTAAACCACCCATTTTTGTTAAGATCTCTCTACGGTAGTAATGATTTTCTTCATCGTCTTCAACAAACGGAGCAATTTCCTTTTCAGCAAAATCACGAGCCATCTCTTGAACCATTCTTTGTTCTTCGCTTAATCCAAAATCCATTTTTAATCTCCCCTCTCTGTATCGTCTTTCATTTTATCCCTTGATCGTCCTAGGTAGGATCATCTGATGGATGGGTGTGATAGACCTAGGGTTTTGATAATTTGCGCCGGCAAAAGCCACACAATATTTTCTCAAATCTGGAAGGGTAACAATCTCATCTACAAAACCCCGTTGAGCACAGAACACCGGTCTTGACTTTTCTTCATATGCCTTCACCATTTGGTTCATTTTTTCAATGATGGGTCCCAAATCGTTACCTGATTCTTGTTCCTTAACCAAT
>DAIEHY010000177.1 GCA_027353165.1 Desulfosporosinus sp.
ACAGGGGTGGAAATTGAGTGAATCATCGGCAAAGTAGCGATAGTTAACGGAGGGAGTAAAGGATCGGGGCAGGCATCGCCCGCACCTTATCAGAAGTAGTCTATTTGTAAAAAGGCTAACAGAAAAAGAGCTAATAGAAGAAGGCGATAGAACGCGATGAAAATGTCTATTCAAACGAATGAGATTATGCGCCTGCAACAGATCGCTTTGGGCAAAGAGGCGGCGGACGTCATCTTGTCTGGAGGGACAGTACTAAATGTATACACCGGCGAATTACTTCAAAATTACGAGATTTTGATTTCGGGGGAACGCATTGCCTATGTAGGGCCTAAGCAAGACTTTCCTATTGGTCCCAATACTTTGACGCTTGATGTTCAAGGACAAGTAGTTATTCCATCCAATTGAAAGACAATATCTTGAAAATAGCTGTCATTGATCGTTTTGAGGGGACAGGTCGCAGATCACTAGGCTTGAATAAAGGCTATGGTTTACGGCAGGGAGCAATTGCAATTAGTTCAGGATTTGATGAAGGTAATGCAGTCGTAATCGGGTGTAACGATCGCGACATGTCTTTTGCGGTAAATCGTCTACAGTTAAATTCCTTGATATTCTCTTTACGCGAAGCGGGTTGTTGGCTGAAAATCCTCTTTTGACCCTTTTAACAGCCACTTTTACAGCAATTCCTTCTTTACGGCTCACTGTCGGGGGATATTGGCTGTCTAAGGAGAATCAAATCGTAACCCTTTTTGTCTAGTGTTTAACTAGGGAGAGTCTAGTTGACCTGTAATCGGTACAAAGAAAGAGAAGGTGGGATCATTGATTACTAAACGTGAGATTATTGATCAAGCTCGCAAGCTCGGCTTTGATGACGTTGGTTTTACGACTGCAGATGCTTTTGAAACACAACAAAAAGTTCTTTCCGAAAGGCAAGAAAACTATGCGTGGCTCAAAGAAAAGGGCATGGATCTCCAGCAAGGAACCGATCCGAAAAGTACTTTTCCGGAGGCCAAGTCAATCATTGTTTTAGTTAAATCTTATTTTAGTCACTCTATCCCGGCCTCTCTGGTTGGAAAGTTCGGTCGGTGCTATATTGATGATGACAGGGTTACCCGAGGGGGCCAGTATCGACGAACGAAGGCATTTTGTGATTTTCTGAGTGAGAACGAGATTGAAACTAAAATCCCTGCCAACCTGCCTCACCGTCTAGCGGCGGCTCGTGCTGGACTTGGAACCTTCGGCAAGAATTGTCTTATTTATTCAAACAAAGTCGCTCGGCAGAGTTCCTGGATTATCGTATTGGGAGTTGTAGTTAACTGCGAATTTGAACCGGATGAGCCGACTTTAATCGAAAACTGTCCAAAGTGGTGTAAAAATACTTGTCTTGTTGCTTGTCCTACTAATGCATTAATTGGACCCAGAAACATTGATCCCCGTAAATGTATTTCATTCCTAAGTTATTACGGTGACGGAATTACCCCACTTGAACTCCGAGCGCCAATGGGCATGTGGGTTTATGGCTGCGATCGATGTCAAAACGTTTGTCCTCGAAATGAGGCTTGGTTGGCCCAAGCGCATCCAATTAATCCAGTTGTCGAGGGGCGAGCTGCGGATTTTGAACTTACAAAACTATTACATATGGACGTGGATTATTTTAAGAAACAGATTTGGCCACATATGTTTTACATGTCTGCAGATGAAATCTGGCGCTGGAAAATGAATGTGGCACGGGTAATGGGAAATAGCCATGATTCTTTTTACATCCCCCATTTGGAAAAGGCTTTCTGTGAGAATAGCGATGAACGGGTTAAGGGAATGGCGGCCTGGGCCTTAGGTTGTATTGGGGGCTCTAGGGCATTAGGAGTCTTAAACAAGATTTTAAAAGAAAGTGTAGGAATGCCTAGAAAAGAGATCATACAAGCTTTAGAAATGATTTTTAACGGATAAACTTAAATTTTAAAATTTGAGGACTAATACTTGTTAGTCCTTTTTTTGGTGTGCCACGCATGGCGATTAACTAGGTGGTGAAAGTCCACTATGGGGGCTTGTAGTTGCCAACCATTAGCCAAGAGCAAGAGTGTCCGCCGCGAGGCGGAATTCGAAGGAAGCTGGAGGCAAAATTCCGACCCAAGGAACACGAACATCATCAGGCATAGGATATGGGACGAGTTTGCAGAACAAAACGAAGTCCAATTAACTACACAGACATACCAGTGTAAATGATGTGGGTACATGGAATGAAAGTGAATCGTCTTACCGTGGGAGATCTCATGGACGTGAGGAGATAAGTTTGAATCACGGTTGAAATAAGATTTGTCATGAGAAGTCAGCAGATACCATAGTACCCGAAGAAGTCGACGTCATCGGGGAAGGGTTGAACCTTAGGAGGTGGTAGTAAATGAATGTTACCAAAACAGAAGCTAAGCGCAGCCAACTTCCCCCGGACAAAAGTCAAAAGGAAGGCTCACTGCAAAAGAATAGTGCGGAACACGAAGGATATGCAGGAGTGCACAATTCTGGAAGGATAACTGAAAACAACATCACCGACGCAGACATGTCGAAGGACAGACTGCTTGAGAAGATTATGGACAGAGACAATATGAACAACGCATATAAAAGAGTCAAATCCAACAAGGGTGCCCACGGAGTCGACGGGATGAAAGTAGATGAACTTCTGCAATATCTCAAAGAAAACGGGGGCCAACTCAGGCAGTCAATTCTGGACGGTAAACACCGTCCTAATCCCGTCAGAAGAGTAGAAATACCCAAGGAAGACGGAAAGAAGATAAGAAAATTAGGAATTCCTACAGTAGTTGACCGAGTGGTGCAACAGGCAGTAGGTCAAGTGCTCACACCGATCTTCGAGAAGCAGTTTTCGGACAATAGCTATGGATTTAGGCCCGGACGAAGCGCCCATGATGCTATCAGGAAATGTCAGAACAACATAGAAGAAGGATATAAATATGTTGTAGACATGGATCTGGAGAAGTATTTTGATACCGTGAATCAAAGTAAATTGGTCGAAGTACTATCAAGGACAATAAAGGATGGTCGAGTCATATCGCTCATCCACAAATACTTGAGAGCTGGCGTGATTGTAAGGAATAGCTTCGAAGAGACAGAAGTCGGCGTACCGCAGGGTGGTCCCCTAAGTCCGATTCTTAGCAACATTATGTTGAATGAATTGGACAAAGAACTTGAAAGAAGGGGGCACAGGTTCGTCCGCTATGCGGACGACCTGATGATCTTCTGCAAAAGCAGAAGAAGTGCACAACGTGTACTAAACAACATTCTCCCCTTCATCGAGAAGAAGTTATTTCTTAAAGTGAATAAGGAGAAAACAGTGGTTGACTACGTAGGAAAGGTGAAATTTCTTGGATTCTCGTTTTACCGAGCCAAAGGTAAAATGAGGGTCAGAATACATCCGAAATCGGTTGCAAAGATGCGTTGCAAAGTGAAAGAGCTTACTGCCAGAAGCAATGGAATGGGCAATGAGCTCAGGGCAACAAAACTCAGGCGCTACATCATGGGGTGGATAAACTACTTCAAGATAGCGGACATAAAGACGTTGCTCTTAGGAACCGATGAATGGATGAGAAGACGCATTCGTATGATTTACTGGAAACAGTGGAAACGAGTGAGAACGAAGCTGAAAATGCTTAAATCACTGGGGATCCGCGAGCAGAAAGCATGGGAATACGCAAACACAAGAAAGAGCTACTGGAGAACATCCAATAGCCCTATCCTATCCAAATCCCTAACCAACGATGTTATTAGAGGATTTGGATTCCTATTCTTTTCAGAGTATTATCGACAAGTCACAGCGTAAACTGAGGAACCGCCGTGTACCGAACGGTACGCACGGTGGTGTGGAAGGTCGGCCATTCAAGTAATGGATGGCCTCCTATCCGATTATTTCACAAGGGGAGTTTTGCTAAATACCCAATAGGTATTATTTACCTTAAATCCTAGGTTAGAATAATTAGGACTTAAGTACTATATTAACCATTAGCGTCATGTGCTAAGGTTTGTGTATAGTTAAAGAACAGAAAAGGGATTTTCGAGGGGGATGGGAGTATGACCAAAATTAAATATAGAATTATTCTTTTATTATTGACGACGGCTTTGATCATGGGTTCAATCCTTGGAGGGTACAATATTTATAATGTGAAAGTGACAGAACAA
>DAIEHY010000178.1 GCA_027353165.1 Desulfosporosinus sp.
AGGTTACCGTCCTCTGCAATATTAGCCCGGTAAGTGAGTTGGCAGGAGCTGTGATCGTTTTCCAGGCCCTGACCGACTTAGATCAGGTAGCTTTAGAGCTAGATGCTACCAAGCGTTTGTACGAGACGTTGCTGACAGTCACAAATATTGCGTATGAAGCCATCTTTGTCGTGGACGATCAAGGGAAGATCACATTGGTCAATGAGGCAGCTTGTCAGTTTATCGGGAAGAGAGAAAAGGAACTCTTGCAACAGCCGGTGGATCAGGTGATAGAGAATACTCGTCTGTTAAGAACTTTAAAAACTGGCATGGCGGAAACGAATGAAATCCAAGTCATTTACGGGCGGGCTTATATCGTTTCCCGCCTGCCTATCGTGCGCCAGGGTAAGATTATTGGAGCAGTGTGTAAAATTACCTTTCAGAGACTGGAAGAAGTCAAGGATGTTGCTCAAAGACTTGCCCAAATGGACCATGAGTTAAATTTTTATAAGGAACAATTAGGTTCAACCAAAGTACCGATAACCTTTAATCAGATTGTTACGGTCAGTCCGGATATGCGACGTCTGAAACTAGAAGCAGAAATGGCGGCTCATGGAAATTCAACCATTATGCTCACGGGAGAAAGTGGTACAGGCAAGGAACTTTTTGCGGAGGCTATTCATCAGGCAAGTCAACGTCGAAAAGGACCCTATGTAAAGGTTAATTGTGCTGCAGTGCCAGAAAACCTATTGGAGTCAGAATTTTTTGGGTATACAAGCGGTGCCTTTACCGGTGCTCAAAAGGGAGGAAAACCGGGCAAATTTGCGGTTGCTCATAATGGGACGTTATTTTTAGATGAAATCGGAGATATGTCTCTTAATTTGCAGAGTAAGCTTTTGCGAGTTTTGGAAGACAAATGTTTTGAACCTATTGGGAGTAATGAAGTCCTGAAGGTGGATGTACGGATCATAGCAGCCACAAATCAGGATCTTATCCAAAAGGTTGAGAAGGGTCAATTTCGGAGGGATCTTTTTTACCGACTTAATGTAATCCATTTCCACCTCCTCCCCATGCATGCTCGCCTAGAAGACGTTATTCCACTCGTTCACGTCTTTTTAGAACGGTTGAATTATGATTTTGGCAAGCAAATTAACGATATTTCTCAAGATGTACGCAGAACTCTTCTGCGTCATCGTTGGCCGGGTAATGTTCGGGAATTGAAAAATGTCATAGAACGAGCGGTTAATTTTGCTTCGGGAGATAGGTTAGAGCTTGATGATTTGCCATTTTACCTCAGAGAACCTAAGCATGAAGAAAGATCGACCTTGGAGAAAGGCTGGAACCTTGAAAATGCCCACAAACATTTAGATAAAGAGACGTTAGAAAAGGCTTTAATCAAGATGAACGGCAACAAGTCTGAAGTAGCAAGACTCTTGGGGATATCACGGTCTTGGCTTTACGAAAAAATGCGTCGGTATGAGATTCATGAATTTAATGTTAAGGATAGGCTTTGACATACATTAACGTTTTATCAAGGAAGCCAACATTTTCTTTACTGAAAGCTCACAACTTCTTAAACTTCAATTCACAATTTAAACAAATCTTGTGGTTAAGATAATGGTGTACCGATCAATGGTGACAGATTTGATGGGTAATACTTTTTAAGAAGGGGGAATGGCGTTTGAAGAAGAGACTTGCCGTAGGTGTGCTGAGTGCAGTATTGTTGGTTGGAGGTGCTACAGCAGTCTTTGCCGCCACAGATTCCACTAAGCTTGCTGAAATTAAGACCTTGACTCAGCAAATGTTTAGTATCCAAAAACAAATTGTGGGCAAAGAAGTGGAAGCAGGCTTAAGAACTGCTGACCAAGGGGAGGCTATGAACAAAGCCATTGACCAACGCCAACAGGCCGCCGATCAAGCCATCGATAACGGTAAGGTCTTTCCGGGTATCGTGGGTAAAGGTATGGGAATGCGCGGTGACGTCACGAAGTTTACTAAAGGTCAGCCTCTTACGGACGAACAAATCAAAGCTTGGAGTGAAGCCGCTGAAGCCCGTCTGGCTGCTCAAGTGGAGGCCATGAAAAGTAATGGCAAGTTAACTGAAGAGCAAATCAAGACCTGGAGTGATGCAGCAAAAGCTCAGATAGACGTTCAAAAAGAGGCCCTAAAAAGTGGCACCTTTATTCCGGGAGAAATGGGTAAGCGGGGTGGTCATAGAGGCTTTAAATCAATGACTCCGTCCACTAATACACAATAATTTATTGGCGAGGGACACCACCCTATCGAGGTTCAAGGACATTAAATAAGTTAATAAAAAAACCCTCCATAACCTTTCGGTTAGGAGGGTTTTTAAAATTAGCGATTTACCAATTGCTACGTGTACGTGGTTGGTAGCAATCACGACAGTATACTGGCTTGTCACCAGAAGGTTGGAAAGGAACGGTTGTTTCTTTTCCACAAGTTGCGCAGATAGCTGGGAACATTTCGCGTTGTTGACGCGCATATCCACCGCCGCCTTGGTTTCTGGTTTGTGCTTTTTTAGCTGCACGGCACTCTGGGCAACGTCCAGGCTCATTGGTGAACCCTTTTTCAGCATAGAACTCTTGCTCTGAGGCTGTAAACTCGAAATCACGACCACAATCTTTGCAATTTAAAACTTTGTCATTGAACATTATAAAAAACCTCCACTAAAATATTACCCGCGCCTACATGGCAAGTTCACCAACTTCTTCCCGGAGCCTTAGGTAATAGAGAAGGTTTGCTTAAATCCACTAGTTTTAACGAGCTTGCATCAGTATAACTAAAAAATCGATTGATGTCAAATTTATTATTCTGTATTCATTCCTACATCGTCTATGGAGTGCCTGTTTAGGTGTCGATTAAGCATACATTGTTTCGCGTAAAGCTTTAACATCCTCATTTTCCAGATATTCATCAAACGTCATTTGACGATCAAGGAGCCCCTGTGGGGTTATCTCAATGATCCGGTTAGCAATGGTTTGGACAAACTGGTGGTCTTGGGATACGAACAGGATATTCCCATCAAGATTAGTTAGGGAATTATTGAGAGCCGTGATGGATTCCATATCCAGGTGATTGGTGGGTTCGTCTAATATAAGGACATTGGCACCACTTAGCATCATTCTGGATACCATGCAGCGTACCTTTTCACCCCCGGAAAGGACACGGGCAGATTTTAAGGACTCATCTCCGGAGAAGAGCATTCTCCCTAGAAATCCCCGGACAAAGGATTCATCTGGGTCTTTAGAAAATTGTCTAAGCCAGTCAACTAGATTGAGATCAGTATCAAAATAAGAGGAGTTATCTTGAGGGAAATAGGCTTGGGTAGTAGTAATACCCCAATTGATTTCCCCTTCATCAGGTTGAATTTCACCCATTAGAACCTTAAATAAAGTAGTCTTGGCATTGCCATCGGGTCCAACAAAGGCAATTTTATCCCCTTTATTCATCATAAATGAGAGGTTATCCAATACTTTTGTGCCATCAACGCTCACGGTCAAGTTCTTGACGGTCAAAATATTGTTGCCCGCCTCTCGATCTGGGGTGAAGGCAATATAGGGATACTTACGGGAAGAAGGTTTTATATCATCCAGGGTTAGTTTATCAAGTTGTTTCTTCCGAGAGGTTGCTTGTTTTGCTTTTGAGGCATTAGAGCTGAAACGTTGGATAAATTTCTGTAGCTCTTCAATTTTATCTTCTTTTTTACGATTTGCTTCTCGCATAAGTCTTAGCGCTAATTGACTTGACTCATACCAAAAATCATAGTTACCCACGTAAAGTTGGACCTTCCCAAAGTCGATATCGGCGATGTGGGTACATACTTTGTTGAGAAAATGCCGGTCATGTGAGACAACAATGACAGTATTTTCGTAATTGTAGAGGAAGTTTTCCAACCAAGCAATTGAAGTTAGGTCAAGATGGTTGGTTGGCTCATCAAGTAAGAGGATATTCGGGTTGCCAAAGAGAGCCTGTGCCAGCAATACTCGAACTTTTTCATGGCCACTGAGTTCTTTCATTTTGCAACTTTGGAGATCCTTGCCGATGCCTAGTCCCATTAATAGTTCAGAGGCTTCTGCCTCAGCTTGCCAGCCATTCAGTTCCGCGAAATCCCCCTCGAGTATGGAAGCCTTAATTCCGTCTGCTTCTGAAAAGTCCGGCTTGGAATAGAGCGCATCTT
>DAIEHY010000179.1 GCA_027353165.1 Desulfosporosinus sp.
TGGAACTAACTAAGGGTCAGTGGGTTGATATAACTTCATGATGCAGGAGAGAAAGGCTTATGTCTTGCTAGGGAGAACCTTACTGGGTTCTCTCTTTTGCACTAAATCAGAACAAAGAATGATTCGGATTCGCTAGGAAGGACTATATAATGAGTTTAAATCGAAACAAAGAACGCAATTATGGATTCTGCTTAACTAACCGGTATTGGGTCATCGTTATTGCCCTGTTTTGTGCTGTACTATGGGGGAGTGCTTTTCCAGTTTTGAAAGTCAGTTATCAAGAGCTTGGGATAGCCGCGAGTGATCGTTCAGCAATTATTGTACTTGCTGGAATGCGCTTTTTTTTAGCTGGTATACTAATTTTTGCCATGATTATCATTGGATTGCGGCAGTCACCAAAAGTTAAACTAACCATGCTTCCTCAGCTCTTTTTGCTGGGAATATTGCAAATTAGTTTAATGTATTTCCTTTTTTATAATGGCTTAGCACATACCTCTGGTATGAAAGGTGCTGTTTTACAGTCTGCGGGGATCTTTTTTGTCGTTGTTTTAGCCCACTTCGTTTATCGGGATGACCGTTTAGATCTTCGTAAGATTCTCGGTTTAGTGACGGGTTTTGGGGGAATTATTTTGGTTAATTCCGGAGGGAATTTTACGTTGGATTTCTCATGGCAGGGTGAAGGATTTATGATTTTATCTGGACTTGTCGGCGCTTTCGGAACTATCTTAGCAAAACGAATGTCAAAAGAAGTTCATCCCTTTGTATTAACAGCTTGGCAAATGCTACTAGGATCCATACTCTTGATTGCAGCAGGGCTACCTGGATTAAAACCTAATGCTATGGTTTTTACGAACAAAGCGCTAATGCTGCTCGTTTATTCTGGCTTTCTTTCGGCGACCGCTTTTTCTCTCTGGTACGCTATTTTGAGAAGCAATAAAGCGGGAGAAATTAGTGTCTTTAAATTTATGACCCCCATTTCCGGCGCTATCTTATCGGCCCTCTTCATTCCAGGCGAACGACTGACCTTAAACATGTTTTTAGCGTTAGCACTAGTCGCTTTTGGAGTCATTGTCGTAAATTCTCAAAAAGGATGAACTCCAATTAGAAGTTAGAACTTAAAAATTTGAAAAAGAGATAGGAAGTCATGATATGGGAAAAACGCTAGTATTAACTGAGAAACCTTCAGTGGGTCGCGAAATTGCGAAAATCCTTCATTGTAATCAGAAAGGTAATGGATGCTTCATGGGTTCAAACTATGTTGTGGTTTGGGCCCTCGGACATTTAGTGACGCTGGCAGATCCTGAAGTATATGATGAAAAATATAAAACTTGGAAACTGGAAGACCTGCCAATGCTTCCAGCCAAGATGGAATTAGTTGTTATGAAAGAAACTTCAAAACAATTTGGTGTGGTTAAGAATCTCATGAAGAGTCCGGATATTTCGGATCTTATTATTGCGACGGATGCGGGGCGAGAAGGGGAACTTGTTGCACGCTGGATTATTCAAAAAGCGGGTTGGCGAAAACCCATTAAACGTTTGTGGATCTCCTCTCTAACGGAACGTGCCATTAAAGAAGGGTTTAACCATTTAAAGCCAGGTAAGGAATACGAGCCTTTATTTGCCGCAGCAGAATGTCGTGCAGAAGCGGATTGGTTAATTGGGCTGAATGTCACCCGGGCCTTGACGTGTAAATATGATGCCCAACTTTCTGCAGGAAGAGTACAAACTCCTACTTTGGCGATGGTTGTGGCACGCGAAGCTGAGATTAAACAGTTTGTTCCTAAAGACTATTGGTCGGTTAATCTCTTAGGTAGTGGTTTTACTCTCCGCTGGCAAGACCAGAATGGTCAAACCCGCCTTTTTGATCGCAACAAAGCTGAGGCATTGTTCGCAAGAGTAACGGGCCAAGCGGGGGAAGTGATCGAGGTTAAGAAAGAAGCAAAAAAAGAACTCCCACCCTTGGCGTATGATTTGACTGAACTACAACGGGATGCTAATCGCAAATATGGATTTTCCGCCAAAACAACGTCCTCTGTGATGCAGCAACTTTATGAGAATCATAAATTAGTGACTTATCCACGTACTGATTCTCGACATATTAGTGAAGATATTGTCAGCACTTTACCGGAACGCTTAAAAAGCGTTGCCCTGGGACCTTATGTTGATTTGGCGCGGAGTATTTTGAGAAATAAATTGATAATTACGAAACGATTTGTCGATGGTTCTAAAGTATCAGACCATCATGCGATTATTCCAACTGAACAACCTCCTACGTTGTCTAGACTTAGTTCGGAAGAATTAAAAATTTATGATTTAATTGTTAGGCGGTTTCTTGCTGTGCTCTCTCCAGCCTTTGAATACGAACAAACCATGGTTAAGGTCAAGATAAAGGGAGAAATTTTTACGGTTAAAGGGAAGGTCGTCAAGCTTAAAGGGTGGCGGAAGGTTTATGAAGGACATGGCTCTGGCAGTTTAGAGGATCCATCCGAAGATATAGACGGAGATGGTGACGTAGAGCAAACTCTCCCAGAAATTCGCAAAGGAGAGGTGCTTAATAATCTGACGGCCAAGTTAGTATTAGGTAAAACGAAACCTCCAGCCAGACATACTGAGGCCACGTTACTTTCCGCGATGGAACATCCGGGAAAATTAATTGAAGACCAAACGCTACGGGAAGCGATGGATCAAAGCCATGGATTAGGAACTCCGGCAACCCGAGCAGAAATCATTGAAAAGCTTTTTAATTCCTTTTATATGAATCGTCAAGGGAAAGAGATTATACCCACTTCGAAAGGGATTCAACTGATTAGCTTAGTGCCCACAGAACTAAAGTCACCAGAGCTCACAGCCAAGTGGGAGCAGCAGTTGGCCGAGATTAGCAAAGGCCGAGTTAATAGCCAGGTGTTTTTGAAGGGAATCAGGGGATACGCCACTCAATTGGTATCCACGGTCATGGGCAGCGCCCAGAGCTTTAAGCATGATAATTTGACGAGAAATAAGTGTCCAGAGTGTGGAAAGTACCTATTGCAAGTTAAGGGCAAAAAGGGCGAGATGTTTGTCTGTCAAGATCGGGAATGCGGTTACCGAAAAGGACTCTCTCAAACCTCGAATGCCCGCTGTCCTGAATGCCATAAAAAGATGGAGATCAAGGGAGAGGGAGATAATAAATTATTCTCCTGTGTCTGCGGACATCGTGAAAAACTTTCAGCGTTTACAAAACGAAGAGAGGCTGAGAAGGGAAATCTCAACAAGCGAGAGGTCGGTAAGTATTTGCAAAATCAAAAAGATAGCGGACCAATGAATACTGCTCTGGCAGATGCGTTAGCCAAATTAAACAAATTGGGTAAGTTCTAATAGCTAGGGTTTATCCAAATGCTAGGTGGAATAGAGTGTATTTATAAGCCAATAATTTCTGAGGGCAAGAAATTTATTGGCTTTATTTTTTGCAACGAAATTAATGTCGAAAATAGACTAAATAAAATAATGAATTTGAATTCAATTATTGAAGGAGTATTCAATAGTGATGTGGAATATTAAATATTGGGAATATTCAGAAAGAAGGGGGTGAATCAATTGAAACGAGGAATTGGTCTTGGGCTAATAGTTGCGCTTATTTTTTCTGCCTTTGTTCTGCTTAAGGATACCCTGGGTATGAGTTCGTTCTTTATGGCTGCTATCGCAATGGCAATGTATGCCGTACTGGGACAGGTGGGGGACTATTTTAAAGCTGGGCTTTCGATGCTGGTTGGAGTAATCGTTGGTTTAGCGGGAATTCTTGTCCTTGCCACCAAAATGCCGCTACCGCCAAATAATACTGTTTATTTAGCTCTGATTTGTGGTTTGTCACTGTTTGTATTAGTCATCATATCTACTATAGGACTTAGAGTAGACGCTATGTTCCTAGGGTGGGCAGGCTATTTTGCCTCAGTGTGGAGTATTTATACTACAAACGTATCCGCGCTAGCAACTGAGGCTCTATCAGCAGCTGTTGGGGTAAGCGTAGCATTACTACTTGGCCTGATTATGGCAATTATTGTTACAAAGATTGACAGGGCAGTCGTAAATCATTAAAAGAAAGGAGGGGAGAATTTGAGAAAGCGTAAAGCACATAGTTGCTTGGCCTTGTTTTTAACTCTATCATTGGTCTTAGCACCTG